>JAKIWH010000126.1 GCA_022750125.1 Thermoplasmata archaeon
CGCTTGATGAGGCTCACCGCCCGCGACGGACCCTTCGCGAGCGCCTCGGCGTACGCGGCGACGTCGGCGCGGAAGCTCTCCTTCGGGTAAAGGTAGTTGACGAGCCCGATGGCGTGCGCCTCCTCGGGGCTCAGGAGCCGACCCGTGACCATGAGGTCGAGCGCCCGCGAGGTTCCGATGAGCCGGGGGAGCCGCTGCGTGCCGCCCGTGCCGGGGAGGACGCCCAACGTGACCTCGGGGAGACCGATCTTCCCCGACTCCTTCGCCATCATCCTTAGGTCGCAGGAGAGCGCGATCTCGAGCCCGCCGCCGACGCAGTGCCCGTTGATGGCCGCGATGACGAGCTTCGGGGTGGAGGCGAACTTGTTGAGGGTCTCCTGGCAGTGCAAACAGAACATCGCCTTGAAGTCGGGCTGGCTCGTCCTAAGCATCTCGATGTCCGCGCCCGCGGAGAAGAATCCCGTGAGCCCGCTCGTGAGCACGACGACCTTCGCGGCCTCGTCGAAGCGCATCTCCTCGATCGCGCTGTCGAGCTCCTGCATCATCGCGAGGTCGTAGGTGTTCGCCTTGCCCTTCGCGATCTCGATCCAGCCGACCCCGTTCGCGACCTCGGTCCGGATGAACTTCCCCTGCATGGACTTCCTACCCCGATGAGGGGGCGCGGAATCGGGCGTCGGGAATAAAGCTGACGGCGCGCGCTCCCGCTACGTCGGGACGACGGCGGCCGAGGGGGGGAGACGCTCCTGCACGCTGCCGTCCGGGAACCCCACGAGCACGCGGCTCGCGAGCCCAACGAACAACCCCGACTCTACGACGCCGGGAAGCTTGCGCAGACGCTCCTCGAGCCGACCCGCGCTCGAGATCGCCTTCGCCGGCGTGAGGTCGATCACTTCGTTCCCGTTGTCCGTGAGGAACGGTTGGCCCTGCGCGTCCGCCCGCAAGACCGGACCGAGGCCGTCCGACCGGAGCATGGGGAGGAGCGTCGGACGGGCGAACGGTACGATCTCGACCGGGATGGGAACCCGCGTGCCGACGCGCGGCACGAGCTTCGAGGAGTCCACGACGATCACGAGCTCCTTCGCAAGCCGTGCAAGGAGCTTCTCCCGGAACAGCGCACCGCCCCCGCCCTTCGTGAGCTCGAGCCGTGGCGTCACCTCGTCGGCGCCGTCGATCATCAGGTCGAAGCTATCGCCCTCCTCGAGCGAGCGCACGGGAAGCCCCAGATCTCGCGCGAGTTTCTCCGTCGCCCGGGAGCTCGCGACGGTCGCGAGGCCTCCTCCATCGGGGTACCGTTCGGCGAGTGCCCGGATCGCCAGCGTGGCGGTGGAACCGGTGCCGAGCGCAAGCGTGGCGCCCCGAGGTACGCGGCTCGCGGCCTCGAGCGCCGCGGCGCCCTTGGCGCGCGTGACGTCGCCGGACACAGCCGGCCCGGGGGCCGCAGGCTCATAAACCCGCCGGCGGCCGCGCACTCGGTGCCTCTTCCACCCCAACGTACATGGGCACGTGGTCCGTCGCCCGCGAGATGCCACCCGCCAAACTCCCCGAGACGGTCGTGCTCTCGCTCGGAGGCTCCGTCTTCCGCACGGGCGCGGGCGATGCGGAGTACCTGCGCAAGCTCGCCACCCTCCTGAGAGCGCTCGCCGCGAAGACCCGGCTCGTGATCACCACCGGGGGAGGTCGCACCGCGCGCGAGTACATCGAGCTCGGTCGCGAACTCGGGCTCACCGACGTGGAGCTCGACGAGATCGGGATCGACGTGACGCGGGTCCACGCCCGGCTCTTGGCGGCCCTCCTCGGCCCTCCGGTTCCCCCGGTCCCCGCGGTGAGCCTCGCGGAGGCCGTGCGGGAATCGCATCGAGGCACGACGGTCGTCCTCGGCGGCACCGAGCCCGGGCACACGACCGATGGCGTGGCGGCCCTCCTCGCGACCCGGCTCCGGGCCGTTCGGCTCGTGAATGCGACGAGCGTGAGCGGCCTCTTCGATCGGGACCCTCGCAAGGACCCGAAAGCGATTCGGATCGACCGGATCGGATGGGAGGAGTTCCGCGCACGGCTCGTGCGGGTGGGCCGTGGCACCCCGGGACAGGAGTTCGTCTTCGACCAGCTCGGGGCGGAGTTGCTCGCGCGCGCGCGCATCCCGATCTACATCGTGGACGGCCGCGACCTCGGTGAATTGGAGTCGGCGCTCCTCGGCCGCGCCTTCCAAGGGACCCGAGTCGAGTAGAGCCGCTCGGCGAACTGTTTTCTTCGCAGGTTCCTCGCTCGCCCGATGCCTCGCATCGTGCTCCTTGGTCCGCCGGGAGTAGGGAAGGGTACCCAGGCTGGACCGCTTGCCAAGGCGCTCGCGGTCCCGCACTTGTCGACGGGCGAGCTGCTCCGGGCTGCTGTCGCAGAGGGAACACCCCTCGGCAAGGAGGCGGACGGGTACATGCGGGCGGGCCGGCTCGTCCCGGACGAACTTGTGCTCCACATCCTCACCGAACGGCTCGAGAGGCCGGACGCGCGTCCAGGGTTCTTGCTCGACGGTTACCCGCGCAACCGGGCCCAAGCGGAGACGCTCGCACGGCTCGTTCCCGTCGACATCGTGCTCTACTTCGAGCTCCCGGAGGCAACGCTTGTCGAGCGCCTGACGCAGCGGCGGGTCTGTCCCACCTGCGGCCGGCTCTACAATCTCGCCACGCTGCCCCCCAAGGTTCCGGGCCGGTGCGATGTGGAAGGTTCGAGCCTGGTCCAACGGAGCGACGACGCCCCCGAGGCGGTGCGGACGCGGCTTCGGACCTACCGGGAACAGACCGAGCCGCTCCTCGAATTCTACCGATCTACGGGCCGGCTCCGGAGCATCGACGCCTCCGGCTCGACCACGGAGGTCGGCCGTCGCATACGAGCGGCGATCGATCGGCCAAACCCTTAAGCCGCGACCCCACGTGGTGGCGCCCGGGTCCCGGCTTAGCTCAGTGGTAGAGCGGGGGACTGTAGTCGAGACCGCCGGTCACCGGCGGCCCCCGCAGGTATCCTCAGGTCGCCTGTTCGAGTCAGGCAGCCGGGACTTCCCGGGGCGGGCTGCTTCGGAGCGAGCTTATCGCTCTCCCGAGACTCGATTCAGTAGATGGAGCAGCTGACGCCCACCGATTTCGACGGGGCGCGGCTCCATCGTCCGGGGACGGTGGTTGTCTGCTTCTGGGCATCATGGTGTGGGTTCTGCCGCCGCTTCCTGCCCAGCTTTGTTGCGAAAGAGGGCAGGGTCGGTGCGACCCTCGCGCTTGCGAGCGTCGAGGAGGACGAGAACCCGTTGTGGGAAGTGTTTCAGATCGAGGCGATCCCGACGATCATAGCGTTCCGCGAGGGTGCTCTCGTGTGGAGGATCGACTCTCCGTTGATGGTGGGGCTCGACGACCGCGCCCTCACCACTATGGAGGAGCGACTACGCGCTCCGCCCACCGGATAGTCCCAAACGGCGCGGGGGAGCAATGCGGTTGCCGGGATTCGAACCCGGGTAGGTAGCTTGGGAAGCTACCGTCCTAACCACTAGACCACAACCGC
>JAKIWH010000037.1:0-7420 GCA_022750125.1 Thermoplasmata archaeon
ACGCGGACGGCCAGCGTGCGGGGGAGCGCGGCCTTCACGGCGTCGAACGTGTTCTACCTGGACGACGACGCTCCCCGCGCGTTCGGTCTGCAGCTCAACACCGTCGAGGCGAACGTCACCGTGCTCGGGAACTCGAGCAACAGCTTCTGGGACCAGAATGTCGTGTTCTACTCGACCGATTCCCACGTGCTCCAGTTCATCGACAATGTCTGGAACTTCTCGAGCCCCGCGAGCCTGTTCCCTCAGAACACGATCCTCCAGGGCAACGGAACCGTCGTGGCGCCGACCTACTACTTCGCGAACGGACCGAGCTTCCACGAGCCACTCCCGTTCTCGGTGACGCTCTACACGAACACCACGGTGCTCAACAACGACTCGGTGGCGTTCTTCAACTACACGCTCACCAACTCGACAGGGCACACCGTTTCGGGCTCGTACGACGAGGTGGTGTTCAACTCGCCTTCGGGCCACAGCGCCCAGTCGGTGACCCCCGCCCCGGCGTACGAGATCAACGGCCGGAGCCTGACGCCTACCGGATACCTGCTCTACGATGCCGAGCTCGTGCTCGGCGGGCCGGGCGGAGGAAGCACGACTCAGTTCCTCGGCCTCGGGGGCCAGCTCGCGCTCCAGCTCTGGAACTCCACTTCGCATCGATTCAACGACGTGCCCTCCGCGTACGGATTCGGCACCGACACCGGAGAGACCGCGAGCGGCGTCGCGGAGTGGTACTCGCCGAACCCCTCTCCCGCCGTCCACCTGAGCGCCGGGCCGTCGCTCCTCGAGAATCTGTGGAACACCACGGGTGCCCTCGCCGGCAGCCACCCCGTTCCGTTCCTCCTGAACCCCGGGAACGCCTTCCTCCTCGTCTCTCCGGGCCCCCGCTTCAACGCCTCGCTCGCGGAGTGGGCGCCCTCGAATCCCGCGGGGCCGTTCACCGTTGTCTCGCTCCCCCCGGGCGTCTACTCGTACGCCGTCGAGCTCTCGGGCTTCCGTCCGGTGAACGGGACGTACACCAACGCGACGGGGGTGGTCCCGATCGCGCTCACCCGGGACCCGACGGTGGGCGTGTACACTCCGCTCATCGCTTGGGGGAACTCCCAACTGGCGAACCTCTCGCTCGCCGGCAACGGCACAACCTCGAACCCCTACCTCCTCCCGCACAACGAGACGCGGCCGATCGATCCGAGCTTCGCGCGCACGAACGACTTCACCTTTCCGGAGTTCCCGGGGGTGCTCCTTGCCGACTCGCACGCCGCGGTCCGGATCGTTTCCGCTCCCTCCTTCGAGGTGTGGCTGAACCCCCACGACGCCTCGGTGTTCGCGGCGCAAGTGCTCCCGCCGACCAACAACTTGCAACTCGAGTTCTTCAACTCGAGCAACGTGACGCTCGTCGGCTCCCCCGCGATCACGGGCTGGTTCTACGGCCCGTATCTTGCGGGCTTCCCGGTCGCGAATGTCGTTTTCTGGAACTCGAGCCACGACTTGGTGGCTTCGAACCGCTTCCTCTCAACGGGGAGCCCGCTCCTCATCTACGGGGGCTCGGCGAACACCGTCTGGGGGAACGTCTTCCTTCCCGTCTCCCCCCCGAACTTTCTCTACCTCAGCCCGGCGTTCGACGCAGGAGACCCCGGCGCCGACGGGCTCACGCTCTTCTCGTCGGGCAATCTCGCCTACAACAACTACTTTGGATCCGGGCTCGCGGTTCCCGCGAACACGCCGCCCGTCGACATCCTGACGGGGCTCCCGGTGCTGCAGTCCGATACGTGGAACGTGTCGGCCGCGCCCGCCACGGTCAACCGCAGCGTGAACGGGATGAATCTCTCGGGCAGCATCGTGGGCGGTTCGACCCAGGGTGGGAACTACTGGGGGAACTACGGCACGCCCCAGAACCCGTTCGGAACCCTGCCGTACACCGACTCGCTCGCCATCGTCACGGGCGGAGATTACTTGCCGCTCACCCCAACGCCCCTCTACACCGTCACCTTCGAAGCGAGCCCGGTCGCGGCCGGATCACCTTGGAACGTGAACCTCAACGGGACCGTCAACGCCACGACGGGTTCGGGCACCGTCCAGTTCTGGGTCCCGTCGGGGTCGTATGGGTACGGCGTGAGCGGCCTTACCGCGCTCGACCCGGCCGCATCGACCGGGGTCGCTACGGTGAGCGGTGCGAATCTCCTCATCCTGCTCCCCCTCCGGACGCCGACGGCGGAGCTGTTCCCGGTGACCTTCGCGGCTTCCGGGCTTCCCGTAGGGGAGCCGTGGTCGGTCGTGGTCAACGCCCAGCGCGTCGGAGGGACTGCTTCGGCGCTCGGCGTTTCCCTCGCCAACGGGAGCTACCCGTTCGTGGCGGCCGCGGCCAACTTTACTCCGGGTCCCCCGGGGTCGGTCCACGTGGCGGGCGGCCCCGTGCTCGTGAGTCTCGAGTTCCTTCCGCTTCCCGGGACGCTTGCGGTCTCCCTCCTGCCCGCGACCGGCCACCTGAGCGTGGACGGCGTCGCATGGACGCTTGTCGGCGGGAGCGTGTCGGAAACCGTCGCGGCGGGGCTCCACGAGGTGGTGGCGACGGCCCCCGGGTACCTCCCCTTCTCTACGAACCTCTCGGTCCCGGCGAACGGCTCGCACACCCTTTCGATCTCTCTCGTCCCCGAGCCGACGGGGAACCCGCCGACCTACCGCAACTCCACGGTCGGACCGTCCGCCGCGCTCCTGTGGAGCCTCGCGATCGGACTCCTCGCGGTCGCGTTCGCGATCGTCGTGGCGTCGTTCCTCCTGACCCGCAAGCCGCCGAAGGGCCCGGCGAGCGCCGCGGCGGTCCCGGTGGAACCTTGGAAGGAAGGCACCGCACCGGATCCATCCGACACCGTAGACCGGAAGTAACTCGGAGCCTCGCCGGGATGGCCGGTCGACCGGGCGGGGAAAGTCTCTCCTTCGCTCCTGACGCTGCGGATTGCTGAGGCATGGGGTGCTTCGTCGGGTTCAACCTAGCGGGCGTGCCCAGGTTCGTGCCTCCTATCGTGCGACGGCCGTGGACAGGTCACCCAGAAACCCGCGTATCGCACTACGGAAGGCTGCCGGCTGCTCGAGGTGCGCGAGATGGCTTGCCCGAGAGAGTACGACGAGCCGAGCGCCCCGGATCCGGGCCGCCATCGTGCGGGAGGCGTCGTAGAAGAAGTCGTGCCGGCCCACCAGCACGAGGACGGGCAGCGCTAACCTCTGGAGGTCCGGCCTTCGGTCCCACCCCGCGAGGGATCCCTCGACGGCGAACTCGTCTCCGCTCGGCGTCATCATCGCGCGGTACACATCTGGGTTCACGACCGAGCGACGGACCGAGGGGGGGTCGCGGGGGAGGAACCGCCGGCTGAACGGTACTCCGACCTCGGCGGCCAACCGAACGTACTCCGGATCGTCGAAGCTCTTCGACCGGGTGAGTTCGCGAAGGCGCTGACGCGTGGGTTTCGGGGCCGCTGCGAGCATCCGTTGGTTGGACTCGTCGATGTCGCTCGCGCTCGCGGCGGTCGCGCAAAGGAGCAAGGAGCGGAGTCGACCCGGATGGCGGCGAGCGTACTCGAGCGCGACGAACCCGCCCGCCGAGAACCCGAGGAGATCGAACCGTTCGAGGTGGAGCGCGCGCCGAAGCTCCTCCACGTCGGCGGCGGAGTTCGCCACCGTGTACGCGGACCGGTGTCGGGGGGTCCAACTTCGCCCTACTCCACGGGGGTTGAACAGGAGCACCCGCCTCCGGCGGTTCCCGAGGAGCAGCAGGTTCGCGAGGTAGGGGTAGCTCATCCCAGGACCGCCGGGGTGGATGAGCAGCGTATCTCGACCCGAACCCCGGGAGACGAACTCAAAACGGTGTCCTGAGGCGACCCGGACGAACCCGTGCTCTTGCCTTCGTTCCGTCCTCATCGGGCTACCGCGGGAAGTTGTGCCGGCCCGCACCAGTCAACGGGGTTGACGGCCGGGGCAGGAGGTTGCATGAGTACCTGCTCCCCCCACCGCTGGGAGTGTCCGTTACAGGAACTCCGGAGCGCCACGGGTCCTGGCGCTCGCGAGGCGGCGCGATGAGTTCCACACGAGGAAGAATCCGATGAGGTTGAGCAGAGGGAAGATCATCAGCACCGCCACGGGCCGGAAGTTGGGCTCTCGGAAATGCGCCTCGAGCCGCCAGACGCCGAGGAGGAGCGCCACCCACCCGACGAACGAGAGCACAGCGGCGAAGAGTAGGAGCAGCGCGTCCCCCGCGGCGGCACCCAGTTGGCCCGAGCAGGAGGTGGACGCGGAGGCGCCCGGCGGGAGCGCGTTCACGCAGTTGGCCACCGCGAGAGCGCTGTTCAGCAGGAGGGCGAGCGAGAGGAAGAGGAGCGGGAGTCCGATGAGCGCGAGCCAGATGAGTTTGCTCGGCGTCTCGAAATCCTCGTCGAACTCGCGGAGGTCGCGGAAGGCGCCAAGGAAGTAGGCGAGCTGGACCACGACCAGCAGGGCCGAGATCCCGGCGACCACGAGCAGGAGCTCCACCGTCGTGGAAGAGATGGAGAGCCGAGGGGCACCGCTCGCATTGTTCGTCACGGCGGTGGAGGTGCTCGACGTTAGCGTGTTGACAATGAACGAGCCCCATCCGAGTACCGCTCCGATCATGCCGAGCAGGCCCGCCGTCTTGAGCCGCGAAAGCGCGGCGGGGTCCGAGGAGCGAGTCGCAAGTGGCGGCGTGGTCCACATGCTCGAGGGTGGACGGGGGGGAATCGGATACTGGGGTGGGGAGGGAAGGGGTGTCGCCACCGATGCCGGCATCTCCCCCTGGAATGTAAACCTGCTCTACCTCGTCGAGCCGGATGCTCCCTCAAGGAGGAGGGCTTTACCCTTCCTGGAGTCAGCTCGAAGCCGGGAGCGCGCAGAACTTATCCACGGGCGGCCGTCGCGTGACCCCGTGCCGCGCTCCTCGGTCGCTCGCCGGACCTCTCGGGGCCACGGCCCCCCGGCCCCTCCCCGGGCTCGCCGCCGGTCGGGCTCCGGAGCGCTCGGATTCTACGGGTACACCGTCGGGGACGTGATGAGCCGCCCCGCGATCAGCGTGCGTCCGGGCGACCCGCTCCGCCTTGCCTGCGCCCGCTTGAGCCAGCGAGGGATCTCGGGGCTGCCGGTCGTCGACGCGCAGCTTCGGCCCGTGGGGGTGCTGAGCCAGAAGGACGTGCTTCGGCTGCTCCACGACCGGGCCGGACTCTCCCTCCCAGGCGGACTCTTCGACCTGCTCCTCGATGCCGAGGAGGCTCGGCGCTCCGACCTTCTCCCGGCCTGCCGCGCGGTGCTCGACCGGACGCTCGTGAGCGAGGTGATGACCCTCGACCCGATCACGATCGACCGGGCTGCCTCGATGGACGAGGCGGTGCAGCTCCTCATGGCCCGCCGGATCAACCGCCTTCCGGTCACCCACCGAGGCGTGCTCGTCGGCATCGTGACGCGTCACGACCTCCTTTCCGGTCTCCGGTCTTCGGGAAGCTAAGACGTCCCACGGAGCCACCTCGTGTGACAGGCCGCTCTCACACCTCGACGCGAGGCCGCCCCGTCACTCCGGCACTTACGGTAGACGCGTTCTTCCTCTCGGGCCGGAAGCTCCTCCTCGTGCGGCGCCGGTATCCGCCGTTCGAGGAACGCTGGGCGCTGCCGGGGGGATTCGTCGAGCTGGGGGAGAGTTGCGAGACGGCGGTGCTACGGGAGCTCCACGAGGAGACGGGAACCCGGGGGCGAATCGTTCGACTCCTCGGGGTGTACTCCGACCCCAAACGGGACCCGAGGGGGCCGAGCGCTAGCGTCGTGTACCAGGTCGCTGGCCGTCGGAAGGCGGCCCGTGGAGGGGACGACGCACGCGAGGCGCGTTGGTGGCCGTTCGAGAGTCTCCCGCCCTTGGCGTTCGACCACGAGCAGATCGTGGCGGACGCGAAGGTCACCCTGCGCCGGCGTCCGAGCTCTCGGAGTTGATCGGCGAGGCCCGGTAGGACGGGAGTCGCAGAAGGTGGGCCCCCGCGACGATCCCCCAGAGGAGTACCGGGGCGATGATCACCCGCTCCGCGCCTCCGGGCCCGAGCCCCAAGGTCGAAGGGCCGCCGTACAGGAGGATCCCAAGAAAGGTGACGATGCCGGCTGCGAAGGTGAAAAGCCGGTACCCGTCCCAACGCGTGTCGCGGAGCATGGCGAGGCTGAAAAAGAGGAGCGAGAGCCCCGAGGCGAGGAACGTGAGCTCCGCGAAGTTACCGTGGAACCGGCTGCCCTCGGGAAACGCCCCCACCCCGATCGCCCCGAGACTCGCCAAGCCGAGAAGGCCAAGGCTGAGCTTCGAGCTCTTTCCCTTGCGGAACGCGGACCGGACCAGCAGCACCGCTCCGAGGGAGAGGAGCCCCAAGAGGACGATCGAGAGATTGAACAGGAGAGCCCAAGGGGAGTGGGAGCCCCCGAGGTCGCTCACCGCGTTCTGACGGTCCGAGTAGCCGGGGTACGCGAGCTGAACGACGACCATGGCAACGACGAACTGGAGCGGTGCGAGTGCGAGGAGCGCACCCCCCAGACGGGCGGACCGGCGAACGAGTGGCCCGAGGGTTACCATTGCTCGGGCGGAGAGGACTATTCCGCCCGGGCGTTCCGCTCGTACGAGGCGTCGCTCGTGCGCTTGAGGCGAGCGCCGTCCCGGTCGCAGATCGGACGGGCGCTAGGAGGCACATCGATGACGTATCCGCCACCACACTTGGGACACTCGTAATACGGCATGTTTCTCGGGGGCACGAAAGAAGATGGGCTATAAACCTCCCGCTCCCCGCCCTCGTGGCTCCCCCGGTACCCCGCACCGCCGGTCGGGACCGTTACCGGCTCGCGAGCCCGCCCCGAAGGCGTCCTCGAGCGCCGAGGCACGGTTCCTCGAGCTCGACCGCTATCGGGTGGACCGGGAGTGGCAACGGTACGAAGGGACCGCCCAGCGCGAGCTGTTTCGAGAGCTCCGGGTGCGTTTTCTCAAGAAACACCCACCGCCAGCGGCCGGACCGCTCCTCGAGGTTGGGCCCGGGCCGGGTCGTTTTACGCCCCATCTCGGCGCGGCGCGCCAGCCCCGGCTTCTTCTCGATTTGTCCCAAGAGGCGCTTCGCCAAGCCGCTCGCCGGGCGAAGTCGAGCTCTCCGGATCGCCTCGGGCCCCTGTACCTCGTTCGGGGCAACGGACGAGAGCCGCCCCTCCGCGAGGCCGGATTCGCCGGCGTCTACCTCCTCGGCAACCTAGTGGGCTTCGCGGCCGAAGGGGCGGCGGAGCTGCTTCTCGCCTCAGGACGACGGGTGGCGCCGGGGGGCCTGCTGTTCCTTGAACTTTCTCCCGGCCCCGGTGAACGGTCGGTCTACTTCCACCGGCTCCCCGCCCGTGCGCTCGCACGACTTCTCCGCGCCCC
>JAKIWH010000037.1:7430-12591 GCA_022750125.1 Thermoplasmata archaeon
GCGTCGAGCGGGAGGGGTTCGCGCCGCTTGCGCCGCGGCACCGGGAATCGAGCTCGTTCGTCCGGACCACGATCGAGGCCGCCGAGACCGCGCTGCTTCCTCTCGGCTTTCATCGCGAAGGGGCCGCGAGCGTGGCCCCGGCGCTTGGTTCGGACCCCGAACGTTGTGCGGTGATCCGGCCGTCAACAAGCGCCTGGGCTCACCTCCTCGACCTCGAGGAGGTGATTGGGACCAGCGCGGCGAGGTGGGCCACGGGCTCCGCGGTTCTGCTCGCCCTCCGCCGTGGGGCGTGAGCCCACTCCCTACCTCTCAAAAACGAGCGGTTAAGTACCATACCCCGCCCTCTAATTCAGGGGGGTTTTTTGCCGCCGAGCTCCAAGGCCTCGTCCGGCCCTAGCGTTACGAAGGTTCCGGTCGGCTCCGGCGCCTCCCGAGGCCCGGGAGTCCAGGTCCCTCCGGGCCTGGCCGGGCGCTCGGCGACCTTCGTCACGCAGCACGACCTCCGTCGGGCCCGGGAAGATGCCCTGCTCCAGCTTCGCATCGGACGGACGGCGCACTACTACTCGCTCGTCCTCTACCCGCTGCTGTTCATCGACGCTTTCCTCGTCGCCTACGGGGCGCTCCCCGCCGCCTCCTCCACCGGCTCTCCTCCGATCTCGAGCCTCGCGTTCCTGCTGCCCCCTCTCGCGGGAACGTTCCTGCTCGGTCTCTTTGGACTGCTCGTCAAGTGGGAGGAGTACCAGCTCTGGCCCTGGGAGCGGCATTTCTCCTTGAGCGTCGCGAGTGCGGCGGGTGCCGCGTTGCTACTGTTCCTCATGGTCGCGCGACTCGCGCAGGTGGGTCCCACGGGGAACTGGGAGCTCCTCCCGTGGTTCTACCCGGTCGTCCTCGCCGGAAGCTCGGCCGCGCTCATTGGTCTCACGCTCACCTGGCCCGAGTGGTCCCGCCGGAAGATGCTCGCCCTCGGCGCGGCGGTCGTGCCCACCGCGCTCGGGCTCCTCGTCTATCTTCCCCAGGCGGGGACCCACTCGGCCGTGCTCGCGCTCACCCTGGTCGCGAGCGGGGGTCTCTTCCTGTTCTCGGGTTCGCTCCTGCACTTCATCTCCTCCGGCACCGAACCGCACGAGCAGGAGCTCATCAACACGGGCCAGTCGCGGCTCTTCCAGCTCTCGGAGGAGACCCGGCGGCAGACGGAAGCACTCCAGTTCCGGGAAGCGACCGTCTACCGGCGCGAGGCGGACTTGGCCGTCGCGGAGGCCGCAGCGAAACGGAAACTCTCGGCCGCCGAAGAGGTGGAGGGCCAGTTGAAGCAGCTCGAGGCGGACCTCGAGGCGAGGAGCAACCGGCTCCGCGAGGAGGTCCGGACCTCAGTTCAGAAGATCGCCGAGGCCAAGCAGGCCGACCGCGAGCTCCAGGACCGGGACACGACCCTCTCGCTCCGGGAGGACGAGACCCGCCGCTGGGAGGCCACCCGTGCCGAACGGGAGGCCGCCCTCTCCCGGGCCGAGGGGGAGCTCAGCCGACGCCAGCTTGAGCTTGCGGCCCGGGACAAGGAGCTCACCGTCCGCCAGCAGTCTGTGCCGGCAACCGAATCGCGCCTCGAATCGCGGCGGCAGGAGCTCGACCGTCGCACGACCGATCTCGTCCGCCGGGAGAGCGAGATGGCGAACCGGGAGGCCGAAGGCTCCCCTGCCCGGCCCGGGGGCGGCTCCGCGAGCGACCGGGATAAGGAGTTCCTCGAGCGCGAGGGGCGCCTCTCCACGATGCAGTCCACCCTCTCGGAGCAGAACGCGGTCCTAGGCCGCAAGGCCCGGGAGCTCGACGCCCGCGAGGCGGAGAGCCGGAAGCTCCTCGACGAAGCCGGTGCTCGCGAACAGCGGCTCGTCGCCCGGGAGTCCGAGCTAACCCACGGGGAGCAGGAGCTCGCCCGGAAGACCGCAGCGGCCGACCAGCGGGTACAGAAGTACTCGGAGGCCGTGAAGGCCGCGGAGGAACGGACCCAGCGCAGCGAGGCGAAAGAAGCGGAGCTCGCGACGCGGATCGAGGATGCTCGTCGGACCGCCGCGATCCTCCAGGCCCGGGAGGCTACCATCCGCCAACGCACGGAGGAGCTCGTGGCGAACCGGTCCGAGCTCGACGAGCGGGAGCGACGCTGGCGTCGGGGCAGCCGTCATCTTCGCCGGCGGTTTTGCCGAAACCGTCGGCGGAGCCATCAGCGCTCTCGAGGCCCGCGAGACTGACTTCCGCGATCGGCGCCTCGAGTTTGACCGCCTGCCCCCGAGCGCACCCCGAGCCGGGGAAGCGGCTCCGGACGCTCCACGGCTCGCTCCGCCCGGATCGTTGCGAGGAACCGAACCACCGCCCCGCGCTCCGGTCCGCACCGCGGCGGAGTTGCGGGATCGCGTGACGTCGGGGGTTCCCCGGCTCGATGACCTCTTCGGGGGAGGGCTTCCGAAACAGTCGCACATTATGCTCATCGGACCTCCTTTCCTAGGGAAGGAGCTCCTTCTCGAGAATTTCCTCGCGGAGGGGCTTCGACGGGGCGAGCCCGCGATCCTGCTCACGACCCTCCGATCGCCGACGGAGATCGCGCAGGAGATCTCCGTCGTCATGCCGCAATTCAAAGAGTACGAACAGCTGGGTCAGGTCCACTGGATCGACGCGACCAACCCGGCGGGAACGCCCTCGGTGCAGGAGACGAAAGCCGGGGTCCGTGCGGTCGCGAAGGGCCCCCTCGACTACACGGGCATTCTCGCGGCGCTCGCGGTCGCCGTGAAGCGGGCCGAAACCGACGCGGGGACGAAGCCGATGCGGGTGGCGGCGCTCACGCTTTCCGCCTGCCTCGCCCACGGGGAGGAGCGCGCCGCCGACGGGTTCGTCCGGAACTTCGTCGGGATCCTGAAACCGCGCAAGGCGGTCGCGCTCTACGCGATCGACCCCGCGACCCTCGACGAGGCCCGGGTGGAGAGCGCCCTCGCCCGCATGGACGGAGCCATCCGGTTCCGTGAGGAGCACTCGAAGACGCAGCTCCAGGTGCAAGGGCTCGGGGACGTGGCGAGCCGGGACTGGGTCGAATACCGGGCCACGAACCGAACGCTCGCCCTCGGCTCCTTCGCCCTCGAGCGGATCCGATAGGACCGGGCTCGAAAGGCGCTACCGCCGCTGGGCTTCGCGGCGGCTCAGGTCTCCCTCGGGGGATCCGGCGTTTCGCGGTAGCTCTTGGGAGGTCGTCCCGCGCGGGGCTTCGCCGGCGGCGCCTGAGTTCGTGCTCTGCGACGGGCGAGCAGGAAGAGCACGAGGAAGAGCGCGGCCGCCGCTTGGCTCGCGAGAGCGATCGCAAGCCACGGGTCGGAGGCAACGTTCGAGGAGCTTCCGCCGGTCGAGGCGGCGGAGACGGTCACGGTCCGTGCGGGAGCGACCGTGGCGACGCCAGCGGCATCCATCACGGCGACCAGGACCGTGTGGGTGCCCGCGGTGGTAAAGGAGTAGTTGAACTCCGAGCTTGGGCCGGAAGCGACCTGTTGACCGTCGACGTGCCACGTGTACACGAACGGCGCCGTCCCGTTCACGACCCCGGCACGGAAGGTGACGGAGCTGCTCGTCGCGAGGCTCCCGGTAGGTGTCGTGAGGGTGAGAACCGGAGTGGAGGCCACCGCGATGTTGACCGGCGTGGCGTTCAGCACCACTCCCTCCGAGTCCGTGACTTGGAGCGCGATGACCGAGGTGCCGGGTGCGTTGAGGGTGTAGTTGAACGGAATGCCGCAGCTTTGAACCGAGAGACCGACCCCGTCGGCGGACCAGAAGCAGCTGTACGGTCCGATGCCCCCCGCCACGGCGGCCGCGAGGCTCAGCATGATTCCGATATCGGAGCCCGATGGGGCACCCTCGATCACGGCAGCGACCGACCCCACAACCGTGAGAGGTGTCGCCGCGGCTCGGGTCGAATCCCCGATCCCGTCGGTCACGCTAAGATTTGCAACGAACGTCCCGGAAGCGGTCGGCGAGCAGCTCACGATCGGACCATCGACGGGAGCGCACCCCGGTGGCAGACCTCCCCAGCGATAATCGAGCCAACCCGCGCCCCCGGTGGCGATGCCGGTGAACTCCACAGATGCTCCGCGCTCCAGCACCGTCCGCGAAAGTAGGATGGCGCCGGAGAGCGAGGCGGCCACCTGGTCGGTCTGGATCGTCTCGACATTGTACGGGCCCGGAGGGTTGTAGCCGGTTCCGACGACCGTGTGGAGGTAGCTTCCGTCGGTCCCGCCGATGAGTTCCCGCAGGGAGACCGACTTCGGCGTGCTCGACGAGCTCGAGGTGAGGGAGGTGATCACGGGCACTCCTGGGCTCGTGAGCTCCTCCGTCCCCCCGTAGACCCCGCTCGCTCCATCGAGTCGGAAGGAGAGGCTACGCTGCGCGTGCGAGTACGGGAAAGCACCGCCGCTCGAGCTCGAGTTCACGACCTCGTTCCAGTCCTGGATGCAGCCGAGCATCTCGGTCGTGAAGTTCCCGTACTCGGGGTAGCCGCCCCCCGTGGTCCGGGTGAGCTGGAAGGTTCCGCTCAGGTCGACGGAGAACGGGAACTCGAGCGTCTGTTCGGTCGAGAGGAGCCGGCCGGCAACCTCCACGGTCACGTTCGTGACCGTTCGCTCGTTCATGGAGAGATTCTGCCAGCTCCCCACCTCGGAAAGGTTGCTCGAGTAGAGCCCGTGGAGCGTCATGTTCGCGAACTCCACGCCCGCGGACGTGGGGATGGAGCTCCCGTACTGGTAGGTGTAGTTCACCTGCCGGTCGAGGCCCGACGTGTGCACGGTCTCTCCCGAGAACGAGGAACGGGTGGTCACCGCGGCCCCGGTTTGAGCGCTCGTGTTGAGGAGCAGGGTTCCCCCGACGAGCCAAGAGCTGCCGGGGGAGGTGATCCCTTCGACCGTCACCGAGAAGTTGTGGGAGCCCTCGAGCATCCCGAGCATCGAGGTTGCGTCGAACTGCTGGGGCCGGTCGTTCGTGGTCAGCACACCGGTCACCGGGCGCCAGAGGAAGAGGTCGATCCCGCCCGTGTTGATTGCCTCGAACGGGAGCATCGTGATGAGGCGCGTACCGTCGACGCTCAGGGTGAGCGCCCGGTATCCCGGGTTCTGCAGGTACCAGAACTCGTCCTGGGTGC
>JAKIWH010000037.1:12710-16938 GCA_022750125.1 Thermoplasmata archaeon
CCGGAGTTGCGGAATGCACGTACGGACTGCTCCATAGCGGGAGCACCTCGTTCGCCGCGGGGGGGGGCGCCGTGCCGGGGTACACGGGGTAGAACGTGAGACTCACGGCCTCGATGAAGTGGCCCGTAATGTCCGCCGCGGAGAGCTGGAAGTAGAGATTCACGGTCCCCGTGAAGAGGGAGGAGTACTCCGTGAGGTCGCGCAGGACCTGCCAGGTGCCGTACTCGGGGGTCGTGCCGAAGAGGATGAGCACGCCGTCGAGGTACGCGCGGTACGAGGAGTCGTACACGTCCGGAACAACGGTGCCGGTGAAGTTGAGGAGGATGCGCGCCCACGGTCCCCCGCTCGGGGCCGTGAAGTTCACCTTCGCGGCACCGGAGCTGATGTTCACCGGGAAGACGATGACGGAAGGGACGGTGGAGGGCAGGCTAGGGTCGGGTTCCGCCCCGATCACCGAGACCGGCGGAGGAACGGCCACGGGCGTCCCCGCCGACGGAACGTAAGTCGTGTTGAAGAAACTCGACGGAAGGATGGTTGGCGCGAGAGGGGGCGCGCGGGCGGCCGGTACCCACGCGGTCCCCCCAGTTGCGGCGCCGTGAGGGGCGTTGGGAGTAGGCGCCCAGAGCCCCGGGGCAAACCCACCGAGGAGGAGAAGAGCCACGAGGACGGCGAGCGTTCGGAAGAACATCCTGCGGCCGCCCGACCGGACCCGGAGATTAACTCCTTTCGGGGGGAGTTTCGCGAGAGGCGGGACTAGCCCGCCGGGGGAGCGGCGGCCCGAAGTTGCGCGAGGTCGTTGTCGACCATGCGCTTCACGAGCTCAGGCACTTTCACCTTGGCTTCCCATCCGAGCTCGCGCTTGGCCTTGCTCGCATCGCCGCAGAGCAGGTCCACTTCCGCGGGTCGCAGGAAGCGGGGGTCCTCCTCGACGAAGGGACGCCACGTCTCGATCCCGACGTGCCGGAACGCGAGCTCCACGAACTCCTCGACCGAGTGCATCTCTCCGGTCGCGCCTACGAAGTCACCGGGGGACGGTGCCTGCAGTATCCGCCACATGAGGTCGGTGTACTCGGGAGCGTAGCCCCAGTCCCGGTGGGTGGCGAGCGTCCCGAGCTTGAGCTTCGCGCTGAGGCCGAGCTTGATGCGGGCGACCCCGTCCGAGATCTTGCGGGTGACGAACTCCAGGCCGCGGCGCGGGCTCTCGTGGTTGAACAGGATCCCGTTCGAAACGAAGAGGCCGTAGCTTTCCCGGTAGTTGACGCACGCCCAGTACGCATACACCTTCGCTACCCCGTACGGGCTCCTAGGATGGAACTCGGTGGATTCGTCCTGCGGGGAGCGTTTCACCTTTCCGAACATCTCGCTCGACGCCGCCTGGTAGAACCGGGCCTTGTCGGCCCGGGTCCGCATCGCCTCGAGCAGGCGCACGGCTCCGAGCCCCGTGACCTCCCCCGTGACGACCGGCTGGTTGAACGAGACGCCGACGAAGCTCTGCGCCGCGAGGTTGTAGATCTCCTCGGGTTCGGACGCCCGGAGGGCACTGTCGAGCGAGGCTGCGTCGTGCAGATCGCCGTCCAGCAGGGTGACGCGGTCGAGAAGGTGAGAGATGTTCTGCGTGTTGGGGGTGGAGAGCCGCCGGACGAGTCCGAAGACCTTGTAGCCGCGCTCGAGCAGCTGCTCGGCGAGATAGCTCCCGTCCTGCCCTGTGATCCCGGTGATGAGCGCGCGACGCCCGTTGGAGCTCGCGCGCACGCTCTGACGACGGAGGACGCGCCATAAGTCTTGCTGGCGGGAGCTACGAGGCGCGAGCGTCCTGACTCCCGGTCGACCGCCCGAGGGAACAGGTAATAGGGTCGCGCTCCCCGAGGCTCCCCGCCGGCGGTTCGATGGGACGTGCGATCGTAACAGGGGGCACAGGATTCCTGGGCTCCTACCTGACCCAGGCCCTCACCGCAGAAGGGTGGGAGGTGGTCTCGACCTACCTGGGCCGGCCCGTGCGGCGGTTCGGGTCTCCTGCGACCGACGGGGCCAAGCTCGAGGCCCTCGATGTGACCGACGCTGCGGCGGTCGAGCGGCTGGTGGAGGAGGTTCGACCCGAGGCGATCTTCCATTTTGCGGGCCAAGCGTACGTGCAGCCCTCCTTCGAGAACCCCGCGTCGACGTTCGCGGTAAACCTGAACGGGACGCTGAACGTTCTTGAGGCGGTGCGCCGCAAGCTACCCCGCGCCTCCGTCGTCTTCGCGGGGAGCGGCACCGAGTACGGGGCTCCGAAGCAGGTACCGACGCCCGAGGAAGCTCCGCTCCTCCCCACGAGCCCGTACGCTTCGAGCAAGGCGGCGGCCGACCTTCTCTGCTACCAGTACGCACAGAGCTTCGGATCTTCGGTACGACGGGGCCCGGGAAGGAGGGGGACAGCTGCAACGACTTCGCGAGTCAGGTCGCGCTCCGGGAGCTCGAGAGCGGGAACGAGCCGGTGCGCGTTGGCGACGTAGAGAAGCGGCGGGACATCACCGACGTCCGGGACGCCGTGAAGGCAATGCTCGTCGTGGAACGAAGGGGCTCGCCGGGCGGGGCGTACAATCTCGGGAGCGGTGAGTCTCGCCACGTCCGTGCCATCCTCGAAAAACTGGTCTCGCTGGCCACCCGGAAGCTCGAGGTTCGCACCGAGGCCTCTCGACTGCGCCTCGCCGACGAGCCGGTGCACCTTGCCGACATCTCGAAGCTCCGCGGCCTCGGTTGGGCGCCGGCGATTCCGTTCGACCGAACGCTCGAGGATATCCTCAACTGCTGGCGGGAACGGCGGGCCCTTCCGAGCTCCGGCGGGTGAGCGGCCCGCCGACGAGGCACCCCGCCGTGGAAGAACCGGCCCCTCCCTCCCCTCCTTCGGCCTGTCCCGTCACCGTGAGCTGGGACCACCGTTTTCTCGAGTACGAGTTTGGACTCGGACACCCGTTCACCGAGAGGAGCCGGCGACTCGCGGTCTCCCTGCTTCTCGCAGCTGGATTCTTCGCCCCCACCGAGGGCGGCCGGTCCCTGAAGGCGGAATGCCCACTCGCTACGCGCGAGGAACTGCTTCGATTCCACGCCCCGGCCTACCTCGACGAGCTAGAAGAGGTGTCGGCGTCGGGGGAGCGGCGGTTTCTGGACTCCGGCGATACGCCGTCGTTCCCGGGCTGTTACGAAGCGGCCGCGCGGATCGCCGGGGCGACCATCGAGGCGGGGCGGGCGGTGCTCGCTGCGCCGGCGCTGCACGCCCTCCAGCCGTCCGGGGGATTGCATCACGCCGCAAGCGCGCGGGCGAGCGGATTCTGCATCCTGAACGACGTGGCCTGCGCGATAGCCGACGCCCTCGCGAAGGGCGTCGACCGGGTCGCCTACGTCGACCTCGACGTTCACCACGGGGACGGGGTGATGTACGGATTCTACGACGAGGGCCGCGTGCTCGACCTCGACGTCCACCAGGACGGGCGGACCTTGTGGCCCGGCACGGGGGACACGTCGGAGACCGGTACGGGGGACGGCGCGGGGCTCAAGGTGAACGTCCCGCTCTCCCCGGGCGCCGACGATCGGGCGCTCCTCCGGACCGTCGACGCCGTGTTCCTGCCCCGACTCCGGGCGTTCCACCCCCGACTCATCGTCTTGCAGACCGGGGTCGATGGATGCCGCGGCGACCCGCTCGCGGCACTCGAGTACTCGGTCGGGGGCTACCGGGTGGCCGTCGGCCTTGTGCATCGGGTAGCCCACGAGGTCGGGGCAAGCCTCCTCGAGACCGGCGGAGGAGGCTACGTTGCGGCCAACGTTAGCCGCGCGCTTGCCGGCGCCGCCGCAGAGCTTGCCGGAGGCAGTTGGCGCACATCGACGACGGGCACCGTGCCTGCCGACTGGCAGGCCGACTTCACCGGCGTGACCGGCGAGCGTGCACCGTCCGGATGGATCGAAGGCCGTCTACCCGAGGTTCCGACCCAGGCCGATTCGCGCACCGAGCGGCTACTAGCGCGCGTGAAGGCGGCCTAGTTCGGGAGAGCGCGCAGCGCCCGCCGCCGGATCAGCCCGACCGGGGCTCGGTTAGCTCTACCCGGTAATCCTGGCCCTCCCAGGTGCCGCGCGCGCTCCAGAAGAAGGTGAAGACGAGGGGGCCCGCGGCTCCGTTCGGGATCTCGAGGTCAAGGTACTCGAGTCCTAGCCCGCTCGAGGTCGACTCGGTGTCCTCGGTGCGGCCCCAGCCGTT
>JAKIWH010000038.1:0-9626 GCA_022750125.1 Thermoplasmata archaeon
CTGGTGGGGACCCCGGCGCCAATCGGCGAGCTCCTCCGGCAAAGGCGTCAACTTCGGTACCTGGCTCGCGGAAGAGGTTCGCCAGGGGAGGGAGGTCAAGATCATCGACGACCTGATCACGTCGCCCACGCACGCGGGAGACCTCGCGGCGGCGATCCTCGCCCTCCTGGGGCGCTCGGCCCACGGAGTGTACCACACCGCCGGAGCCACGCCCATCGACCGGTATCAGTTCTCGGTGGCCCTCGTGAAGCGGGTGGGTCTCGACCCCGCGCTCGTCCACCCCGTGCACGCGGCGGAGTTCGCGCAAAAGGCGCCGCGGCCGACGAACTCGAGCCTCGACTCGTCGAAGCTCACGACCGCCACGGGCTACCGCATGCTCGAGCTTCCGGCAGCCCTCGACCGGTTCGCGCGCGAGCGGTCCGAAGACCTCGCTGCTTAGGCGGCCCCGGGGGCGGGGATCCGCCCGAGGAGCTCCTCGGCGATCGCGAGGCAGGAGGTGGCCGCGGGCGAGGGGGTGTTGATGACGTGAAGCGCGCGCGGCGAGTTGAGCAGGAGGAAGTCGTCCGCCATCCGGCCGTCGGGGTAGACCGCCTGCGCGCGGACCCCGGATCCTCCTGGACTTATGTCCTCCGCGACGAGCGAGGGGACGAGCGCCTGGAGGTCCCGAAGGAAGACGGACTTGCTGAGCGACCGGACCGTCTCGTGGAGGGCCGCAGCCGGGAACCGGTTCAGCATGCGTAGGAGTCCCGGGTAGAACACGGACTCGGCAAGGTCCCGAAGATTGAGGTCGGTCTTGCGATACCCCTCGCGAGCAAAGGCGAGGATCGCGTTCGGTCCCGCCTCGATCTCCCCGTGGATCGTGAGCGTGAAGTGAACGCCGAGGAACGGCAGGTCCGGGTCGGGGACGGGGTAGACGAGGCCGCGGAAGAGCCCCCGGCGTTCCGGTCGTAGGAAGTAGTACTCCCCCCGGAACGGAAGTATGCGGACGCCGGGTTCGAGACCGGCGCGAAGAGCTATCCGGTCCGCTTGGAGCCCGGCGGCGTTGACGAGGAATCGGGTCGAAAGGCTGCCGCCGTTCGTCTCAATTTCGAGGGACTCCCCTCCCGGATGTATCCCGGTGACCTCGGTCCCGGTCCGGAGTTCGGCCCCCGCCTTCACGAGGTCGTCCGCGAGATGGCGCGCAACCTCACGGTAGTCGAGAATGCCCGTACCGGGCACTTGCAGCGCGCGCTCGCCTCGGACGGCCGGCTCGAGGGCGTGCAACTCCTCACCCGTGAGCAGCTTCGCTCCGGGCACGCCGTTGGCTTGGGCACGGCGCGCGAGCTCCTCGAGGCGGGCACCCTCGGAGGGGCCGTTCGCCACGATCACCTTTCCGCAAAGCTCGTGGGTAATGCCTTGCGCACGGACGTAGTCGAGAAGCAGCGCCCGGCCGCGAACGCAGGTACGTGCCTTGAGCGAACCGGGGCGATAGTATACTCCGGAATGGATGACCCCGCTGTTATGTCCAGTTTGGTGGGCCGCAACGCCCGGCTCCTTCTCTAGGAGGAGCAGCCGAGTTTGCGGCCTCGCCGCGAGCAGCGCGTGCGCGGTGGCGAGGCCCACGATGCCTCCTCCCACAATCGCGACGTCTACCGGATCGGCCATGCGTCGTGGCGCCCGGACGCAGCCGCGGCCATAAGGTTCCTGTCGCAAACAGGCCGGACTTGGGTGCGAACGGGATCGAGGGGAGTCGGTGCAGGAGCGATAGCCTCGGCCGAGGGCCGACTATTCCGCGCGCAACGCCGCCCGAGGCGGGTGCGGGGCGAGGAGACCGGAGGTAGCAAGGTGCTCGTAGAGCTTCTTCGCGCTAGCAGCGGCCGGATCCGTAGAGGTGTCAAGAACGAGGTCGGGGTTGAGAGGCTCCTCGAACGGATCGTCGACCCCCGTCATCCGCTTCACCAGCCCCTGCTCGGTCTGGCGATAAATTCCCTTCGGGTCCCGCTGCTGGCAGATGGCGAGGGGACAGCTCAGCCACACTTCGGTGAATCGTGTCGTGCCGACCTCCGCTCGCGCCGCCTGGCGAGAGGTCTCGTAGGGGGTGATCATGGCCACCATCACCGCGACACCATTCCGGGCTAGCATCCGCGAGACGTAGCTCACGCGACGAGCGTGCAGCTCGCGATCCTTCCGCGTAAAGCCGAGGTCGGGAGAGAACATGCGCCGAACTTCGTCCCCGTCCAGAACCTCGACTTTCCACCCTTCCGAGCGGAGTCGGGCACCGAGCTCCCGGGAAAGGGTAGTCTTCCCCGAGCCGGGCAGGCCCTCGAGCCAGACAATGAATCCCTCGGACGCGGGAGGCGAGTCGGCGGCCATCGACGCTCGCACCGACGCTTCGAAACAGATAGGCTTGTGGGCCCGGCCACTCCGACTCTCCCGAGCTCGGCCGAGTCGAGGAACTCCCAAGAAGGACCGGCAACGCGGTGCAGCCGGGGCGAACTCGAACGAGCCTCGCCCGGCTTCGGAATCGGCGGGCTACCCTCGCGCTTGGGCGCCGAATCAGCGCCTGGCCGCGGGAACTCCGTGCGAAGGGAGCCCTAATTAGGGGAGGTACATCGCGCCCGAGCATGCCGAGGGGCGAATCCGCATGCCTGCGCACGTCCCCGACTCAGCCGAGAGGTGCTTGGCCATGAGCGCCGAGGTGGATTCGGTTCCTGCCGCCGGGGAGATCGCACCGACCCCACGACCCGTCGTACGCCGACGCCGCCGTCGGGGCCGGTGGATCACGCTCTCCCTCCTCCTCACCCTGGTCGTCGTAGTGGTGGGCGCTGGATTCCCGCTCCACTGGTACGGACCCTCCAAGTCGACCGGTGGCCGCTGTCCTTCGAGCGTTACGCTCCAAGGCAACGGCGCTCAATTCGTCCAGCCCCTCGTCGCGCAATGGGCGAGCGCCTTCGATGCTCATACCTCGAACTCGGTGAACTTCGTCGCGGGTGGGTCCGGAACCGGAATCACGGACCTCGCTGCCCGTACCGTCGATTTTGCCGCAACGGACAACCCGCTTTCTCCGAGCCAACGAGCGAGCATGCCGAGCAGTGTGCTCACCTTCCCAGTGACGGAGGGAGCCCTCGTGATCGTCTACAACCTTCCCGGCGTGAGCGGGCACCTCAACCTCTCGGGGGCGGTGCTCGCCGACATTTATCTCGGAAGGGTCACCCACTGGAACGACCCGGCGATCGCTGCGAACAACTCTGGGGTCTCCCTTCCGCCGAGTTCGATTCAGACGGTGCACCGCTCGGACCCGGCGGGTACCACCTTCGTGCTGAGTGACTTCCTCTCAAAGGAGAGCCCGGCGTGGGCGAGCGGTCCCGGGAAAGGCATCGGCATAGCGTTCCCTACCGCGCCGGCACAATCGGCCCCCCACGGTAATGCAGCGGTGCTCACCTACGTCGAAGCTACGCACTACACCGTCGGGTACACCGACCTGACCGATGTGCTGACGGCCGCAAATCCCCCGAGCTACGCGGCGATCCTGAACCCTCAGGGCCACTACGTCGTGCCGTCGCTCGCTTCTACGGTTTCCGCGGGGCAGGACATCGCGGCGAACACGACCTTTCCAAGCTCGAGCGGGGATTGGTACAACGTGAGCCTGGTCAACGCTCCGGGAGCCACCGACTACCCTGTGACGACGCTGGCCTACCTGTTCGCCTTCCAGGCCACGGACCGGGGCTTTGCACCGTCGCTCGCGAAGTCGACGGTGCTCGCCGAATGGTTCCATTGGATCCTGACGACCGGCCAGGGAAGTGCGAACGCGAGCAACTTCGCCGCCCTCCCGGCTTCGCTCGTGAGCGTGGGCGGCGCCGGCCTTTCGACCATGAGCTTTAATGGAGCATCCCTCCCCATCTGCAGCTAAGGGGGGGCCGTCCGTCGCGGGAACGCAAGGAGGCTCGAGCCTGCCCCGCGGGCTCCCCTCGCGCAGGGTGCGCTGGCTCAAGGCGCTCGACCGGACGTTCCACGGCATCACCGGTGCCGCAGCGGCTAGCCTACTCCTCCTGCTCCTAGGACTCCTCATCGTCCTCTACGACGGAGCCCGACCGGCCCTCCTCCGCTTCGGGCCCGGGTTCGTTCTGGGGTCGAGCTGGGACGGAGCCCACGACCTCTACGGCGCCTACCCCGCGATCGCGGGCACGCTCCTCAGCAGCGGACTCGCCCTCCTCTTCGCGATTCCCGTCGCACTTGGGGTCGCCCTCTTCCTCTCGGAGATGGCGCCCCCGTGGCTCCGCGAGCCGCTCGCCTACGTCGTGGATCTCTCGGCCGCAGTCCCGTCGGTCGTCTACGGTTTCTGGGCGTTCTACGTGCTGGTCCCGTTCGTGCGCAGCACGGTCGAGCCGGGTCTAGCGTCGCTGACCGGCGGCACCGGCCCGTTCTCGGGAAGCCCCACTGGACTCGACCTGTTCACGGCCTCGATCGTCCTCGCCATCATGATCGTACCTACGATCGCGGCCTTCAGCCGGGAGGCGCTGCGTGCGGTTCCCCGATCTCAACGGGAGGCTGCCATGAGCCTCGGCGCGACAAGCTGGGAAGCGAGCCGGCTCGCCGTACTCGGCCCGGCGCGACGCGGGATCGTCGCAGGTGTGATCCTTGGACTCGGTCGGGCCATCGGCGAGACGATCGCGGTCGCGATGGTGATCGGAAACATCTACCTCACGCCCACCTCACTCTTCTCACCGGCGCAGACCCTCGCGAGCCTCATCGTGAACAACTTCGGCGGGGTCGGCCCCGGCCTCGAGCGAAGTGCTCTGTTCGAAGTCGGGCTCCTGCTGCTCGCGGTCACGGTCGGCGTAAACGTGCTCGCTCGGCTGCTGCTGGGCCAGACCTCGGAGCCGAGAGGGCCACGTCGCCCTGCAGGATTCCGCCTCCGGGCCTCGGCGCTCTTGGGGCGCCAGCACCATCCGCTACCCCACCCAGTTTCGCCGGCCTCCGCGAGCGCGGGAGCCGACTCCGCGGTCGCAGCGGGGCGCTGGTCCTCGCACCTTGTCGACAGGGTCCCGAAGAATCTCCGGCGTCGCCGCGCCCTGCACTGGGTCGTCGTATCGATCTGCGCCGGAGCCCTTCTACTCGCGATCCTCCCGCTCGCGAGTGTGCTTACTACGGCGTTCGACCGGGGCGGCGGCGCGGTGATCCAGCCCTCCTTCTACGTCTCCGAGAATCCTCTCGGCTGCAATCCGGGGCCGGGCCGCAGCTGCTCGCTCGGAGGGATCGGGCCCGAGATCCAGGGAACGCTCCTCCTCCTGGGACTCGGGGCGCTGGTCGCGATGCCGCTCGGCATCCTCGCGGGGATCTACCTCTCGGAGTACGGCCGGCGCGGTCGGAGTCGGTTCGCGCGGGGGGCGAGCTTCGTCGCTGACGTTCTCACGGGCGTCCCGACGATCCTCCTCGGGGTCTTCGTGTTCGCGGTCTTCCTGCGTCTGGACCACGACTCGGCGACGAGCGCCCTCTCGGGAGGCTTCGCGTTGGGGGCGGTGATGGTCCCGCTCGTTGCGCGGGCCACGGAGGAAGGGCTTCGGACGGTTTCCACCGGAGTGAGGGAAGCCGCCCTCGCGCTCGGATTCACGCGTCACCGCATGAGCCTGCGTGTCGTCCTCGGCTCGGCGAGGAATGCCGTCGTCACCGGAGCACTTCTCGGACTCTCCCGCGCGGCGGGGGACACCGCCGCGCTCTTCGTCACGGCCGGCAGCAGCAGTTTCTGGTTCCAAGGGTTCAACCAGCCCACGGCGGCGCTCACCCCGTTCATCTTCACGAACTTCGGATCGGAGTACGCGAACCTCGCCTCGGACGCCTGGGGCGCGGCGCTCGTCCTCCTCCTGATGATGCTCCTCATTAGCGTGGGAGCTCGCTGGGTCGTCCGCTCGCGCTCCGTAGGAGCGGAGCTCTAAGCATGCCCCCGAAGCTCCAGGTCATCGAGCTCGACGCCCGGTACGGCGACCGGCACGTGCTCTACGACGTCTCGCTCGACATCCCCGACGCCGCCGTCACCGCCATCATCGGACCTTCGGGGTGCGGCAAGTCCACTTTTCTGCGCTGCTTGAACCGGCTCCACGAGGAGACCCCCGGCGCCACCTCGACCGGCCGGATCCTGCTCGACGGAGAGGATCTCCGCTCGAAGGACGCGGTGTCGGTCCGGTTCCGGGTCGGGATGGTGTTCCAGAAGCCGACCCCGTTCCCGAACCTCTCGATCTACGAGAACGTCGCGGCCGGGCTCCGGCTCCTGGGAGTTCGTCGTCGGGAGGAGCTGGACGATGGCGTCGTGGATGCGCTCCTGCACGCGGGCCTCTGGGAGGAGGTCGAGAACGACCTCGATGCACCTGGAACGAGCCTCTCGGGCGGCCAGCAGCAGCGCCAGTGCATCGCGAGGGCGCTCGCGGTACGGCCGGAGGTGCTCCTTATGGACGAGCCGTGCTCGGCGCTCGACCCGATCGCCACCCACAAGATCGAGAGCCTCATCCTGAAGCTCAAGCGGGAGTACACGGTCGTCATCGTCACGCACAACCTCGCCCAGGCCCGCCGGGTCTCCGACCACACGGCCTTCTTCTACCTCGGAAAGCTCGTGGAGTTCGGGCCGACACTCAAGATCTTCGAGCAGCCCGGTGAGAAGCTCACCGAGAACTACGTGACCGGCCGGTTCGGCTAGCGCTAGACCAAGCTACGAGGCCGCGGCCGGAACGGCCTCGGCAGCTCCGATCGGGGCGAACCGGGCGGTGAAGTGCGGAAGCCGCTCGGGCCGTTCGACCATCCTCATTCCGCGCACCCCCGCGGCGCGCGCAAAGACGGCAGCGACGGTCTCGGCAACGTAGTCGAGATGGCTCGACGTGTAGACGCGGCGGGGAATGGCGAGCCGAACGAGCTCGAGCGGCTCCACCCCCTCCGGCGTCCCCGCGGTGCCGGCGAACATGATCTCGCCGACCTCCACCGTGCGCACCCCCCCTTCCCGGTAGAGCTCGACGACGAGCGCCTGGCCGGGCAGTTCCTCGGCACGGAGATGGGGGAGGAACCGCCGGGCATCGAGGT
Source organism: Thermoplasmata archaeon (assembly GCA_022750125.1). Taxonomy (GTDB): domain Archaea; phylum Thermoplasmatota; class Thermoplasmata; order Lutacidiplasmatales; family UBA184; genus JAKIVR01. Next base: position 7,045 of record JAKIWH010000038.1, read on the forward strand.
AGATGCCGTGTCCTCCCGGCGGCCGGAGGAACGGGACCCCCGCGTTCGCGAGGAGCTCCGCGAGGTACCGAACCTGGCCCACGCGGTATTCGAGGTAAGCGAGGTCGGCGGCCTCCTCGAGCCCGATCGCCATCGCCTCGAGATCGCGCCTCGCGAGTCCGCCGTAGGTGGGGAACCCTTCGAACAGGATGAGCGACTCGCGCAGGCGGTCCGCGAGCCGGCTGTTCCGGGTCGCGACAAATCCCCCGATGTTGACGAGCCCATCCTTCTTCGCGCTCATCGTCGCGCCCTCCGCGAGGTCGAAGATCGCGCGACCTATCGCCGCGATGCTCTCGGAACCGTGCCCGGGCTCTCGGGTGCGGATGAAGTAGGCGTTCTCCGCCCACCGGCACATGTCGAGGTAGAGCGGGATCTCGAAGGAGGAGGCGATGCGGGCTACCTCCGTGAGGTTCTCGAGCGACACCGGCTGGCCGCCGCCCGTGTTGTTCGTGAGCGTCACCATCACGAGGGGAACGGTCTCGGGACCCTCCTTCTCGAGAAGCTCCGCAAGCCGTCCGAGGTCAACGTTCCCCTTGAACGGGTGCTCGCTCGTCGTGTCGTACGCCTCACGGATCGCGACATTCATCGGGGTCGCCCCCGCGTGCCGGACGTGGGCCTGGGTGGTGTCGAAGTGCATGTTGTTGGGGACGATCGACCCGGCCCGGCAGGTGTTGGAGAAGAGGAGGTTCTCCGCGGCGCGCCCTTGGTGCGTCGGCAGGACGTGAGGGAAGCCGGTGAGCCGCTTCACCGTCGCCTCGAACCGGGTGAAGTTTCGGCTCCCGGCGTAGCTCTCGTCCCCGAGCATGATCCCCGCCCACTGCCGGTCGCTCATCGCCGCCGTCCCTGAGTCCGTGAGGAGGTCGATCCGAACGTCGTCCGATCGGAGGTTGAACAGGTTGAAGCCGGCGCGCTCGAGGGCTTGCTCTCGCTCCCCGCGAGAGGGCGATGGAATCGCCTCGACGACCTTGATCTTGAACGGCTCGACCGGGGGTCGGGGCCGGGCAGGTGACCCCGCCATCCCTCGGGCGACCCTCCCCCCCCTTATAGACCTCGCCGGCCGGGGTTTCTCCGTCGGACGAAGCTGCTGCGTGAAACAACGCACTCGTGGTAGGAGACCCTCGAATCCGCGGGCTCGCCGCCTTCCGATATCGGTCGGCGGAGTTATGCTCCCGACTCGACCTCCGAATGCGGGAACCCAGCATGGGCGACGCGTACACGGTCCAGGCAGAGTACTACGACCGGATCTACGGGTTCCGGCCCTACCGGGAGGAGGCCCGAGCGCTCCGAGCGATCGCGCGACGAGGGACCGATGGGGTGCGCTGGCTTGACGTCGGATGCGGTACCGGCGAGCATCTTCGCTACCTCCAGCAGTGGTTCGACGTGGCCGGCGTCGAGCCGAGCCCGGCGATGCGTCGCGAGGCTCGAAGGAAGCTTCCGGGGGTTCCGATCTACTCGGGCCGGATGCAGGAGTTCAGGCTTCCCCAGCGATTCGACGTGGTGAGCTGCCTCTTCTCGGCCATCGGGTACCTCCCCACCGTGACCCACCTCAAGCGCACCCTTCGGAATTTCGCACGCCATCTTGCTCCGGGCGGCGTGGTGCTCGTGGAGCCGTGGATCTTCCCCGAGCAGTATCGACCCGGGCGACTTCCCGCCGTGCTCCGGCGGGATCTCCCGGGGGCGACCTTACTGCGGATGAACGTCGTCGAGCGCCGGGGCCACCGGACCTCGATGGTCATGCACCACCTTTACGGCGACCGGCGCGGGGTCCGGTACTTCGCCGAACGCCACGAGTCAACGATGTTCACCCGCTCGGAGTTCGCGAAGGCCTTCCGGGCCGCCGGCCTCCGTGCTAAGCTCCTTCGGCCCGGGCTGAGCTCGAAGCGCGGCCTCTACTTCGCGCAAGCACGGTAGCGACGTCGACGCGGGTGCAGGGCTTCTCCCTCGCCCCCGTTCCGGAATCCGGGAGCTTCCACGACCGGCGCCTCGCGCGTCGCGAGGGGGCAGGTTCACCCGGTGGTCGGCTTTCGAAGCAGATGCCGGTGTATCCAGAAGGAACTCCGAACCGACAGTACCTCCCACGGCAGGATCTTCTCGAGCGCCCGCCACCGGTCGCGGGTCATCCTGAGCGGCCGACGCCGATTCGGACGTCGCCGAGCTCGGGGGAAGGTCGCAAGGACCAGTCCGCCCGGTCGCAAGATGCGCCAAGACTCCCCCAAGACCCCCTCCTTGTCCACGAGGCAGCAGAGGGTCAGGGAGAGCAGCACGCGGTCCTGGCTGGCGGTGGGGACGGTCGGAAGGTGGGCGGCGGAACCGATCAGGATCCGCACCCGCGGGTTCTCCCGATAGTGATTCGGCACGAGCTCCAGATTCTCCCGATCCGGATCCACGAGCAGGAGAGATCCCCCCGGGCCCAGAAGCTGGAGCAAAGCCTCCGCGTGGAAGCCTACCCCGGCGCCGAGGTCCGCTACGGCCAGCCCGGCATGAAGGTCAAGTCGTGCCAACTCGCTTGTGGCGGGAAGTAACCAACGGCGCAACGGGTTGTC
>JAKIWH010000038.1:9636-16614 GCA_022750125.1 Thermoplasmata archaeon
CCCCTCCTACGAACCTCGGTTCCGCTCCTCGCCGCACCGATCCAAGTCCTTACGGACAGCCGCGGCAGGAGCCCCCCACGAGGGTAGACCGAGCCCAAGCCTTGCCCGCGCAAGGCCGGGACCTTCGGGGTTTATCTAACCATACCTGCTCGTGGGCCGCATGGACGCCCAGGTCGTCTTTCGATGCGACGCCTGCAGCCGGGAGTTCGAGACGCTCGAGGCCCGGCGCGCCCACGAAGCCGAGCCCCATCTGAGCGCTCCACGGCCGGGGTTCACCTGCGCGGCCTGCGGCGCCCCGTTCCAAACCCCACGCGAGCTCGCCGCCCACGCGCGTGCGCTCCACAGCCGTTAGCCCTCCCGCAGTTCGCCCGAAGAGGGCGAGCGTACCTCCTCCTCGAAGGCCGAGGGGAACGGTCGTCGTCGGGATCGACCTCGCGGGTGTACCCCATCGCGACTCGGGCTGCTGTGTCTACCGCGCCCCGAACCTGCTCGAGGCAAGGGTGCTTCACACCGATCGCGAGCTCGACGAACTCCTCGAGTCGACCTCCCCCGATCTCGTGGTCGTCGACGCTCCGCTCAGCCTGCCCCGGGGGCGGACGTCGCTCGAGCAGCGCAACGGGATTCATTTTCGGGAGTGCGACCGAGAGCTCCGACGTCTAGGCATCCGATTTTTCCCACTCACCCTCGGCCCGATGCGAACCCTCACTCGGCGCGGCATCCGTCTGGCCGGACGCTGGCGCAAGCGCGGCCTGACCGTGGTAGAAGGCTACCCTGGGGGCTCGCAGGACCTGCTAGGTCTCCCCAGAAAGGGTGCCGGAGTAACCCGCCTCCAGCGGGCGCTGCGACGGAAAGGACTCGGCGGCGAGCTAGCGCGCCGGGTGTTGACCCACGACGAACTCGATGCCGTCACGATCGCGTGGGTCGGAGGGAGCTATCTCGAAGGGAGGGGCCAGCTGATTGGCGACCCAGCGGAGGGGCTCATCCTGCTCCCCCTCTCCGCCCAGCACTCGGCGAAGAAACGCTGAAGGCAGGAACGCCGTCCCTCGGTCTCGTTGCGCTCGCGCGCCGAGCTGCCCGTCGGCCGCGTGGGCTTATCCGAGTCCCCCCTCTGCGCCTTGAAGGGATCGAATGACGCACCGAGGAGTGGTCGGACTGCTCGCAGGGATCGGGGGCCTTCTCATCCTGCTCGGCGGCATCGTTGGGTTTCTCGAAGGTGTGGCCGTCGGGGTCGGCGCGCATCAGATCGGATCGGGTTTCGAGGGGCTCGAGCTAGGGCTCGTCGCAGGGATTCTCGGGCTCCTCATCCTCGTGGTCTCCGGGTACACGCAGGTCGGCCGTCCGAGGGGACGGTTGGGCGAGGGGATCCTCCTCCTGGTGTTCGGCCTCGCGGCCTGGCTGTTCGTGGGCACGCTTCTCATCACGGTCGGGGGGTTTCTCGCCGCGCTTGGCGGCCTGATCCTCATCGTCGAAGGAATCGGCCGATAGCGAGGGACCGCACGAGTCGCCACGTGTCCGTGCGACCCGCGTTTGGGCTAGCAAGGACCGCTCGTGATGGACGCGAGGGTCCGCATGGCCCGGGGAATCTAACTCATCGCGGAGGCGGGCCCTGAGCGCCTGCCGGCGGAGCCGCGCTAGGCGGGGAACTCAAGGGTTGGGTCCTCCCGGGTCGGCGTAGGAGCGCGAGCGCCATCGCGGCCACTGCCGCCGTCTCGACGATGACCAGGCCGGCGAGAAGCCAGAGCCAGGTCGCCGGGTAGACGGTCGTCGTGCTGTTCTTCCCCGAGCCGGTCCCGGAATTCCGCGAGCTGTTGTTGGACGGGTTGGACGTCGGGATCACGGCGAAGGCGATGTGCACGGCCTGGGCCGTCCCGTTCACCGTGAGCACTCCGTCGGCCGGGGTGGCGGCGTACCCTGCCGGTGCTGTCACGAAGTAGGGATGCGTCCCGTTCGCGAGCGTGACATTGAGTTCCGCGCCCGTCGCGGTCGAGATGCTCGTGTTCACGGTGAGCGCCCACGGAGTCGAGCTAGGAAGCCCGCGCTCGAGGAAGTGCACGGCGAACCCACGCGGCGGGATGGGCGAAAGGAGGATGGCGATCGTAAGAGTGCTTCCGTTCACGACGAGCGTCCCCGAAGCGGGGGAAGCGACGTAGCCGGCGGGAGCGCTCACCGTGAACGCGTAGCTCCCGTTCGCGAGGTCGAGCTGGAGGCTCGTTCCGCTCCCGCTCGCGCCCGCCACGGACGCGTTCACGGACCAACCCAGGCCGTTCGGGAGGCCGACGGCGGTGAACGTTACTGGGAAGCCCCAGCTGGGGGAGAGCGTGTAGAGCGCTCCCGAGGCGGAGCTCAGGACTTCGAGTGTGCCACTCGTTCGATCGAACGTCGCGGCGTTCGGATTGGCGGGGAGCGTCGCGCCGATCGTGGTTCCCATCGTCCCCCCCGCCACCAAGGTAAGAGTTGGGAAGCTCCGGTCCAGCACCCATAGGCCTCCGTAGCTCGCATCGAAAGCCATTATCCCCGGGAACACAGAGGTGGTCAGATTCCCCGACCGGAGCCCGGAGGAGCCGTCCAAGATGGTGAGGTTCGAGTCGGCGTCGTCCGCAACGTAGACCTGCCCGTTGGCCGGATCAAAAGTCACTCCCACGACCGCCCCCGCAAGGGGGACGGTTCCGACGAGCTGCATCGTGGCTCCGTCGATCTCGCTCACGTTGTGCGACCCGAAATTGCCGACGAACACGAGGCCCGAAGCCGGGTCGACCGCGAGGTGGCTCGGTTGCGCCCCGACGGTTACCGTGCCGTCCACCGAGCCGGTCTCGGGATTGACGAACGCGACGAGGTCGGAGCCGCTCGCGGCCACGACAAGGTGGTTCGTGTCCGGGTCGTAGGCGAGGGCGCCCCCCAACGTCAGCGTCGGGACTGAAAAGGTGTTCACAAGGAGCCGGGCGGAGATGTTGAACGACTGAATCTCTGGGAATCCGTAGTAAAAGACGTACACGAGACCGTTCCTCGGGTCTAACGTGAGCGCGCTCGGAGTGTACGAGAGGGGGATCGTTCCCGCGAGCCGACGGTCCCGGTCGACGATGAACAGCTCGTTGTTCACCGTGTCGAGCACGACCACGGAGCCCGTGGACGGGTCGGCGACGAGGTCGGCCGCTCCGACGCCGACGAGCGTGGAGCCCACCGCGGCCTGCGTGCTAGGGTCGACGATGGAAACGTTCTGGGATTGGCGTTCCGTCACGAAGAGGTCCCCGCTCGAGGTATCGAGGGCGATCGCCTGGGCGCCGCTGCCGGTCGGGATGGTGGCGATCGGGGTCCCGGTCGAGGTGGAGATCGCCACCACGTAGGTGTTCGCGGCGACGTAGAGCTCCTGGTTCGTGGGATCCACGAGTAGAGGTCCCGGGTTGGAGGTGCTGATCGGTGTCACCGGCAGGTTCGTCGCCCCGTCCAGCACGGTGATGTTGTTAGAGGCCGCGTTCCCGACGTAGATGTACCCGTTCGCCGGGTCGAAGCAGACCGAGAGCGCGTTCGAGCCTACGCTCCGGTTGCCGAGCAGGGTGTAGGTCGCTCCGTCGATGAACGCGACAACTTGGCTCACATCGGTCGTGGCGTAGATCTCGCCGTTCGTGCTATCGTAGGCAAGCGCGCTCACGTAGTTCCCGATGACGATCGAGGCGACCTGGGCGCCCCCCGCGGGATTGATCACGAGCACGTTGTTGCCCTCGCCGTTTCCGACGAAGAGGTAGCCGTTCGCGCTATCGTAGGCGAGCGCGTAGGGCGAGACGGCCACGGAGATCGACCCAACGGCTCGGTCGGTGAGAGGGTTCACCACGGTGAGATTCCCGGACCGGACGTTGGCCACGTACACGAGCCCGTTCCCGGAATCGTACACGGCCATGGACGGGAAGGAGCCCGCCGGTACGAGGCCCACGATGGACCAGGAGGTGGCGTTCACGACGGTGATCGCGTTCGAATTCGCCTCGGGGACGAAGATCTGGTTGCTCGTGGGGGCGTACGCGACCCCGATCGGTCCGACGGCGTTGAGGGTGCCCACGGCGCCCGTGCTCAAGGTTCCCGTACGCAGATCGAGGGTAGATTGGACCGTCTCCCCGATGGGGATCGCCCCCGAGGATTGGGCAACGGAGAGATGCTGGACCAGGGGGTCCAAACTCGTTGCCCGCACGTCGCCCGCCGCGCCGAGCACGCCGGCGGACGCAACGAAGGCTCGATGAGGCGCTGCTGTGGTCCCTGGGTCCAGGTGGGTCGCAAAAAGTCCCAGAACACTACCGGGGGCCAACGAGGCGACGAGCAGCATTGAAACCGCAACAGTTGTCGAACGGTGAGCGTGGCACCCTTTCGCGTTCAGCCGCACCCCTCCCAACTGCGAGCGAGCCCCCTCGCGGGGAGGGGATATCGCCGAAGGGAAGAGCTTTCCGGCGACCCTGGAGCTGAGCTCGCCTGCCGCGTCGGGGGATTCGCAATCCCCTTAGGTGAGGCGGAGATCGTGCTGGACGAGCGCTGGGACCGATGCACGAGAAGGAAGAGTACGTCCTCCGAGGCGGAAAAGCGGGCTACGATCGCCTGAAGGTCCTCGCTCGCGAGCGCTGGCCGGACACCGCTGCCTTACTCCGACGCGCGGGCATCGCCCCCGGCATGAAATGTCTCGACCTAGGTTGCGATGGCGGTACCGTAACCCTCGAGCTGGCGAAGCACGTCGCCCCGGGAGGCTCGGTGGTAGGGATTGACATGGACCAAACTAGCCTCGATCTTGCGCGCCGAGCGGCAGCCGAGCGGGGTCTCTCCAACGTCGTTTTTCGAGAAGCGAACGCCAACAACTGGGAGGAGCCCGGGACGTACGATCTTGTCTATGCCCGGTTCCTCCTCCACCATCTAAAGCAGCCTTTGGGGACGCTTCGCCGCATGTGGGCCGGCGTCCGGGAGGGAGGAGTCCTCGTTGTCGAAGACGCTGATTTTGGAGGCTGGTGCAGCGACCCTCCCAACGAGGGGTTCGACTTTTTCGTGCGAACGTACGAGGAGGTGGTCCGAAAGAGCGGCGGTGACCCCCACACTGGTCGCAAACTTCGTCGATTCTTCGTCGAGGCTGGGATACCTGGTCCGGAGCTCACCCTGGTCCAGCCCGTCCGCACGGAGGGCGAGGCGAAAATGCTCGCGTGGTCCACGCTTGAGGGATCGAGCGACGCGATTCTCTCAAACGGTGTTGCCACGCGGGAGGAGCTCGACACCGCGCTCGCGAGGCTTCGCGAATTCTGCGAGGATCCGCACACTCTCATTGCGGGACCTCGGATCTTCCAGCTCTGGGCGAAGCGCAACCCCTGACGCCCCCCCGGTCGCGCAAGGGAACACGGGTGGGGTTTCGAGCCCAGGCCGCTTCTCGTGCCCGGAGCTTTCGGCTCCGAGGGCCGATCCCGCGGCCAAGCCTCTCATTCGGGGACTCTTATGAGAGCTAAATCGATGGCGGGCTGTGCGTCTCGAGCCGCTCTACACTCTGCGGTACACCCATCCGGACGACTGGGAGATCGATCTCAAAGGCCCGAACGGGACCGAAGAACACCATTTCCTCTTCGCCGAAGGACGCACCGAAGGACGCGTCACCGGCGCGTTTCGGGGATCCAACCATCCTCGAAGACGGACCGACGGGACCTACGCCATGAACATGCAAGGGGTCCTCCGAACGAACGACTCCGCGACGATCATGGCCGACTACCGTGGCTACGGCCGGTCCCGAGCGAGGTCGGACGAGCTCTACGAGGCCGCTTCGATGGCGGGCGAAGCCACGCAGTACCGCCGTCAGGTGGTAGGATTCGCTCGGCACGTCACCGACAGCGCAGAGTACCTGTGGTTGAACGATGCCGTCTGCGCTCTTGCGGGAGAGGTCCGTTCGCCGGTCGGCGTTCCGAGCGGAGAACTGAAGCAAGGGGATGTCAAGCTCGTCTTCAGCGTCTCCGAGCTCATCTTCGAGCCTCCGCCTGAGTAGTGGCCCGGGGACAAGCGATCGGCCGAGCGATTCGGGCACTCCGTCCTTTGAGAACGATGGCCGCACCGCCTGCCAACCGCGTTTCCCCTCGGGGCAAGATGGAGGGGTTTCGCTTGCGGAATTGACGCCGCCCTGTCCACAGCAGCGAGCGGAAGTGGACCGGCCAATCTTCCCCGGTGGCTTCGTTCGACGGGGATTCTCGCTCCTCATCGACTGGGTCACGCCGGGGGGCGAGGATGCGAGGAGATATGTTGCGAATCGCGTGCTGACCGGAGGAGATACGAGGATCGATGAAGAGCACGAAGAAGGTCGAGCAGAGCTCCGTGAAACGCACCTCAGGGAACGGCACGAAGGGCCAGGGATTCACCGACGAGGAACTGGACGCTATGAAGGAGCGCGCCCGAGAGCTCAAGGCGGCCGCGCGACCTAGACCCGGGGCCGACAAGCTGGACGGTACCACCGCTGTACTCGAGAAGATCGCTGGGATGCCGGAACCCGATCGCACGCTCGCGAACCGGCTCCACGTGATCATCACCCAGAGCGCGCCCGTTCTCACCGCGAGACTTTGGTACGGGATGCCCGCGTATGCCAAGGACGGCAACGTCCTCTGCTTCTTCCAACCGGCATCGAAGTTCAAGATGCGGTACGCGACGCTCGGCTTCAGCGACGAGGCGAACCTCGACGCGGGCGCGATGTGGCCGAACGCCTACGCGCTCATGGAGTTGAGGCCCGCCGGGGAGCAGACAATCGCCGGGTTGGTGAAGAGGGCGGTGAGCTAGCTTCGCCGGCTCTCGCCTCTTCCGTCTTGGTAACCGATTCCTGCGGATCTAAAGCTCGCCACTCCGGTTTCGTTCGCCCGGAATTCCTCGCCGCGGACGATTCCACTACGACCGTCATGGTCCGCCTGGACTGACCCGTGCCGATGATCGATGTGTACGCCGTGGCCGCCACGTTTCCCGACAAGCCTTCTCTCGCCCAGGATCTGGCGG
>JAKIWH010000039.1 GCA_022750125.1 Thermoplasmata archaeon
CGATCCGCTGGATCTCGTTCGACCCCTCGTAGATCTGGGTGAGCTTCGCGTCGCGCAGGAGCTTCTCCACCGGATACTCCTTCATGTAACCGTAGCCGCCGTGGATCTGGATCGCGTCGTCGGCGACGGCGAACGCCGCGTCCGAGGCGAAGGTCTTCGCGATCGAGGAGTCGAGGGTGCCCCGCTCCCCACGGTCGATCCGGGCCGCCGCGGACCAGGTGAGCAGCCGGGCGGCGTGGACGCGGGTCGCCATGTCCGCGAGCTTCACCTGGATCGCCTGATGCTCGGAGATCGGCTTGCCGAAGGTGTGCCGCTTGAGCGAGTACGCCGCGGCGTGGTCGAGGGCGGCTTGCGCGATACCGGTCGCGAGCGCGCCGATCGGTGTCCGGGTCTGGTCAAGCGTCCGCATCGCGATCGGGAATCCTTCCCCCTCGGGCCCGAGCCGGTCGGCGGTCGGTACCTCCACCTCCTCGAACTGGACGGTGCTCGTCGAGGAGGCGCGGTGGCCCATCTTCTCCTCGTCCTTGCCCGGGGTAACCCCCGGAGCGGAGCGGGGGACGACGAACGCCGAGATCCCCTTGTGCCGGAGCTCGGGGTCGACGGTCGCGAACACCGTGTAGAGCGAGGCGTGCGGTGCGTTCGTGATGAAGCACTTCTCCCCCGAAAGCCGGTAGCCGTCCCCGTGCTTCGTAGCGCGCGTCGAGATCGCGCCCGCGTCGGAACCGCCCGCCGGCTCGGTCAGGCAGAAGGAGGCGAGGTGGTACTCGGCACAGAAGGGAGGAAGGAATCGGCGCTTCTGCTCCTCCGATCCCCCGAGGAGGATCGGCTCGAGCGCGAGGCAGTTCGCGATGATGGAGGTGGTCATGCCCGCGCAGCCGTAGGCAAGCTCCTCCACGATGAGGCATTGGTCGAGGGCGCTGAGGCCGCTCCCGCCGTACTCGGTCGGAACGTTCAGGTTCATCAACCCCAGCTCCCACGCCTTTCGGTAGATCTCCTCCGGGAACCGCGGCGTGCGGTCGCACTCGGCGGCCTTCGGAGCCATCTCGGTGCGGGCGAACTTGCGGGCCATCTCCCGCAGGCTCGACTGCTCTTCCGTGAGGGAGAAATCCGGCATCGGCCGTACCCGGGCCCTCGACGAACGGGGCGGCTATAAGGGGTTCTAGAGTCCGTTCGCCGTGGGACGCCCGCGTGCCCGGTCCGCCGCCCGGCTCTCGACGCGCGAGCTCCGCGTCCCGGGTGTAGCTCGGCTCGACCTGGGCCGCGGGCGACGCACCGGCGTACCCGAAGTCATCCTCGCGGAAGGGAAGCGGCCGGAGGAGCTCGAGCGGATCCTCCTCGCGCTACGTCGGCGAGGGATCGGTGCCATCGTTTCCCGCCTCGAGCAGGAGCACCGGGACTACCTCGAACAGGAGGGAGTGCATCTCTCCTATCGCTCCGCGGGACGGCTAGGCCTCGCCCCGGGACGGTTACCGGTCTTTCGGACCATCGGGAGTGTCGCGGTACTCACCGCTGGGACCGCGGATCGCGCGGTCGCCGAGGAGGCCCGTGCCGTTCTCGAGTGGCTCGGTGTGACGGTCCTGCACGAATACGACGTCGGAGTGGCGGGCCTCCATCGGCTTCTCCGAGCGTTGCGCCGGACGGAGCAGAGGCGGCCGCTCGTTTACCTCGTCTTCGCGGGACGGGAAGGAGCGCTACCCACCGTCGTCGCGGGGCTCGTCAGGGCCCCGGTGGTGGGGGTGCCCACGTCGAACGGCTATGGGCGCGGTGGTAGAGGGGAGGCCGCCCTGAACGCCATGCTTCAATCCTGCGCGCCGATCGCTGTAGTGAACATCGACGGGGGGGTTCCGGCGGCGCTGTTCGCCCTCCAGCTCCTCGCTCGTCGACCAGCGAAAACCGCCCGCAGCCGGACGGCCGCCCACCGACGGGTCCGGTAGGGTCCGCAGGGTTTTTTACGGGCCTTGGCCGTGCCCGGCCCGTGCCCGGCGTGGCCCATCTGACCGAGGAGGACGAGCAGGCGGAGCGGGACTCCCGCGACCGGCTCCGTCGCGCGGACCACCGGCTCCACGAGCTGCGGGACCGGCGCTCGGTTCTCCTCGCGGATATCCGCCGTCTCTCCGACGAACAACGCTCGCTCTACGACAGCCGGGCGCCGAAGGAGGAGAAGGTCGAGGAGTTCCACCGGGAGTACCAGGCGATCGGGCACGAACTCGCCGATCTTCGCGCGCGGCGCGAATCCCTCCGTCCGCGGCTCGCCGAGCTCGTCCAGAGCCTACGGCAGGCTCCTCGCGAGCGGCGGGAAGGGGGTCGGGGCCGACCCGACCAGCTCCGGCGCGAGATGGCGGAGCTCGAGCTTCGGCAGCAGACGGTCGCCCTTCCTATCGCCGAGGAGAACGCCATGATCGACCGGATCCGGGCGCTGGGCAAGGAGATCGGCGTGGCGGACCTGGAGGCGCAGGGCCTCGCGGCCGAACGGCTCAAGCGGGAAGGCGTGGAGGAGGAGCTCCGCCGCACCCGGGCCGAGTTCGAGCGCCTCGGGGAGGAGTTCAGCCGCCTGCGCCAAGCGCGGAACGACCGGTTCGAATCGGTGAAGTCCCAGCTCGTGAGCGTGGGCCAGGTCGTCGGTGAGATCCGTGAGAAGGCGCGCAAGCGGGGGGAGCTTTTCCAGCACATGGAGGAGCTGAACCGCCAGATCGCGGAGGCGGATCGCGAGATCCGGGAGGCGTTGCAGGGCTCCCGCGACCGGCGCCGGGAGGCGCGCCAGACGATCGTCTCCTACAACCGCGGCGTCCGCGAGAGCGTCGGGGGCCAGGACGCGCTCGCGCACGCCGCGGAGGAGAACCTCGAAGTGCTCCTGCGCAACGGCAAGGTTCGGCTCGGCGGGTAAGCTCCGCTCAGCGCCGGAGGCGCTACGGGTAGATGTTGAGGACCGTGACGAGGAAGATGAGCGTCTGGCCGTTCACTTCGCGGTTGAAGTCCTCGGTGTAGGTCCCGTTCAGGAGGTTCACGGCCGAGACGAGGAACTGGTTGCTCGTCCCCGTCGTGCAGGGAGCGGTCTCGCCGACGGGCTTCCCGAGGAGCACCCCAGCGTCCGCGACCGTGAGCTCGTTCTGGAGCGTGATCGTCCCCGACCCGTTCGCGGTCGAGGTGACAGAGGTGACGTGCACCGGCCAGCCAGCGGGGCTCGCCGTGTCCCCCACGGTCGCGAGGTTCTCGTAGGTGACGAACGTGCCGTTCGCGCTCAGGATAAAGATCGGCCAGCCGTAGTGCGGGTCGGTGAGGGTCGAGCCGGTCTGGGGCGTCTGCCCGCTGAACACGGTGGTAAAGTTCGCCCGGGTCACCGTGACGAGCACGGGAACCGTCTGGAGGAGCGAATGGGTGACCCGGCAGCCGGGGTCCCCGTAGCCGTAGCCGAGCGGAGGCGGCACCACGATCGAGGTGGTCTGGTTCCCGGGGAGTCCGAGGAGTCCTTCCCAGAACCCGGGGACGACGGTGATGAAGGAGACATTGCCGATCGTGTAGCCGGAGGCGGTCGGAGTGTTCGGCCCCACGTGGACGCCGAGCGGCTTGTAGGAGCTCGCCGTGGTTCCGCGGGCCGTGTACTCGAGCGATTTCGGCCACGCTGACCCGCTCGAGGCGACCGAGAAAAGCGAGGTGTCGAAGACCCGTCCGTCCTGGGCGCCGCTTCCGAACACCCCCACGTAGTCGACGGTCACGTTGTCCCCGACGTGCACCGTTCGGACCGGTTGGGGCGTGGAGGCCTTCGCGTGGTAGTACACGTAGAGGCCGATCCCCGCGCCAACGAGGATCACGACGACGGCGAGCGCGGCGTAGGGTATCCAGGAGGGTCCGGCCGCCATGGCGCTAGCGGGACCGGGGGGTCAGCATGTCGCCGGTCTCTTCACGGAAATCGGTGAGACAGGTGTTCCTCATTCCCCGCGGCCCCGAGCCCGGGGGCCATATAAATGCTCCCGGAACCGAGGCTACGCGACGGGCGCCGCCGACGGAACGGGGCTCTCTGGCCGAGAGCGCCGGCGCGGGGCGGCGAACCGGGCAGAGGGCGATCGGGGTCGACACTTGGGGCACATGATCTCCTCGGGCCGGAGGGAGACACCGGGCCGAACGGGCAACCGGCCCTGACGGCCGCAGGCAAAGCAACGCACCTCGAACAACGAAACGGACCCCTGCGCGCCCACGCGCAGGCCAGCCCCGGGGGCGGATGAAGTCGCGGGCCGTGCCATCGCTCGGCCCAGGATTTCCGGCGGACGCCCGACCATTTGACGGGGACGGGCCGGGGCGGGATCCGCAGGTCGGACCGCGGCCGGCGGCGACCACCGTGGGAGCGGTTGAACTCCCCGGCAGGGGGGACACAGGATGGCCGCTGCGCCCAGGATGGCGGCCCGGGGCGCGGGGACGTAGCCGTTGCGGTGGCATTTCGCGCAGCGGACCGCTACCGTCCCGGCGGGAGCCCGGTGCGGGAAATCCCTCGCGAGGGCGGCCGCATCGAGGCGGGGGACCATTCGACCCGAATGAAGCAGCGACCGGCAGCGTGGACAACAGATGCGATCGCGCGGAGTCGCCTCGAGGACGCGGGGAGCGACCCTGCCGACCCGTCCGCACCGGATGCAGCGGACGAGCACCATGGGCGAGCCCGCCGTGGTGCGCAGACTCCCGCAGTGCGAGCATCGGGCGGAGGCGCCGCTCGAGGAGAGCGCCGAGAGTATCCGGCCGCATCCCGAACAGCGCGAGGTGCTCGACCGGCGCGAGGCCGTTTCGTTGAGAACCAGCACAGTCACCTAGGTCATCGCGGCCCTCGCATAAAGCCTCGACCGCTCGCTAGCGCGAGCGTGTCGACCCGGCGGAGGGCGCGGGCCGTCCGGGGGGAGCTTGTCCCAGGCGCGCATCGTCCTCCCGACGCGCAGGACAGCAATTCCCGTCCGCCTCGGTCGGCATGCGCAACATATTTCCCCTGCCCCGTGGAACGGTCGGTGTGCCTGCGCGCTTCAACGACCGCGTTGACCGGATTCTCAAGCAACGGGAGTCGCTGGTTTGCGTCGGGCTCGACCCCGAACCCGCGAAGATGCCGAAGCCGCTCCGGCTTCTGACCGAGCGACGGGCGGTTGCGAAGTTTCTGGAAGGTATCGTCCACGCGACGCTCCCGCACGCCGCAGCCTACAAGCTCCAGCTCGCAAGCTTCCTGCGGTACGGCGCGGAGGGGATCGCGCTCCTTGAGGAGCTCACGGAGAGTATCGGTCCCGAGCGGCTCCGCATCTTGGACCTCAAGGCGAACGACATCCCGAACACCATGCGGCTCTACCGCGACGCCGCCTTCGACCGCCTCGGGTTCGACGCCGTCACGGTCTCTCCGTGGTTCGGCTGGGAGTCGTTCGAACCGTTCTGCGACGATTCGAAGCACGGATTCTTCGTCGTAGGTCACTCCTCGAACTCGGGTGCTCCCGACTTCCAGGAGATTCCCACGCCCCGCGGGCCGCTCTGGCAGGCGGTGGTCGCAGAGGTGAAGGAGCTCGCGCAGAAGCACGGGAACGCCGGGGTCGTCATCGGAGCCACGTACGCCGATGCCGCACGGAGCACGCGGGAGATCCTCGGTAACGGCATCCCCATCCTGGCGATCGGGGTGGGTGCCCAAGGAGGCGCCCTCACCACCGCGGTTCGGGACGGAGCAGATGCCCGCGGCCGTGCCCTACTCGTCGGAGCCTCCCGCTCGATCCTCTACGCATCGAACGGCCCGACGTGGGCGAAGGCCGCGGGGGCCGAGGCGCTTCGTCTCAAGACGCAGATAAACCAGCTGCGGTCAGGGCTTCGTACGTCCGGACGAGCGAGCGGGTAACCGCACGGACGTCGAACAGCTCCTCCGCACGGAGCCGCCCTGCCGCGCCCATCCTTCGGCGACGGCCCGGATCACCGACGAGCTCGCGGATCCGGTCGACCAGGTCTCCTTCGAGGAGCGGTTCGGTGAGGAGTCCCTCCCGCCCCGGCTCGATCACCTCGCGGACCCCCGGCATGTCCGCCACGATGACGGGGAGGCCGGCCGCCATCGCCTCGGCGACGGCGAGCCCGAATCCCTCGAGCCGATTCAACGACGGAAACACAAAGAGGTCCGCGGCTCTCAGGTAGGCAGGAAGCTCCGCATCGCTCACCTCCGGGCAGAACCGAACCCGGTCTTCGATCCGCAATCGACTCGCGAGGGCCCGGAGCGTCGGTAGGTCCGGTCCCCGTCCCACGACAATGAGCCGCACGTCGGGCGGCAAGCGGGAGAGCGCCCGTAGGAGGAGCTCAACGCCCTTGTGCGGGACGAGCCGCCCTGCGAAGGCGAGCACGGGCCCTTCCCCGAGCGAAAGCCGTGCCCGCACCTCTGCCCCGTCCACCTCCGGCCGGAACCGAACGAGGTCGACGGCGGAAGGGATCACCTCGAACGGACGGCCACCGAGCCCGCGGGAGGTCATCGCGTAGCTCTCCGTGTGGACGATGATCCGGTCGGTCCGCCGGAGGATCGAGGGGAGGAAGATCCGGTTGAACAGTTCGGTCGCGAGGCGCCCGAGCGGCGTGGCTAGGTAGAGGTCGCAGTGGTAGGTGAGGCAGACCGGGACCTTGTGCCGCGCGAGTCCCCGCGCGGCGAAGTACGGAGTGAGCGGGGGGGGAAAGTGCAGGTGCACGACGTCCGCCGAGAGCTCCCGGGCCCACCGGCCGACCTCGGGATTCACCGGGGTGTTGAACCAGACGCCCCAGCAGGGGGTCCGGAGGATCGTGTAGCCTTCGAACTCCTCCGACGCGGGGAGCGAGCTATCGTAGCGAGAGGTGAGGACGACCACCGAATGGCCCTGGCGCGCGAGCTCGCGCGAAACCCCCCGGACGTGCGACTCCACCCCCCCCGCATGGGGGTGGAAGAACGGGGTGACCTGGAGTACCCGCATCCGCTCCCGAGAGGTTCGGGTCGGTGATAACGGCCGCGACGGAGGTGGCGCGGGGGACTACGTGCGCGCTTCGGCAGTCCGGAGCGGGGCGCCCGATTCCCGCTGCTGGAGCATCTCCGAAGCGGGAAGCGCGCTCACGTCGAGGCCAGCCATCGCGGGGCCGAGGCCCGCCGAGACCCGCGCCAGAAGCTTCGGGTCGTCGAAATGCAGCGAAGCCTCAACGATGGCACGGGCCACCTTGACCGGTCGCTCCGCCTTGAAGATCCCGCTGCCCACGAACACGCCGTCCACACCGAGGCTCCGGCAGAACGCCGCGTCCGCCGGGGTCGCGATGCCCCCCGCCGCAAAGTTGACGACCGGTAACCGTCCGAGACCGCGCACCTCGAGGAGTAGCTGCTCGGAAACACGCTCCTCCTTGGCCCAGGTCGCGAGCTCCTTCCGAGCCATGCCCTTGAGCGCTTTCACCTCGGTCGTGACTTGGTGAATGTGACGGATCGCCTCGATCACATTGCCCGTGCCGGCCTCCCCCTTCGTCCGGATCATCGCTGCGCCTTCGTCGATCCGGCGCAGCGCCTCGCCGAGGTTGCGGGCGCCGCAGACGAACGGCACCTGGAACTCCTTCTTCGCGACGTGGAAGAACGGGTCGGCGGGGGTGAGCACTTCCGACTCATCGATCATGTCGACGCCGAGCGCCTCGAGAATCTTCGCCTCGCTCGTGTGGCCGATACGGCACTTGGCCATCACCGGGATCGAGACCCTCTCCTGGATCTCGCTGATCTTGTCAGGGTCGGCCATCCGGGCCACCCCTCCCGCCGAACGGATGTCGGCGGGGACCCGCTCGAGCGCCATGACCGCCACAGCGCCGGCCTCTTCGGCGATGCGCGCCTGGTCAGCGTTCGTCACATCCATGATGACCCCGCCCTGCTGCATCCGTGCAAAGCCGCGCTTCAGCAGCTCGGATCCAAATCGGAGCGCCGGGCCCTCGGAGGACACGATCGTGAACAGCCGGCGCGGCACTATAAGCGGTGCGTCGTCAGAACGACCGCGCTCGAAACCTCATATCCTCGCGCCGATTGGGCGGGGCGCTGGGGGAGCTGTGCGACGGCTGAGAGGACAGGTTGCTCCTGTCGACCCCACGAACCTGCTCGGGGCAATGCCCGCGAAGGGAAGGCAATGGGTTCGCGCACAGTAGCTCCTCCTGCGGAAGCGCGGGATGGGAGACGCCACTAGTCTTTCCACGGAGGTCCCCGCGGACCTTGCTCCGGTGCCCCCCCCCATCGCGCGACGTTCCCGACGCTCGGGAGCAGGGCGTCTCGCCGGGGTGCTGTTTGCCGGGACGCTCGTCCTCTTTGCCGGCTTCGGGACCTACACCTTCCTAGCGACCCACTCCTCCGAGCCGACGATCGTAGTGTACACGTACAGTGCCCTGTTCGGAAGCGGGTGCGGCAGTCCGGAGTACAGCGCGGTCTTCGGGACGTTCGCCGCGGCGCACCACGTTCACTTCGAGGTGGAGTGTCCCTCGGGGACGCTGTCGAGCACGCTCATCAACCAAGCGAACGCGCCGGCCGCGGACCTCGTGATCGGGCTCGACGAGGTTACGGCGCCGCTTGCCGAGGCGGCGCATGTCCTCGTCCCGTACCACTCTCCGGCGACACCGTTCCTGCCCACCGCGGTACAGCAGGAGCTGAGCCCCGACGGCGGAGTGACCGCGTACGAGTGGGGGTACCTTGGCATCGATTACTGCTCGGCGTTCGCGAACGCCACCGGCGGGGCCGTGGGGCACAGCGCCTTCCCCTCCTTCGCCGCGAACTCCTCCTGGGCGAAGAACCTCGTCGTGGAGAATCCGACCACCGATATCACCGGCGAGGAGTTCCTCCTCTGGGAGATCGCGTTCGCGACCCAAGTGCTCCACACGAACTGGCAGGACTGGTGGCGGACCGTGGCCCCCAACCTCCCTACGAGCGACAGCTGGACCGACGCGTTCAACGGATTCACCTGCGCGGGAGGAACGCCGCAGGCCGTCGCAAGCTACCTCACGGACCCGGCGTACGCTTCCTACTACGGCTCGGGCGGTCCACCCCCGTTCAACTCGACCGTTTCTAGCTACAACGGGAGCGAGTACGGCTGGAGGGCCGCCTACGGGATCGGGATCGTGGCCGGGTCCGCGAACGTCCCGATCGACCAGCAGTTCATCGATTGGTTCCTCTCTCCCACGGTCCAGACGCTCCTACCGACGACGGAGTGGGAGTACCCGGCGAACAGCACGATACCGCTCCCCCCAAGTTTCTCGGCCGCACCGGATCCCAGGGGGATCCTCCCGCTCAACGACGGCCTTCCGCCCGCGGAGATCGTTCGTGAGCTCCCCACCTGGCTCGACGCGTGGCAACTGATCGAGAACTCTCCGCGATGAGGCTCCGCTCCGTCGCGGGCCTCTTCCCGCTCCAGCTGTTCCTCCTCGGCTTCGCGCTCCTCCCTGCGGCGCTGCTCGTGGGGGAGGCCGTCGCCTCCTCGGGCGGGGCCTCGGCGTGGTGGGCTCTGCTCGGGACCCCTCTCGACCGGGCGGCCATCACGGACTCGCTCGTGCAGGGCGCGCTGAGCGCACTTTTCGCTACCGCCCTCGGCTACCCCGTCGGGGTCCTGCTGGGCAGGTGGCAGTTCCCGGGCAGGTCGCTCGCCATCGCGTTCCTCCCGGTTCCCTTCCTCCTCCCTTCGCTCCTCGTGCTGCTGGGGCTCGCGGACCTCGTCGGCCCGACGGGACTACTCGTGGGCGCGCTTCCGGGGGTTGCGTGGCTCGACTCCGGGATTCCTGGAATCCTTCTCGTGAACGTGCTGTTCAACGCGCCGATCGTCGCACTCCTTACGGCGACCGGCGTCCGCAACTCTCCCGCGGAACAGGAGGAGGCCGCCGAACTTCTCGGAGCACCTCCGGGGCGGGTGTATCGGGAGGTTTGGGGGCCGCTATCGCTCCTCGGCGCCGCGGCAGGGGCGCTCCTCACGTTCCTCTTCTCGGCGCTCTCGTTCGCGGCTCCCCTCATCGTTTGCGGGCCGCGTTGTTTCACGATCGAGGACCGGGTCTACTTTCTCGTGCAGGTGCTCGCCGAGCCGCACGCCGCCGCGCTCCTCGCCCTCTGGGCGGTGACCCTCTTCGCCGTTCCGACCGTACTCTACGGCTTCCTGCTTCGGTCGATGCGCCGACGGGGAGGTCACCGGCGAGCGGCGCCCCGCCCCCTCTCCCGAGGCAGGTGGCGTGTCGTACCCGTCCTCGCCGCGGGGGGGGCGCTGTTCGGGGCAGAACTCCTCCTCCTCGGGACGATCCTGTACCGTGCCGTGGTACCCGCCTCCGGGCCCGTCGGTGCGAGCTGGGGGAAGCTCTTCGGCGCGAGCGTGAGCTCACGCCTCGGGATCTCGACCGGTCAGGTGCTCCTCAACACGTTCCTCTTTGCGTCGCTCGCCGCCGGGATCGTCCTGCTGCTCGCGATCGCAGCGGGGCTCGCTTACCGCAGGGCTCCCCGGGCCGCGGCCGCTACCGAGAACCTGCTGTTCCTGCCGCTCCTCGTCTCCCCGGTGCTGCTCGCCTTCTCGCTCGCAACCTTTTGGCGGCCGCTGCTCGGAGGAGCCAACTCGGTCTGGGTCCTCATCGTTGTGAGCCAGGCAACGGCGGCGTTGCCCCTCTCCGTGCCACCGGTACTCCAGGCGCTCACCCGGCTCTCCCGTCCCGCCACGGAAGCTGCGGCCACCCTCGGAGCGCGTCCGCTCGCCGCGTATTTCGATGTCGAGCTCCCGAGGGCCCTGCGGGGGCTCGGAAGCGGGGCGCTCCTCGCGCTCGCGATCGGGCTCGGAGAGTTCACAGCGACCTACTTCCTCTACTTGCCTCGGTTCACGACGCTACCGGTCGAGCTCTACCTGCTCCAAGGGGCTCGACAGTTCTCCCTGCTGCCCGCCGTGGGCGGGCTCCTCCTCGTGGTGAGCTTGCTCGCGTTCTTGGGCGTGGAGCTCGGGGGCCGGTGGATTGTCCGGTAGCTCGCTCCGGGTGGAACGGCTCGTTGCCGCGTGGGGGAAGAGCCCCGTCCTCCGCGACATCTCGTTCGAGGTCCGAGCCGGCGAGACGCTCGTCATCTTGGGTCCCAACGGGAGCGGCAAGTCAACTCTCCTCCGCTGCATCGCCGGGCTCGAGACCCCTGTCGGGGGGCGGATCTGGCTCGGAGAGGAGGAGCTGACCCGCCTTCCGACCTTCCGACGCGGAGTGGGTCTCGTCTCCCAGGAGCCCTCCCTCTTCCTGCATCGCACGGTGGCCGAGAACATCGCCTACGGTCCCGAGCTCCGCGGGCTGTCCCGGGAGGAGACGGACGCCCGGATACGGGAGCTCGCAACGCGGCTCGGATTCTCGGGACTCCTCGACCGACGGCCGGGGCAGCTCTCGGGAGGCGAGCAGGCGCGGGTCGCGCTCGCCCGCTCGCTCGCGGCCTCCCCCCGAGCGCTGCTCCTCGACGAGCCGTTCGCAGCTATCGATCCCGCGTTTCGGTCGGGGCTCCGGGCGGAATTCCGCTCGGTCCTCAAGGACCGGGAGCTTCCCGTAATCCATGTGACCCACGACCGGGAGGAAGGACTGTTCCTCGCCGATCGACTGCTGCTCCTGTTCGACGGAGAGGTGCACGCCGTGGGATCACCGCAAGAGCTCTTTCGCACTCCTCGGACGGTTCGGTGGGCACGGTTCCTCGGCTACAACGTCCTCTCGGTGGCGCACGAGCTCCATGCCGTGCTGCCGTCGGACCTCAGCGTCGTGCCGCCGGGGACCGGAAGGCTACGGGGGAAGGTCACGGCCTTTGGTCTCCTCGGGAGCACCGCGGGAGTGAGCGTCCGGTTGCCCGACGGAACTCTCGTTGAGGTCCACCTCCCAGCGTCCCGTAACACCATTCCGGTGGGGGAAGAGGTCGGGCTAGAGTGGAGTAGGTCGACCCCGGTGACGGAGGAGACGACCCGTGAACCGCCGAGCTGATGCTTGCGCACAAGCATTGTTCCCTCCGGAATGAACCCCGACCCCCGGAAACAATTGCGCAGCTGTACGCCCCGTGCCCCCGTCCGGGGAGAAACGGGGAGCTAGGCGGCTCAGATCACCGGCGAGCTGTCGTTGGACACCGGGGTGGCGACGCCGCCGGCAGAGGAAACCGCGGCGCTGAAGGCGTGGACCAGTCGGAAATTGTCCGAGGTCGTCTCTGGCGTCGAAGTGACGGTCGAAATAGACCGGTAGCTCGGCATAGCTTTCCCGGACCGGATTCGCGAGCCAACTCTCCCAGTCCGCCAGGTAACGACGGCTGGAATCGGCTGGTCGACGGTCACCTCCGCGGCCGATGCAGCACTCGGTGGTACTTCCACCGAAACGAACACGCACTCTTCGGAATAGGCGATCCCCCAGACGGAGAGGACCAAGAGACCCCCCACCCCGAAAAAGAGTACGAAGGGGAAGAGCCACTCGAGGTTGTGAGAGATCAGCGCCAGTCCCACACCGAGGAGCGCGCCCGTCAACGCGACCCCCCCAGCGACCTCGAAGCTGGTTCGCGTAGCCCTACGATCGGAAGTGACCCCTCGCTCCGCGAAGACGAACCCCCGACTTCCCGTAGGACCCAGTAGGTGGTGGGGGGCGGGAAGGATCGGCAGGTCGACGCGGGTCACCCCGTAACCGAAGGTCACGATCGAACTCCGGGCTAGCTGAACCAGCGAAGCGACCGAGATACCCTCCGTTCGGACTGCAGCCGCTGTGACGAACTTTTTCGCCTCGTAGGCCGCGACCCCCAATGTTTTCGTTGACTTGCCGTCCACCATCTGGATGCGGTCCTCGATGTACGGCAACGGCCCTCCGCCGGTCAAGCGGCATCTGTCGCCGAGGGCATCCAGATTCATCAGGTCTGCTTTGGTCGGAGCCAACGGAGCGGGGCGACCCGCAGAATGCTGATCGCCGGCAAGAGTGCCTGTTGTAGCGCTTTGGCGGTCCTGCCGTTAGCAGGACGGCCCAAATCATCGGAGGGAGCTCCCTACCCTCGGGCAAGTCAATCGCGAAGAAGTCCCTACTGCTGCCAGGGTCCCCTCGAACCGGGGTGCAACCAAACCCCCCCTGGCGGAGAGTAGAATACCCCCAGCCGCGCTCGAACCGGAGGAATGGCGTGGAGTTCGGGGATCCCGACGGTGGCGCCACCCAACCGTCCACCGGAGTCGACGGAACTGGAACCAGCTCGATCGCGCGGCCGCCCTAGCGCCTGGGTGCCTCCTTCCGGGCAGCTCGCCGCTGGCCCGGACGCGACCCGGGTGGATGTGCTGCTGTACCTTCTCGCCGGGACCGGATTCCTGCTCCTTTACCTCCTGCTTGTCGTGCTCTCCGCGCTCGAGGATCTCGGTAGGTTCGGTACCGGGCTCGCCGGGTTCCTCGAGCTCCGGGAGGCGGTGCTCGGGCTCGGATTCGTGGGCCTCGTTACCGTCGGTTTCGCGTTCTGGTTCTTTCCGACCTTTTCTGGGATACCGATCCGGCCCCGCGCGGCGGTCCGCGCCCACCTCGTCATCGAAACGGTCGCCCTGACGGGGTTCGTGATCGCCGGCCTCGCTCTAGGCGCGAGCGCATCCTTCCCGAATCTCCTGCTTATCGTCGCGGCCGTTTCCTACCTGCTGGTCGCCATTCCCATCCTCCTCGCCTTGTCCCTAGCGCTAGGTGACTGGCGCGCGGGAGTCCTGTAGACTGACGGTTCGGTGGCGCGGAGCTACAAGCACCGACCCGATTCGCCACGTCGGTTCCCCCGGCGGCGGCGTCGGAGGGACTATAGCCCCCAGCCTCGCTACTTCTTCGCCGATGACGGGCTTTTCCCCCGCCGTCGCTGAGCCGCCCTGGAGAACGAGGGCTCGCACGGTCCTCGTCTCGGGCGATGCCGAGTCGACCGTCCTCAGCGTGGCGCGGTCGATCGCAGAGCGGCTCGACCCGAACTTCGCGTGGCTCGAGATCGTGGACTCGCGTCGCCAGGACCCGGACCCCCCGGTCACCGGAATTCCAGCGGATCGGTTGTTCCATCGCGTGCTGCCCGAACAGCTCCGCCCAAGGGCGAGTACGAGCCGCCGCAAGCTCCAAGCCGTTTTGCAGCCGGACGACGCCTCCGACATGCTCCATTCGCTCGAGCGGTTCCTCCGACTCCCCGAGCTGCTCCAGAAGCTGATGGTCCAAGCAGGGGAGGTAGGACCTCGACGGCTCCTCGCCATCGGCCGCGGGGAGCGGCTCGTGGGCATCTACCCGGACGGCTCGCCGCTCGTCGCTGAGTTCCTGCACACGCTCGAGTCCTACGGGATCTACGTGCTGGTGAGCTACTTCGGTCCGGGCCGTCGCGATTGGCCGGTCTTCGACCTCGTGCTCCGAACGCACGGCACGGGCCCGACCGCGAGCGTATCGGTCGAGAAAGGAGACCCGGGCACGGCCCTCGCCACCGGGGCCCGGTTCACCGTTCGCGCCCTCCCCACGTTCCTCCCGTCCGGCATGGGGAGCTGAGCAGAGAGCCGCCCGAGGTGACTCGGGACCAATCGTTCTCGGGGATTCAAATACCGAAGGCTAGGCTCCGGAACGTGTGGACGGGAGCTCCCCGCCTCCAGAAGTTGCGCCGACGGGGCGAGCTTCGCTATCGCGTCGCGTGGTGATCTGGCTCCGGGGCCACCCCATCTTCTGCCTCTTCCTCCTCACGCCCGGGATCCCCGAGTACCTGAGCGGATCCTCCCCGCTCGCGGGCTTGGTCACCGCCCCAGGGGCGTTCTTCCTCTTCCTCCTCCTCAACGCCGGGCTCTACACTTCGGGGGTCCTGCTCGTGCGAGAGACGGCTCTACGCTGGGGGAAGGGCTGGCCCACCGTTCTAATCCTAGGTGCTGCCTACGGGATCCTCGAGGAGGGGATCGCGCTGAGCACGCTCTTCAATCCCCACGCGAGCGTCGTGGGCGGGCTCGGTTTCTACGGGCATTGGCTCGGGGTCAACTGGGTCTGGAGCGCTGGCGTACTCCTCGTCCACGCGGTGTTCAGCGTGTCGCTCCCCATCTTCCTCCTCGGGACCGCGCTCCCCGAGACCGCCCACCGGCCGCTGGTCGCGCGGCGTGGCCTGTTCCTCGCGGGGTCGGCCCTCGTTCTCGACGTGGGTCTGCTCCTAGCGATCACTCGGTTCGGCGCAGGCTTCTGGATGGGCGCGCCCCTCTTCGTGCTCTCGCTTGGAGCGATCGGGCTGCTTGTGCTCGCCGCCTACCTCGCTCCGACTAGCTTCCGTTGGCCCTTCCCAGCCCGCCGCCCGTGGGGAACGAAGTCGATGGCATTCGTCGGTGCGCTCCTCTTCCCCATAGTTCTCATTGGAGAGGCGCTCTCGGGCTCTGTCGACGCGCCGCCCGCGCTGCTGCTGCTCGCCCTCGCCGGGCTCTACCTGGCGTACCTTGCGATCGCGGTGTGGCAGCTCTCGGGGCTCGGACGCGAGCGGGCACGGATCGCGTTCGCGTTCGGGCTCATCCTGCCGCTGCTCGTGTTCGGCGCGCTCTCGCAGCTCGGAGTACCCGTGTTCCTTCTCGCGGACCTTCTGTTCCTCCTGTTCTTCCGCCACCTCCTTCGCCTCCACCCTGCCCGGGCGGTCACCGAACCCCTGGGCTGGCCAACACCCCTCCCGACCGGGTGACCTGCCTCGAGGAGCGGGGCCGTCTGAGAGCGGCGTAACACGGAGTGAAGTTCATCCTCTCGGGGTCCCTTCTCCCTTAGGAAGGGCGGATGCCGAGGGAGGGAGGGCTCGGCGCGGCGCGATACGCGCTCGTCGTTGCGGCAGTCCTGCTACTTCCTCCGATGGTCGGACATCCCGCAGCTGGCCCGGTCCCCGGGAACGCTCCCGCATCCCCGGCGCTACTTCCCCGGACCGCGCCGATCCATGTCCACGCATCGAACTACTCGCTCTCGGGCACCCTGAGCGGCTACGGCACCCCCTCGAGCCCGCTCGGAGGCTACACCGTGACCGTGGCGGACCAGTTCTGTTCCAGTACGCCCTCGCCGTCAAGCTGCCCCACCGTCAACACCACGGTGACCGACATCTCCGGTCGTTTCTCCTTCAGCCTGCCGAACGGGAGCTACTACGTCTACCTCCCGAACTCAAGCCGATGGGGCGGGGATTTCACGCCGGTCACCTTGTCCGGGAGCCCCCAGTCGGTCGCGCTCCAGGTGTACCCGTGGGTCCCGTACGGGAACGCGACGTTCGTCCTTCCGGCCTGGAACA
>JAKIWH010000040.1 GCA_022750125.1 Thermoplasmata archaeon
GGGTCGAGGGATCCACAGTCCCCCAGGATAGGCCAAACTACCCCATCCCGGCCGTAAGCGGTCGAGGACGCCCTGCCCTGAAAAGGTTTCCGAGCCCCGGCCTCGAACTCTCGTGGTGGTGCCCACACTCGCTCGTCGGGGCGAGGTCTCTCCAGGCATGGTCAGCGAAGGTCGATCCCCGGTGCGACTCTCCCGGTGCTGGGTCACAGGCCGACCGCGAGGCAGAGGAGGAGGGTCACCATCGTGAGGGCGACGAGCGGGGCACCCAGCTTGACGAACTCCGAGAGCCGCAGCTTCACTCCCTCCCGCTCGGCCTCCTCCACCACGATGAGATTGCTCGCCGCTCCGAGGAAGGTGAGGCTCCCGGCGAGCGTGCTCCCCGCGGCGAGAGCGAGCCAGGGTCCCGGGGTCTGCGCACCGTACCCGAGACCGTGGAGCACGGGGATTTCGAGCGCCACCCATGGGACGTTGCTCAGGAGCTGCGCCGCGCCAAGGCTCGTGCCCGCGATGACCGCCTCCGCGAGAGGACGAGACCCGGAAGCGCCCGGCACGGGGAGCGAGCGCTGGATGACGCCGAACGCTCCGGCCGAGACGGCACCGGCCACTACGATGAACAGTCCCGCAAACAGGAGGATGATCCGCCAGTCGACCCCCCCGAGGACAGCCACGCGCCGGGGGGTGACCGCAAGGAGCAGCGCTGCGCCACCCAGCGCGGTCCAGTAGAACGGCAGCAACGTCTCGCCGGTGACCTCGGTCCAGAGGTTCGAGCCCACGACGAGGACCATCGTCACCGGAAAGAGAAGGAGGACGGGTGCCCGCAGCAATCGGCGGGGCCAGCCGCCCCGCGGGAAGAGCGAAAAGGGCTCCAGGGAGAAGGGCGCGTCGTCCGACCTCGTCAGCTGCTTGCGGAGAACGTGGCGCAGATACAGTCCTCCCACGACGAGATTGATCGCGGTCGGCAGGAGCAGATACCGGAGGAACACCGCGATGGGAGCCGTGAGCCCGCTGTCGAGGGCCACGAGCAGGTTCTGGGGGTTCCCCATCGGGGTGAGGACGCTCCCGACGGTGACGGCGAACATGAGCGTGTAGAGCAGCGGGGCGGCAGGGCGCCGGATCCGACGCGCGAGCGCGAGGAACAGCGGTACTCCGACGAGCACCACGGCATCGTTGAGGAGGAGGCTCGAGAGGAGCCCGAACCCGACGAACAGGCCGAACGGGAGCTCCTCGAGCCGCCGTTCCCGATGGACGATCCACCGCGCGAGGTGGTCGATCGCGCCTGCGTCGTCGAGCGCCGAGGCGAAGACGAACAGCGCGATCAGGAAGGCGAACACGGGAAGCTCGGAGTCGAGCGTCTGCGCGGCGGCGCCGAGGGGGAGCGCGCCCGTGCCCACCATGGCGATTCCGCCGACGGTGAAGATCGCCCAGATACCGGGGCCGCTCCCCATCAGCTGGCGAGCGATCACAGCGCCCAACGTCGCGACGAACAGGAGGAGCGCGATCTCGTTCAACCGGTTCCCTCCTCCAGGGTAAGCCGGGTCACGCCGGCGAGGCTAGCTTGAACGGGGTTCCGCATCTACGCGCGGCCAGAGGCCCCTCGTCGGTAGCCAGCCTGAATGAGCCTTCACCGTTCCCGCTGGGTCGATATCGACCCGGACCCCAGAAGCTCGGCCGAACGCCGCGAATTCGAGGGAGTACCAGCGCACGAGCCAACCCCCACCTTCCCGGGCCATCGCCTGCCCCGTGTGGTAGGTGCCGTCGAGCACCGAGTTCGCCTCGCGCGCTGCGGGGTACGAGCGGGAGAGCGCCTCCTCGGCGGACCCGACAGGTCCCGTCCCTGCCTCGGTGAGAGGGACGTCGACCCGGTGGATCGTACCGACGAGCCCCCGGCCGAGCCGGTATTCGGCGACTCCCGAGCGTAGCCTTCCCTCCTCGCGACGCTCGTAAACGAGCAGCCACCGGAGCGGGTTGCCGGTCGGGATCGGCGTGGTGAACTCGGGAATGCCCTTCCGCATGACCCCGATCCGGTAGCGCCCGGTGAGCCGCACCGCGAAGTAGGTGGCGTAGAACGCCGCGAGAAGATAGACCGAGGCGAGGTAGACCGCGAACGCGACGTGGAACCGCTCCGACGAGAGGACGACGAGCGCGCCGACGCTCACCCCCAGGGTGAGGAAATTGATCGCCCGGTCGGCGTCGATCTGGAGGGGGCGGTTCGAGAACGGGAGCAGCGGGGCGACCGAGAAGTGGGTGAACGCGTCCCCCGCGATGTGTCCGAGCCCCGCGAGCTCCATCACGAGGAAGTAGAGCACGGGGCTTCCGGGAAGGATGCGGGGAGCGAGGACGCTCCCAACGAGCGCAACGAGCGTCACTCCGAAGACGGAGTGCGTGATCCCGTGGTGGCGAAACATCGGGAACCGGCGGGCGAGTAGGAAGAACACGACGTCGCCGTCGGGGAGCCCGCCCGCGATCGCACCCGCTGCGAGATAGCCCGGCTGAAAACCGGTCGCCCCGAAGGCGATGAGGTAGCCGATGAGGACGTGGGTGAACAGGTCCATCGGGCGGCGGAGGGGGGGCTAGAGGAGCCCCTCCTCCATCACCTCGACCGACTCCACGTGGGGGATCTTCGCGAGCGCCTCCTCCGTCGATTGGAGGATGCCCGCCGCGTCCGGCATGACCGCCGACACGAGGAGCGACTTGAGACCGTAGGCGATGTCCTTCACCTGCATGCCGCGCACGGTGACGCCCGCCGGGAGCGAGGGTTTCACTTCCTTCGCGATCGCCTCGATGTTCGTCTCGACGGCGTCGGGCATCAGCCGGAAAAGGACAGCGACCTGGCCCATGCGCCTCTCCCTACGGTCCTGCGAAGCTGCAGTTCGGGCAGTGGTAGGCGACGCTCTGGTCGCGGCAGCGCGCGCAGCGGCAGAGGGTGACCACCCCGCACTGCGGGCAGAGGAATTGGACCACGCCGCGGCCGCTCAACGCGAGTCCGCAACTGCTGCATCGGGCCCGTCCTAGTGCCATGGGTGTTGCGCCTAGCGCTTGCGGCGCCGGCGGCGCGCGCCGACCGACGTGAGCCATATAAAGATGGCCCCGACGAAAGCGAACGCGCCCGCCACGTAGTAGAACGAGTAGTCCGGAGTGGGTCCCGTGACGTAGAAGCTCACGGAGTAGTGCTGCGCGCCGTTCGCGAACGCGATGAGCCCGTGCTCCTGGCCGAGACTCACGTTGAAGGTGTGCCAGCCGGAGGGGAGCGAGTTGGAAACGTAGTTGTAGGTGATCTGGGAGGTGCCCTGCCCGAGCATCCCGGCGACGTGCACCTGGCCGACCAAGGCGCCGTCCAGGTAGACGCTCAGGTTGAACGGCGAACTCCCGTAGGGGCTCTCGTTCACGATCGTCGCGACGAGGGAGTACGGCCGGATGACGTGCACCGTGTAGGTGAGGTTCGTCGTGGCGTTCGTCGTCCTGTAGTGGCTCGTCACCTCGACCGAGAGGACGAGCGTCTCCGTCAGGTTCGAGGTGGTGAGCGAGAGGCTCGCGGAGCCGTTCACGAACACGCCGGCGGCGGGCGTGAGGAGGACGTTCGTGGTGTTCGCACCCGCGACGCTCGAGGAGAAGCTCAACGTGCCGATCTGCGTGCCGTTGAACCCTACCGCCGGTCCACCGGTCGCGGTGAGAGCGTACGTCGCCGAGCTCGTTGTCCCGAGGAGCGTCGGGCCCGTGAGCGTCGCCTTGAGCATCGGGTACTGGTCCGCGCGGCCGCCCCCTGCCGCCACGAGAACCCCCGAGAGGAGGAGCAGCAGGGCCACCCCGAGGAGGAGCGGATGGGTGGGACGGTCCCGAGCAACGCGGGCCATGGCCACTTACTTCCTCACCCACCGTCGGGTGCGCCAGAGCCGCCAGCTGACGGCCGCGACGAGGAAGGCGATCGCCGGTACGAAGCTGAGGAGCGGGACGATCCAGGTCGGGAGGGTTGGCGCGCTCCCGATCGAGGGGCCGGTGACGACGAGGCTCTGGTTCGAGAATCCGACGGTGATCGCGGGCACGGTGAGCAGCGCCGTTCTTTCGAGGGAGAGGGTGCCGTTCGTCACGCTCGCCACGACGGTGGCGCTACCGGGCGGCACGGCGTAGCCGGAGGGGGAGGAGAGGCGGAGCGAGTAGCTCGCGTTCTCCCCGGGAGTGAGCATCACGGGGGCGAAGATGCGGGTGGTACCCGAGAGGAGCGTCGCGGACCAGCCGAGCTGGTTGAGCCGGGCGCGGTCCCCGACGGAGAAGGTGACCGACTCCGCCGAGTTCCCCGAATTGTAGGCCCAGAACGGGACGGACACCGAGTTCGACCCCACGGTCGCGAGATGCCCGCTCGAACCGACCGAGAGTCCGGGGACGGGGAGAACGTTCACCTGCGGGGAAACGGCGGTGGCCCCCAGGATCGACCGGTTCGTGGCCACTCCCTCGAAGATGATGGGGGGGTGCGCGACGGGCGCGGAGCCGGGGAGCGTGACGACGACCTCCGAGCTCGCGATTCCGCCCGCGCCCGGACCCAAGGTGAAGTTCTCGGGGGTGAAATTGAAGCTCCAGGTGATGGGCGTACCGAGAAGATGGAAGCTCACGGGCGACGAACCCGTGTTCGCGACCCGGATCGTGAACCGGACCACGCCCCCCGGGGGGGCGGTGACGGTGCTCTGCCCCGTTACGGAGAGCGAAATGGAGGTCGTGAGGACCGGGGCGAGCGCAATCGTCGTGGCGGCGTTGCCCGAAGTGAGGCTCACCGTCGCGCTCCCCGCGCTCGCGGTGCGGACACCGTAGGCGTTCGCGTTAGAGCGGACGAGGAGGCTCCAGTTGCCGACCGGAAGTGTGAGGGGGAGCGAGACCCCGACCGGCTCCCCAACGAAGCGTAGGGACGGGAACCCCGTGCGGCTCGCGGTCAGGTTCGCTGTCGCGGGCCCCCCGGCAGCGGGGAGGATGGTGAGTTCGTCGGTCCACGCCGCGCCCGCGCTCAGGTTCAGGGAGAGGCTCCCGTTCCCGACGGTGACGTTCGAGATCCCGGCAAGCATCCCGCTCGCCCCCTGAGCGACCACGTACGCCGTGTAACCGCCCGGGAGGAGCCGGGCGATGAAGCTCCCGCCCATCACCGGCACCGTCGTCGCGGCCCCAACGACGTTGATGAACGTGATCGTCCCGTCGGGAGCCATGGGACTCCCGATCGCGGCCAACCGGCCCTGGACTCGGGTGAGGCCCACGCTCGCGCTGAGAGGGATCGAGCAATCGGTAGCGTTGCCCGTGAGGGTGCAGGTGCTCCCGGGCACCTGGGTGAACGTGACGTACTCCGTACCGCCCCCGGGCCCGGTCTCGGCGAGCGTCACATTGACGGCGGGAGCGTAGACACCCCCGGTGGGAAGCAGCGCACGGAACTGGCCGTCCACCGCAGCCGTCTGCACGACGAGGCCGCCCGGTCCCGTGAGGGTAACGGGGACGGTACCGTTCAGCGAGTAACCGGCCGGCGCGGCGAGCGTTCCGACGAGGAACGCCCCGGGTCCGAGCAGGGAGATCTTGGGGCTCACGCCGCCCGTGCTCGAGATGGTGAGCACGGTGAGGTTCGCGTAGCTAGCGTTCCCCGCGGCGCCCGTCGTGTAGGCTACGTACGTGCCGGGGGAGACCACGAACCGGTGGAGGAAGCTCGTGCCGCTCACGGTGAGATTGAGACGTGGGGAGTTCAGGTGGACCGACACGAGGCTTGCGTTGAGCCCGGACGGAAGGAGGAGGCTGCCGATCGTCGCGAGCTGGTGGAGGAGCGTGACCTTGAGGGTCGTCTGGGCGTAGCCGAACGGGACGGAGAAGTTCACCGGATGGGGAGGGAGGAACACCCCGGTCCCGTTCGGGAACGGAGCCCACGCGGTCAACTGGTAGGCGCCGGGCTCGAGCGTGAGATTGAACACCGGCCCGCCCACCTCGGTCGTGCTCAGCGCGGGCGCCTGGGTCGCGCTTAGGTTCACGTGGAGCGTCACCCCCGAGGGGAATCCGACGAAGCTGATGTTCACGGGCTCCGTCGAGATGGTGAGCGGTATCGCGGAGGAGGTAGAGAGCGCGCTCGGCGTGAGCCCGCAGGTGGAGTACGGGTCGAAACCGAGGGCGCTTGCGTTCACGCAGTAGCTTTCGCCGGCGGGGAGCGAGAGCGGTAGGATGAGGTTCGCCGTGCCGTTCGGGCCCGCTACGGTAGTCACCGGGACCTCCCCCTGACCTGCAGCGACCGAGATCGTCGCACCCGCGGCTGGCCAGAAGGACGGTGAGCTCGCCCGAGTTTCGCCGGCAAGGGCCGTCCAGAAGAAGCCGCCGACGAGCTGGAGCGTGATGGTCTGCGAGTAGGTGAGGTCCACGTTCTCGAGCGCCGCGTAGCTCGCGCCGTTCGAGGTGGTCGGGGGCTCGACCGCCTCCACCGCGTACTGCCCGGCCGGGAGGAGGAGGCGGAAGCTTCCGGTGAGGTTCGCAAGGCCGAGCACGGCGTCGCCGTGGCCGTCGTACGCCGTCACGGAGAAGCCGAAGGTCCCCGCCGAGGGGGCGCTCGTGGGGGCGACCACCGTCCCCGATAGGGTGACGGCCGGAGAAGCGGCGAGCGGCGTGAGGACGAGCGGAGCCGTGGAGGCGGTCGACGGCAGGTAGGCGCTCTCGAAGCCAGCGTACCACGTCGAGCCGACGAGCCCCGTCGTGTAGACGCTGTAGTTCCCGGTCGGGAGCGAGACGGAAATCGTACCGTCCGGGCCGGTGAGGAACACGGAGGAGTTCGTCCCCGGGGTTGGCGCCGTGCTGTTGCCGTGCGGGACCCGAAGCGGGACGATCTGGGTGAACCGGACCGGGAACCCCGACTGGGGCTCGCCCGCCACCAGCACGACGAGATGGACCCCGACCGTCGGCGAGACGGTGATGTTGAGCTTCGCCTTCCCGCCGGCCGCGGTAAAGATCTCGGGGATCGGCGGGCTCACGAGCGTCGTGGTCGCGATCGTCGCCCGCACGGTGTAGTTGCCCGGGACGATGTTCCGCAGGGTGTAGAGGCCCGTGATGTCCGTGAGAGTGCTCGAGACGGTCCCCCTGGAGCTCGTGAGGGTCACGGTCGCCCCGGCGAGCCCCCGTGTCAGGTTCGTGGAGCCGACGACGTAGCCGGAGAGCTGGCCCGGCGAGATCGCGACGGTCTTGTTGGTCGCCGAGCCCGGGGTCGCGAACACCTGCGTCTGGGGGAAGGTCGCGCCGTGGTAGCCGATCGCAAAGTTGTACACTCCGGGCGAGACGTCGTCGAGCTCCCAGGAGCCGCTCGCATCGGTCGTCGTCGTGTAGGTGGGGAGGCCCTGCCCCGAGAAGGTGACGGTCGCGCCCGTGAGGAGCGTGTCGGCGTTCGGAAGGTAGCTCGAGTTGTTGGCGTTGTTGAAGTAGACGAATCCGGAGAAGGTCATCCCCTTGAGGACGATGTTCTGGACGAGCGGGGGCGGGTGGGCCGCCGAGCCCATCGAGGCGGGCACGTCCAGGTGCAGCGTCGCGAGGTGGGAGGTGCCGGCCTGGGAGAGGCCGTCGACCGAGCCGGTCGTGACGTTCACGGTGTCGTCCCCGGGAGGAAGCAGGAGCGAGAAGGTCCCGTTCGCGGCCGTGAGGGTCGTCATGTGGGGGATGTTCCAGCTGTCGTAGACGGTGAGGCGCACCGCGCCCACCGGCGCGCCGTTCGGGAGCTCCACCGTGCCGACGAACGGTTGGCCCGAGTAGTACTCGAGCATCGACTCGCCCCCGTTGTAGTACTGGGCCGTGCTCGTGTCCGCCGTCCCGTTGTGCGCCTTCTGCATGGCCACGGCGTCGGGGAGGTTCGTCGCGACGTAGCAGCCGGGGTGGCTCGCGGGGTTCGAGTAGTGACAGTAGTAGGCGGTGCGGTAGACCACCTGGAAGTGCTGGAGCATCCAGCCGGGCTCCGCCGGGTCGCTCCCCGCCGCTCCCGAGATGCCGGGGATGCCGACCCCCTGGCCGATGTCGGTCCCGTTGTAGCCGACGTAGATGTGGTACAGCATCGTGTGGTAGAACGCCGGACTGTACGCGATGTTCACGTTGACCGCCTGGACGCCCGGCGGGACGGCGCCGGCAGGGTACGTGTTCCCGTCGGAGCCTTGGACGGTGAGGGAGTAGAAGGAGGTCGGGACGCCCCCCGCGCTGATGACCCGGTCCGTGAGGTCGGCCGGTGCGTAGAAGATACCCGTGTTCTGACCGCTAAAGGGGAAGAGCCGGGAGTCGACCATCGCGTACCGGATCGACCAACCTGTGTACGCCTGAACGTCGTTGTAGAGCTGCGCGACCCCCGAGAGGGAGAGCGTCTCGCCGAGGAACCAGGAGGTCGACATGTACATCGCGTTCGTCGGGTCGAGGTTCGCGGCGCTCACCGGGAGGTAGCGCTCGGGGTGTGCGATGACGAGCGGCACATCCGCCGAGGTGTTCACCATGAGCGTATGGAGCTCCGCGACGTTCACGCCGTCGCGGGCGAGGAGCGCATCGAGCGGGCCCGGGAGGTACTTCTGGTGGGTGGTCGTCTGCTCCGCGGCCAAGAGCTCGACCGTGAGGATCGCGATCGCCTGGCTCTCGTTCTGGGAGAGGAGGAAGTTCCCCGCCGGGTCGATGCCGTTCTGGAAGTTGTCGGCCACGGTCGGGTGAAGCCCCTCGTCGACCGCCTGGAAACCGTAGTCCCACCAGCTCACGAACGCGGGACGTTGCGTGACGGGCAGATTGGTGTCCTGCGTGGCGAGCCAATTGTACCCGGCTTCGTCGTACTGATTGGGCGTATCGAGCGAGGTGCCCGCAGCGCCCAGGTAGTAGCTCGAGGCGTTGCCCGCCGAGGTGCGTAACGGCGGCGGCAGGGTGTAGAAGATCTGGAGGTTGAAGTTGGATTTCTCGCTCTGCGGGACGCCCGCGTCGATGGCGTACCAGACGTTCGGCACGACGATCAAAAGGACGAGCCCCATCACGAGGACGTGCCGCGCCTTGAAGGAGCGGCGGAACGCCGCCGCTTGGCTCCTCCGGTCCGAGAGGGAGGCGATGTTCCGGCGGAGCGTGGTGTAGCCCGCGACATCGAGGAGGAGGACGAGCACCTCGGCCGGGAGGAGCGCGTACACGGGCGAGCCGAGCAGGAAGAACTTGGCCGCCGTTACCGGCAGGTAGAGCGAAACAACGCAGAAGACGAAGAAGAAGACGAGCTCCCGCCGGAACCGCTGGCGGGCGATCTTGACGGCGATGAGGATGAGCCCCGCGAACGCGAGGAAGAAGGTGATGACACCGTAGCCAAGGATGAGGGAGTCGATCGACGGCGCTTGCGCCTCGGCGACGGTCGTGTAGACGAGCGTCTTCACGAAGTAGCCTTGGCCCGTGATCACGGTCGCAAAGGTCGTCGGGTCGACCACGTAGAAGATCGCGGCCGCGCCGAGCATCCCGGCGACGAAGACCGGTACCGACACGACCCAAGGGTAGTCGCGCAGGAGCAGGAACGGCAGGAGGAGTAGGAGCACGCCGAAGAAGAGGAGGAGCGGCGCGTCGAACCAGTTCGCGAAGAGCCCCTGGGCGAGGTAGTAGGGCATCGCCATCGGGAAGCCGACGAGGCCGACGATCCAAGTGACGACGTAGAGGCCGAACGAGTCGACGTGACGGATCCGTTCGACCAGGAACATGAAGATGAGGAAGACGACCATGATGGCGACGAAGAACGGGTACCCCTGCCAGGCGAGGGCGAGGGTTCCGAAACAGACCCCCGCGAAGACGGCCCACTTGATGGCCGAACGTTCGTAGATCCACATCGCCCGGAGGCCCGCAATGAAATCGCGCGGTTTCCGGTAGCTCTCTACCCAACGGTGCCGTCCCACCGCCTTGACGGTCCTGAGGTAGGCGTAGCCGGCGATGAGGATCACCGCGGTGTAGAAGGTCAGGTAGTTCGCGTAGCCGAGCCCCGAAGAGTCGATGTTCGCGACGATGAACGGGTAGAGGAGCGCGGCGACGAGCCCCATCCGGCGCCCGCTCACCTCCTTGCCGATCAGGTAGATCGGGAACACGCCTATCCCGGCCCAGAGGGGCGCCTGGAAGTCGAGGAAGAACGCCCCGGCCTGCTGGGCTCTATCGAGGGGGGTCGCGCCCGGGAAGAATCCCTGGAACAGGATCCCGAAGACCGCGTTCATCCAGTCGAACAGCGGTTCCCGAGGGTTGATCGCCCCCGTCGGGTAGCGCAGGAGCATGTCCCGCACGAGGTTCGTGTGGTTCGTGATGATGTACTGGGCCACCCGGGAGTGGTAGTACGAGTCCGACCCGCCCGCGTAGATGTAGAGCCAGCCGTACTGCTGGAAGATCGACCACGCGAAAATCGACCGGATGGTGAGCGCTAGGGAGAACGCAGCGAGCAGGATCGCAACGGTCCAGCCGTGCTCCCGCCACCACCCCGAACCCTTCTCAACCATCGACGACAGATCCCTCGGCCGGCGGCCGCGCAGACGGGCCTCGGTATTTATAGGCTGCTAAGTCGGTTTTTCGACGGAGCGACTCTCGACGTGGAAACGGTAGAACACTCGACCGTCCGGTAGGTCGTACGGCTCCACCCGGACCCGTTCCCCAACGCGGATCTCGTTCCACGGAGCGCCTACGAGTCGACCGAAGAGCCGAAGCGGCGCTCCCTCGAGGTCCACGAGCCCGACCGTAATGGGAAGTTCGTCCTCCATGCCAAGCGGGGCACCTGCCAGAAGGGCGCTGAAGGCGTAGAGGTGCCCGCGTTGCGGTAACTCGACCCACTCGAGCTCCTCCGTGTGGCACTGAGGGCACGTGACCCTCGGTGGCCACAGCAGTTTCTTGTCCTTGGCGCACCGAGTCGTCATGAACCGGCCAGCCCGCAGCTCGGTGAAGAATCGGGCCACCCGGGTTTGCTGGCTCTCCTCCTGCGGGAAGAAATCGAGGAGCGTGAGGGTGGCCGGTTTCTTGGGAGGAGGAGCGGTCGGCTCGGCCCGAAGCTCGATCTTAGGGAGGGCGGCTTCGGCGCGCTTCGGGGCTCGCTTCTTCGCGCGGCGCTTCGCGACCGCCACCGCGGGCACGTCTAGCCACCCCGCGCGTAGACCATCATCGAGTGGACGTTTGCGCTTCCGCTCAGGTTGTGGACCAGCGCCCATTCGGGGTCCGGGACCTGGCGGGCCGGCGGGACCGTGTGGGTGAACTGGCGGTACACTTCGACCGCTTGGGCGACGCCTGTGGCGCCGAGCGGGTGACCGCATCCAAGCAGTCCCCCTCGTGGGTTCACCACGATGTCGCCGCCAAGGTCGGATCGGCCGTCGGCCACATAGGCTCCCCCCTTGCCGGGATCGCAGAGGCCGAGCGCCTCGTACTCGACGATTTCCGAGATAGTGAAGCAGTCGTGCAGTTCCGCGAAGTCGAGCTGGTCCACCGTGATGCCGGCCGAGCCGAGCGCCTCCCGGGCCGCGATCCGCATCCCGGTCCATTCGGTGAGCGAACCGGCGTTGGCGAGATTGTGCCAGCTCGCGTGCTGTCCGGAGCCCCGGATCCATGCCGGCGTGTCGGTGTACTTGCGGGCGAGCTCGCCCGAGACGAGGAGAACGGCGGCCGCCCCGTCGGTCATCGAGGAGCAGTCACCGAGTCGCAGCGGCGGGGCGATGAGGGGGAGCCGGAGCAGCTTCTCCCGCGAGAAGCTCTTCTCGTGGAACTGGGCGTCGGGGTTCGAGTTCGCGAACCGGTGGTTCTTCTCGGAGACCGCCGCGAGCTGATCCTCCGTCGTCCCGTGCTCGAGCATGTGGCGCTGGGCCACCATCGCGAAGAACGGGGGCGCAGTCGCCCCGTGGGCGCCGTCCCACGGCCGGTCCATCACGCAGGCCATCGAGGTGTTCGCCTCGGCCATCGAGGGTAGGTTCATCTTCTCGACCCCGAGCGCGACCGCGACGTCGGAAAGCCCCGCGGAGATGGCGGCGTACGCGCTCCGTATCGCCGACTGGCCCGAGGCGCACGCGAGCTCGGTGCGCTGGACGATCCGGTGCGGCTCTAGGCCGAGGAGCTCCGCGGCGAGGGGAGCTACGTGCGATTGGAAGGCGAACCGTTCGGGTTCGGCCGCCCCGACGAACAAGGAATCAACGTCGCTCGCGGCGAGGTTCGGGATCGCAGCGAACAGCCGCGCACCCGCCTCCTGGACGAGCTGCGACCACGTGGCCGCGCGCACCCCGAATCTTGTGGTGGCGCCTCCGACGAGGGCAACGGGGCGACCGCCGGTCATGCGGGCGCTCCCCGGATGACCTCGGCGACCCGGTCACCGGCGCCGCTCGTCGTCACGGTTCCGCCCTGGTCGTAGGTCCGGGCGCTGCCGTCCGCGAGGACCTTGGCGAGCGCGCGCTCGATCCGGTCGGCCTGGCGGACGAACCGGGTGTCGCCGCGCCGTTCCCCCAAGTACCTCAGCATCATCTCGACCGCGAAGAAGGTCGCCATCGGGTTCACGACGTTCTTGCCGGCGTGCTTGGGCGCGCTCCCGTGGACGGGCTCGAACATCGCGTGACCGTCCCCAATGTTCCCGCCCGCGGCGAACCCCATCCCCCCTTGGAGCACCGAGGCGAGGTCGCTGATGATGTCCCCCATCATGTTCGAGGAGACCACGACGTCGTAGTGCTCGGGGTTGCGGATGATCCACTGAGTGAAGGCGTCGACGTAGGCGTAATCGCGGGCGACATCCGGGAACGCGGCCGCCACCCGGTCGTACGTCTCCCGAAAGAACTGGCAACCGGCAAGGACGTTCGACTTGTCGACGCAGGTGACGCGCCGAGCCTTGTCCTCGGGCGCGCCCCGTCCCCGGCGCTGGGAGAGCTCGAACGCGTAACGAATGACCCGCTCCGCCCCCTTGCGCGTGATGAGACGTGTGTCGACGGCAACCTCGGTGGACCCCCCGCGGGCGAGCTTCCCGTGGACCGGGGTGTACAGGCCCTCCGTGTTCTCACGCACGATCACGAGGTCGACCTTGTCGGGGGACCAGACCGGGCGGAACTCACCGCTGATCCGGTGCAGGACTCCTGGGTACAATCGACAAGGACGAACGTTGGCGTACAGGTCGAGGTTTCGGCGAAGACCGAGGACCAGCGCGGCGCCCGCGATATCGCCGTTCGGAAGATTCACGCCGGGCCAGCCGACGGCACCAAGCAGGATCGACTCCGCGCTCATTGCCGCCGCCTCGGTCTCCGGTTCCCACTCCTTGCCGTGCTCCTGGTAGTACTTCGCTCCCCCCGGATATTCTTCAATGCTCCACGGGTGAGCGTCTCCTTCGGCGAGCGCGCCGAGCAGCTTGTGGGCCTCCCGGACCACCTCGGGCCCCGTGCCGTCGCCGGGGAGGAAGACGAGCCGTGCGGACGCGTCGTTCATGCGGTTGCGGGGGAATCTGCGTGGGCGAGCTCGAGCCGTACCTTCTCGACCAGGCCGCCTACCTCGAGGAGCTCGAGCAGGTGGGCGGGAAGCGGGGGGAAGTGGACGGATCGGCCGGTGCGGACGTTCGTGACGGTGCCTCCGGACATCGAGATGCGTGCCGTGTCACCCTGTTCGAACAGCTCGCGTACGCCCCGGACTTCGATCGCTGGTAGGCCCAAGTTTATCGAGTTGCGGAAGAAGATGCGCGCGAAGGAGTCGGCGACGATGGCCGACACGCCAATCGCCTTGAGGGCGGCCGGCGCGTGCTCCCGGCTCGAGCCGCAACCGAGATTCTCACCCGCGATGACGATGTCCCCGGCCTGGGCCGCTCCCGCAAACTCGGGGAGCGCGATCTCGAAGACGTGCTTCTTGAGCTCCTGGGGGTCGATGATCGTGAGGTACTTTCCGCTGATGATCTGGTCCGTGTCCACGTCGACGCCGAGCGTCCAGACCCGCCCCTCGATCACGTCGCGCACGGGGCACCCCTAGTTCAGGCTCCGGTGATCGGCAACCTCGCCTACGATCGCACTCGCGACAGTGGCCGCGGGGGAGAGGAGGTAGATCCGCGCGTTCTTCGCCCCCATGCGGCCCGGGAAGTTGCGGTTCGACGAGGAGGCACACACCTCGTCCGGCGCGAGGATCCCCATGTTGCCCCCGAAACAGGCCGAGCAGCTCGAATTCGTGAAGACGGCCCCCGCCTCGGTGTACTCCTTGATGAGTCCCTCGTCGAGCGCCTGTTGGTAGATCTTCGTCGAAGCCGGGGAGACAATGAACCGAACGCCCGGCGCGACCTTGTGCCCACGGAGAACGGCGGCCCCCTCCCGAAGGTCCTCGATCCGCGCGTTCGTGCACGAACCCAGGAACACCTGATCGACCTTGATGTGCTCGTTCGCAACCTCGGGGAGCGGTCGGACGTTGTCGGGAGAGTACGGGCAGGCGACCATCGGGGGCATGCCGTCGACGTCGATCTCGACGACGCGCTCGTAGGCTGCGTCCGCGTCGGCACGGACGGGGTGGGCCGCGTGCTTCGCGATAGGCCGGAGGAAGTCAGCGGTGGTCGCATCCGGAGCGATCATGCCGCATTTCGCACCCATCTCGGTCGTCATGTTGCAAAGG
The DNA here is from genome assembly GCA_022750125.1 of Thermoplasmata archaeon. GTDB lineage: Archaea > Thermoplasmatota > Thermoplasmata > Lutacidiplasmatales > UBA184 > JAKIVR01. Next base: position 14,551 of record JAKIWH010000040.1, read on the forward strand.
GTGAACCGCTCGGGCATCGAGAGCCGCTCGATCGTCGGTCCCGAGAACTCGACCGCCTTGTAGGTCGCCCCGGTGGTCTTGATCTCCCCGAGCACCCGCAGGACGAGGTCCTTCGCGGTCACCCCGGGTCCGAGCGTTCCCCGGACGTGGACGTGGACCGTCGGGGGAACCTTGAGCCAGATGCGGCCGAGCGCGAGGACGGCCGCCATCTCGGTGGGTCCGATCCCTGCGGCGACGGCGCCCATCGCGCCCAGCATGTTCGTGTGAGAATCGGTTCCGACCGCGAGATCTCCCTGGACGACCCAACCGTCCTCGGCGAGGATCTGGTGGCAGATGCCGTGACGACCGACGTCGTAGAAGTGGGGAAGGTGTTGTTCCTCCGCGAACTTCCGAAGGATGCGGTGGAGCACTGCGGCCCCCTCGGTCGAGGCCGGGACCCAGTGGTCGATGGCGATGACCACACGATCGGGGTCCCACACCTTCTTCGCACCCATCTCGTGGAAGGGGCCGACCGTCTGTGCGCCCTGCTCGTGCATCATGGCGAGGTCAACCCGTCCGTCGACGATCTGGCCCGGGACCACCCGTTCAAGCCCCGAGGCCCTAGCGAGGATCTTCTCGGCGAGCGTCGCACCGTGCCCGTTCCCTGTCATGCTGCCTTCGGAGGTGCGAGCGCAGTCACGAGCTCCCAGAACTCCGCATCCGAAAGCCCCGGATGGGAGAAGAGGTCTCGGTATTGCTTGAGGAGACGGTCGTGGGCCTCCTTTCCCGTGCTTTCGGTCCGGACCTTGATCTCTCGCAAGAGCTCCGCGAGGAGCGGGTCGGGGAGGCTCACGCCCCGTTCTTTGAGCTTCTCGACGAGGGCGGCCTTCCCGGTGTGCTTTCCGAGAATGAGCTGGCGGGTTCCACCGACCTTCCCTGGCTGGAGCGGCTCATAGGTGAGCGTGTGGCGCAGGATTCCGTGGGTGTGGATCCCCGCTTCGTGGGAGAACGCGTTGTACCCCACGAGTGCCTTGTTCGCGGCGAGAGGCACCCCCGAGAGCTCCTCGACGAGAGCCGAGAGCTCGTGTAGACCCTCGGTCCGGATGCCGGTCGGCACGCCGTAGAGGGAGTCGAGGCAGAGCGCTACCTCCTCGAGGGACGCATTTCCTGCCCGCTCCCCGAGACCGTTCACGCAGACGTGCGGACAGTTCACGCCCTCTTCGAGTGCTGCGAGCGTGTTCGCTGTTGCGAGCCCGAAGTCGTTGTGGCAGTGCACCGACCAGTCGGTTGGTTGAACCCGCCGCTTGAACTCGCGCAGGAACCAGCGGAAAGTGAGTGGAGTCATGATCCCCACAGTGTCGGAGATGACGAGCCGGTCTGCGCCCGCCTCCTGCATCGCGCGGTAGAGTTGCTCGACGAAATCGAGGGGAGCCCGAACAGTGTCCTCCGTTACGAACGCGACGTGCAGCCCAGCTTCCTTCGCGCGCCGCACGCTCGCGAGGGAGGCGGCGAGGACCTGCTCCTGGGTCATCTTGAGCTTGTAGCGCAGGTGGACCTCGCTCGC
>JAKIWH010000041.1 GCA_022750125.1 Thermoplasmata archaeon
GCCCGGTCATCTCCCCCCTGATGCCGGACAAGGGACTGTTCAGCGAGATCGGGGTCCCGACGCGGGACTTCCAGGGGAACTCGCTCTCCCGGAACACCTCCCTCAAGTTCTACCACCTCCGGAAGCTCAACCACCGGCTCCGGGCCGCCCGCACCCACCAACGCAACCTCGTGGTCGCGCTGGGGGAGCTCAACCGGCTCGCCGGGGTACTCGGACTCTCGCGCGAGGTCAAGGAGTCCGCGACCTACATCTATCGTCGGGCGCTCGAACACAAGGCGACCCGCGGCAAGAAGATCGTCGCGCTCGTCGCCGCGAGCGTCTACGCGGCGTGCCGGCAATGCCACGTGCCGCGGACGATGAAGGAGATCATCGCCCACTCGAAGGCGACCAAGATCGAGGTCGGCCGGGCCTATACGCTCCTCGCCCGCGAGCTCAAGCTCGGTCTCAAGCCGGTCGAGCCGCGCGACTACCTCGTCCGGTTCACGCAGGACTTGAACCTCTCGAAGGAGGTGCGGGCCAAGGTGCTCGACCTGCTCGAGCAGGTGGAGCAGGTGTACTCGACGAGCGGGGTGCTCCCCAACGGGATCCTCGCGACGATCATCTACATCGCGTCGAACCTGATGGGCGAGCCGCGGAGCCAGGACCGGATCGCCGCCGTCGCGAACGTGACGCCGGTGACCATCCGGAACCACTACAAGGAGCTGCTCGACCTGCTCGGCCTGCCGAAGAACCTCGCGAACCCCCAGGCCCGCGGGGTTCTCCCCACCGGGGCGGGCGCCCTCGCCCGCCCGACCGGCGTGAAGCCCGCCGAGCCTGCCATCCCGGTCGACGCGTAACGCTGCCGCGCGCTCCACCGGGAGCGGTTAACTCCCGGCGCGAACTCCCGGGCCGTGGGCACGCTTCCGACGCTCAGTTACTCGCAGATCCGCACCTACCTCGAGTGCCCGCTGCGGTGGAAATTCCTCTACATCGACCGTCTTTCCGAGGCGCCCCGGGGCTACTTCTCGTTCGGTCGCACGGTCCACTCCGTCCTCGAAGAGCTGCTCCAGCCGTTCGTCCAGCCCACCGCCCGCCGTGCGGGCGGTAGTACCCAGTTCACGCTCGAAGAGTTCGGCGCGGGTCGCGGCAGCCCCCGCGCGCCGCTCGATCCCGAGGGGATGCTCGCGCTCTACGACCGTCTCTGGGTCTCCGAAGGGTACGAGAGCCCCGAGGACGAGGAGCGGTACCGTGCGCTTGGCCGGACGCTGCTCCTGCGGTACCACCGCGAGATCACGACCCAGCCACCAACCCCGGTGGCCGTCGAGGCCCACCTCGAGACCACCTGGGACGGGATTCCCGTGCACGGCTACGTGGACCGGATCGACCTCACCCCGTCGGGCGGCCTCGAGGTGCTGGACTACAAGACGGGCCGCGGGCTCACCTCCCGGGACGCGCTCACCTCGGAACAGCTCGGGCTCTACCAGGTGCTCGTGGAACGGAACTACCCGTACCCGGTCGAGCGGCTTGCGCTCATCGACCTCCGGGGCGGCTCGCATCTAGTCTCCCCCCCGAGGCCCGCCGAGGCGCTGGCCGCGCTCCGCCAATCGGTGGGCGAGGTGGCCGACGGAATCCGTGACGAAGAGTACGCGCCGACACCAGGCCGGCCCTGCGCACGCTGCGAGTTCCAAGACCGTTGTCCCGAGTTCCGCGAAGTCCCCGCGGGCGAGCGTGCCGCGCTCGCGACCCTCGTGGACCGGTTCGCTGAGCTTCGCGAAGTAGAACGGGGGCTCGGGGAGGAGCTTGCCTCGACGGCGCGCACCCTTCACACGGAAGCGGAGCGGCTCGGAGTTCACCGCATCCCCGGAGCCCGTGGGCTCGCGATCCGACGTCGCGAGACCCGGCCCCGCGGTGCGAGCTCGACACCGGGAAGTCCGTCCGCCGGCGGAGTCGCCGCCGGAACTACCTGCGGATCTCCCGCACCGTCGTAAGGCATCGGCCGGCGGACGGGGGGGCTCGACCGAAGAGAGCCCCTCGGCCTAGCCCGGAGCGGTGCCGCGGAGTTCACTCCGCGATAGCCCGAGAGAGGGCAGAATCGCCCGCCGGGACGAGATCGGTCCTCAGCGCCTTGGAGGCAAGGACCATGGCGAGGCAGACGAACAGCGCGGCCCACGCGAGCAGTCCCGCGAGGTAGACCGCCGCGGGATAGGGGTACCCGGCGCTGCCAAACAGGCTCATCCGCATGAGGTTCACCGCGAGGGAGATCGGGTTGACGGCCACGACGTACTGGAGCCAGGCGGGCATGATGTTCACCGGATACATCGCGTTCGAGGTGAGTAGGATGGGGAGCTGCAGGATCGTGATCACCCCGAAGTAGCTCTCGATCCGCTGCGCCGCGAACCCGAAGGAAAGGAAGAGCGCCGTGAACGCGACCGAGAGGACGAGGGCCGCCGCCAGGAATTGGGCGGCGTCGAGCACGTTCACTCCGCTCCCGACGGTGAGGCCGGCGAGGTTCGGGACGTGGGCGAGGAGGAGCGCGAGCCCGACCACCACGAAGGCGGGCAAGAGCGTGAGGATCCCGCGGAAGGTGAGCGAGGCGAGGAAGACGGAGCGCCGGGAGACCGGCGTCGAGAGGATCCGCTGGAGGATGCCGAGCTGCTTGTCGAAGATGATCCCGGTCCCCGAGAACATGGCCGCCGTCACGCTCGCGAAGGCGACCATCCCCACGGCAAAGTACGAGAAGTAATTCGGCGCGCCCGAGAGCGCCTGGGAGAGCACGCCGGGCCCGACCCCGGGGGGCACCAGCTTCCCGAGGTCGAACGCCTGTCCGAAGAGGAGGAGGTAGAGGATGGGGCTCAGGAGGCCCGAGATCACCCACGCCGGTGCACGGATCCAGCGGAGGTACTCACGGCGGATCAGCGAGAACGCTTCGCGGTACATCACGCACCTTGCCCTACGGGAGGAACGAGAGGCGCGTCCGCGGCCTCGGAGGACGGGAGCTCGCCCTCCCCGCGGTACGCATGCCCCGTGAGCTCGAGGAAGACCTCATCGAGCGTGGGCTTGCGGACGATCGCGCCCGTGATCAGCACTCCGGCCTGCTCGGCCGCGAGCACCGCACGGGGGACGAGCGACTCTCCGTTCGAGCACTTGACCCGATACGTATCCCCGATCCGAGTGACGGCACCCACCCCGGGCAGGGCCGTCAGCAACGGGGTGAGCTCCCGGGCCCCGGCGGCGACCGAGATCTCGAGGGTGTCTCCGCCCACGCTGTCCTTGAGCTCCTTCGGGGTACCTAGCGCGATGATCTTCCCGTGATCGATGACCGCGATCCGGTCGCATAGCTGGTCCGCTTCCTCGAGGTAGTGGGTGGTCATGAGGGCGGTGATGCCGCTCGACTCCCGGAGCGATTGGATGTACTTCCAGAAGCCGGCCCGGCCTTGGGGGTCGAGTCCGAGCGTCGGCTCGTCGAGAAAGAGGATCTTGGGTTCGTGGACCATCCCGACCGCGAGCTCGAGGCGGCGCCGCATGCCGCCCGAGTACGTCTTCACGAACCGGTCCGCGAACGCGGCGAGGTCCATTCGTGCGAGGAGCTCCGAGATGCGCCGATCGACGGCCTCCCCGGCGAGCCCGTAGAGCCCGGCCTGGATCGCGAGATTCTCCCGTCCGGTCAGCTCCTCGTCCGCGGTGGACTTCTGGAAGACGAGACCGAGCCGGCGTCGAACGTCGTGCGGGTGGGCCACGACATCCACCCCCTCCACGTGGGCATCGCCCGCGGTGGGCCGGAGCAAGGTGGTCAGGATGGAAATCGTAGTGGTCTTTCCTGCGCCGTTCGGGCCTAAGAATCCGAAGATCTCTCCCCGGCGCACGTGGAAATCGATCCCATCGACCGCGACGGTGCCGGGGGTACCGGGCTTCGCGGGGGGATAGACCATTCGAAGCCCTCGGACATCGATGACGACCTCTCCGGGGCCGTGGGGCACCTTGCCCGGAGCAGGATTCTCAGTCATGATGTTCCCCCCGTCGAGGGGAGGAGGGTAAATCGTTTCCTCTCCGGCAGTTGAGGGAGGCAATCGACGACAAACGTTCGGCGTCAGAGAGGGACAGCCCGATGGAGTGCGGGTCGTCGTCGGCGGTTTGCTAGAATCATACTTCGCGCAAAGGCTAATTGGAGGTGGCGGTCCCCTCAGTAATGGGGGTGGCACTAGCCTCGGCGGCGCTCGTCGCGCCGCTCAAGCGTCATCCACCGACCATCGCCACCTACTGTTCCCACTCCTCGCTCCAGATTTTCCACGGAGCCCGTCAGGAGGGGTACAGGACCCTTGGGATCGCGGCCGGCAAGCCGCCGCGGTACTACGAGGCGTTCCCCCTCGCCCGCCCCGACGCCTTCCTGAGCATCCCGAAGCTGGCCCAGCTCCCGCGGTACGTTTCCCGCCTCAATCGGGAGAACGCGATCCTGGTCCCGCACGGCTCCTTCGTCGAGTACCTCGGCCCCGAGCGGTTTGCCGCGCTCCCGGTACCGGTGTTCGGGAACCGCGCGGTGCTCGCCTGGGAGTCGGACCGCGAGAAGGAACGGGAGTGGCTCGAGGGAGCCGGGGTACAGATGCCCCGACGGTACGAGAGCGTCGACGACATCGACGGCCCGGCGATCGTGAAGTACTACGGGGCGAAGGGGGGCAAGGGGTTCATCCTCGCCAAGAACAAGGAGGCGCTCCGCGACTTCCAGCCGACGGGGCCGTTCGTCATCCAGCAGTACGTCCTCGGCACGCGCTACTACATCCATTTCTTCTACTCTCCCCTCTCGCGCGACGGCTACCGGGTCGGGTCGGGCTCCCTCGAGCTTCTCGGAATGGACCGGCGGGACGAGGCGAACATCGACGAGCTCTACAAGCTCGGCGCCCAAGAGGAGCTCCTGGCCGCTGGGATCCGCCCGACCTTTGTGGTCACCGGCAACGTCCCGGTCGTGCTGCGCGAGTCGCTCCTACCGCAAGTGTTCGACATCGGGGCGCGGATCGTCGAACGCTCCCTCGAGCTGTTCGGCGGGATGGTCGGACCGTTCTGCGTCGAGGGGATCGTGACGGAGGAGCTCAAGTTCTACGTGTTCGAGATCTCGACCCGCATCGTCGCTGGCACCAACGTCTTTCCGAGCGGCTCGAGCTACGCCGACCTCGTGGCGCCCAACCTCTCGATGGGCCGACGGATGGCGATCGAGATCAGCCGGGCCCGTGAACAGGACCGCCTGCGCGAAGTGCTGAGCTGAACGGGATCCGTTCGGCAGGAGCGGTCTTCCCTCCCGGTGGTGTCGGCGCGGCCGACCCTACCGAAGAGAGTACTAGAGACCCAATCTGACCATCAGCTCGACTCCCGCGAATCCTAGGGCCAGCCCCGAGACTGGACCCACGGCCCAGCCAGCGAGGATGCCTCGAAGGACGGGCCAGTGGATCGTCCGCTTCCCCCGTGCGAGTCCCGCGCCCGCCATCCCCCCGATGAGCGCTTGGTTCATCGAGGTGAACGCTCCCGCGAGCAACACGCTCGCAAGGATCACACTCGCCTGGGCGCTCTGGGCGGCTACCGCCATCCCCTCGTCGGTGCGTACGATGTCGAAGGCTACCGTGGTGAGCAACCGGTCCCCCCAGGTGAGGACGCCCACGGCGAGCGCGATGCCTCCGATGGCTCCGGCAACTACGACATCCGTAAGCCTCGTTGAGACGAACACGGCGGTGGCGTTCGCCACGTCGTTCGCGCCCATCGCGAACGATGCCGCGAACGCCATCAGGACGAGCAACGGAACCCACCGTTCGTGGGAGGATGGCTCCGCGGACGGTGGTGGACCGGGGCGAAGGAGCCGAGCGAGCCCGTAGCCCACGACCACCGCCGCGAGCGGAGCCGCGGCCCAGAGGAGCACAAGCCCCTCCAAGTTCGACCACCGTACCGGAAGCTGGGCGCCGAGTGCCACGCCTACGAGCGAGAAGACGAAAATTTGGATGGTCGAGGTCGGGAGTTTCAGGTAGTTGTAGACGGTCGTGAGGGCGAACGCGGCGACAATCACCGTCGCCGCCGCTGGGACGGTGAGGTCGGAAGCCCCGATCAGGTTGAGTCCGATATTGCCGAGCACCCGACCGCTCGCGAGAGTGGCTCCGGCCACCGTAAGAAGCGCCATTGCAAGCAATGCGCGCCGGCGGCCGATTCCCCCGGAGCCGTAGGCCATTCCCATGCACGCTCCCGTGTAGTGGGCGCCGATGCTCCAGGCGAAGGCGAGCGCGGCGGCGACGAGCACCAGCTGGGAGAGATCGAGAAAGGTCACTGCTGGATCCCGTGCGGCACCGGTTCGGCGATCCTACGTTCGACGTGATCCGGAAGCGGGCGGCTCAGCGGCAGCGGAAGCCGAAGAGCCCCAGGTTCGTGCGCCCCCGAGCTGTCGCTCCACGGCGGGTGGCCCACCGTCGCAGGCTCGGACAGAGTTCGTGGGTGCCTCCGTGGTCCACTATCGCGACAGAGCCGCGATGAAACCGCCGGTCGATGGTGACGAACTCGCGGAACGCGCTTGGGTCCGCGTGCGGAACGTCGTAGAGGAACAAGTCAACGCGTGGTAGCTCCTCGGCAAGGAGAGGAAGCACCTTCGCCTTGTCGCCGATCCGAAGGTCCCAGCGCCCCTTAAGCGACTCCGGGACCGCCCACCCAGTACTGCGTCCGGGAGGGAGGGTCCAGGACGCTCGGGGGGCCGGTGCCCCTGGTCGCTGTCGCTGGGGAAGGTCGACCGAGTGGAGCGTGCCACGGGCGTTTCGGTCGAGCGCTTGGAGGAGGTACGCGCTCGAGACCCCTGAGGAGACCCCAACCTCCACGACATGCCGCGGACGAAGAAGCCGCGTGAGCGCGAACAGCTCGAGCGGAGCCTCGATCTCCACATAGAAGGAGCGTCCGCCCCGCCGATGCTCCCCTGCGAGATGGCGAAACAGCTCCTCCTCCCCTTGCGCTTCGCGTACGGCGCGGGACGCGCTCCGCGATGAGACGCCGGCGAGCGCACCAACCCAGGCGGTGTCCGGAGCTTCCTCGCGGTTCATCTCTTGGAGCCCGCGGTCCCCGACGCGCGGGTGTCGGGCTCCTCGAGCGTCCGCCATCCCTTCGCCCACTCCTTCACGTGCTCAATCCCCGGCCGCGCGGTCTTGACACGCGCAAACGCCTCGTCGAGCGGGAGCGACTCCGAGCGGTGCAAGTACCAGGCGCCCGCGAGCGGGGATCGGCGCACACCGTGGCCGCAGAACAACAGCACCGGCTCCTTCCGGCCGTGTGCCGCTTCGACGAGGGAGGCGAGCCGGTCGAGGTTCGCCCGGACCGGCGCTTCCGAACCGTCGTCGTAGATGGGGACATGGGTCGTTCCCGGCATCTCGTCGAGCTCCTCCGGGCGCTCGTCCAGGACGCAAAAGCGCGTTCCGACGAAGCTCTCGGCATCCTTCCACCCCCCGACAAAGACTCCGGGCGCGACCTCGGAGGGGCCGGCCTTCGGCTTGGTGGCAGCGCTCTTCGATTTCCCGCGTGTGGGCGTCATGCCGAGGACCTAGGCAGCCAGGGATATGTAGCTCAGCGAGGTCGTAACCGTCTCCCTTAGACTTATGCGAACCGAATGGCTTGCTACCGGGGCCGCGTCGACGTGCGTCGCGGAGCAGTATGCGGGTCGCCTCTGCCGTTACGCTGAGCCCCGAGGAGCGGGCCGAGTTGCTTCGTGCCGCTAGGGTCGACCGCTCGAGGGGCCGCGCGCTTCGGGCTCGCATCGTCCTGGCTGCGGCGCAGGGACGCGAAAACATAGAGATAGCCCGCGCAGAGGGGGTGAGCCGCCTCACCGTGGCGCGTTGGCGCCACCGATTTCGGCGGGAAAGGCTGCAAGGGCTCGAGGACCGGCCCCGCACTTTCGTTTCGCCGCGGACCGTCGGCGACGATGTAGTTCGGGCGATCGTCCAGGCGACCTCGGGGACCCCTCCTCCCGGAGTTCGGGTCTGGACGACGAGACGCCTCGGCCGCGCGCTTGGTACGAGTCACATGACCGTACGTCGCGTCTGGAATGAGAACCGAATCCGGCCGCAGCGGTACGACGCCCTTCCTTTCCGACCCGATCCCGTGGCGCCGCAGCATCCTTCCGATGTCGTGGGTTTGCTGCTCGATCCACCGGACGGCGCTCTCGCACTCTCCCTCGGAGCACCCCGCTCACCGGCTCTCAACCTGGGCGCGGCGCGCCTTCTCTCGACGCAGAATCGAGTCTCCAGCATTCGCGGCCCCGCTAGCGCCCCCGATCCGCCTCGGCTCGTGGCACCGCCAGGAAAGGCTGAAATCCGGGACCGGAGCGCTACCCTCCTCCGGTTTCTAGAGCGGGTCGACCGGAGCGCCCCCCGGGAGCTCCGCCTGCGTGTGTGGGTCACGCAGAGTGCTGCAGTGACGGACCCGCCGCTCGCGTCGTGGCGGCTCCGTCACCCGCGCCTGGAGATTCTCTCCGAAGTCGGTTGGGTTGCGTGGAAGCGGAAGGCGCTCGACGAGCTACGGCAGCTCGGGCGTACTCCCCCTCGCCGCGGCGAAGCGCGGAGCCGCGCTGAGGCTACTCGAGCGCTGGGGTTCTACGTCCGAGACTACGGGGATCGGAGCGAACCGTTTGAGTGGCATGCGTCGGCGCGCTCGGCGAGCATCGGCGCTGCCGCGGTCCGATTACGGCATGACTTGGCCGTTACGGGCCACCCCGGATTCAAGAGCCCAGGAGAATCCATCCTCCCTATGCCGACTCCGCGCCCGCCGGGGCCCCAGGCCCGAGAGATGGCCCGCTCCGTGCTACGTGGCTGCCTTCGGGTGCGGCGAGGTGACCGAGTCTGCATTGACAGTTGGACCGCCACCCTCCCGGAGGCGAACGCGTTCGTCCTGGAATCGCTTGCCCTGGGTGCACGCCCCCTGCTCCTCTACCAGGACGAACCGACCTACTGGGCGGCCACGACCGATACGCCGCCCGAACACCTCGGGCACCTGGGGGAGCATGCGCGTGCGGCGATCGAGCGGACCGACGTGCTCGTCAGTTTCTACGGCCCGAGCGACCGGGAGCGATTCCATGCTCTCCCCACGCCGGTGTTGTCGCGGGTGCGGGAGTACAACGAGGCGCTGTACCGTGCGGCGGCCCGCTCGGGAGCTCGAGCGGTGCAACTCGCCCTCGGACGGGCCTCGCCCGCGTCCGCCCGCATGTACGGCGTCGACTTCCCGACGTGGAGAAGGGAGCTAGTCGAAGGTTGTCTGGTCGACCCGCTCGAGCTTCGTCGCCGTGGAAGGCGGATTGCGACCCGCCTCGCCTCCGGCAGGAGCTTGCGTGTTACCCACCCGAACGGCACCAACCTGACGCTCCGGCTCCGCCACCGGACGCCGTTCGTCTCGGACGGGATCGTGGAGCCGCCACGCGAACGTGGGAACTGGAGCTTGCTCACCCTGCCCGCGGGCGTCGTATCCGTTGCTGTTGACGAGCGCTTCGCGGAGGGGACCTTCCTCTCGAACGTGCGCAGCTCGGTGGGGTTGAGCGGTCCGGTCGGAGAGTTCTCACGAGGGCAGTGGAGCTTCAAGGGCGGCCGACTTGTCCGATACAACTACGGGGAAGGGGGGGAGATGTTCGCCCAGAGTTATGCCCAAGGAGGGAAAGGTCGAGACCTCCCAGGCTCGGTGGCCATCGGGCTCAACGACGCCCTGTCGATCTCGCCCCTGCTCGAGGATCAGTCCTCCGGCACGATTACCCTGCACCTCGGCCGAAACACGCACCTCGGCGGCAGCAACGACGCCTCCTGGTGGGCCTGGCTGTACCTGCGGGGGGGCGACCTTAGCGTGGACGGAGAGGTGCTGGTTCGTTCCGGAGCGCTCGTACCAAGACGCTGAGAGTCCTCTCGGCGACCGTGAGTGACGGCGACTGCGCACCGAACTTCCTGCACGTCGGCTGATTGAAGGAGCTCGACGCGCATCGCGGGCGCGTCCTTAGGGCAACCGAAATAACGGACACGCCTCCCCTCCTCGGTATCGTGTCAGCGTCTTCCTCGGCCCCCTCACGGCGAAGGAGGAACCTTCGCGCGTCCTTCGACCGCCGCGTACGGGAAGAGTGGGACCGCTACGGGGGCGAACCCCGCGGAGTCCTCTACCGCGTTCTGCGGGAGCGGTTCCTCCGGCACCACCTTCGCGGGGTGGGTCGCGTGATTCTCGAGCTGGGTCCCGGCCCGGGGCGGTTCACGCCCCTGCTCCGTCGGGGAAAGGATCGCCGGGTCGTGTTGGTCGATCTCTCGCGCGAGAGCCTGCTCGCCGGTCGCAGGCGCGCGCGGCGGGGACCGCTCCGCACCCCGACCGACTGGGTCCACGGAGCGGGTGAACGGCTTCCGCTCCGTTCTCGCTCGGTGGATGCCGCGGTCGTGCTCGGCAACGTCATCAGCTTCGCCGCGACGGATGGCCCGGTTCTTCTCCGGGAGCTCCACCGGGTCCTGAAGTCGGGCGGACGGCTGATCGCGGACTTCGGCTCCCCAGCTGCGGCGGTTCAGGAGTTCCTCCGTCGCGGCGCTCGGCATCGGTTCCTGCCCCGGGTCCTCCGGCGTCCTGGCTACTATCTCATCTCGACCGTGCTCGCGACGGGAAAGCAACCGCTCGCCCCCGCCCGCTGGGCGAGGTGGGAGTTCCAGTTCTACACTGCTCAGACCGCCCGCGCGGCGCTCGCTCGCGCTGGGTTCGTCGTGCGCGACCTCCTCAGCGTCGCTCCGATCTCCGCCTCGCAGGACAGGGTCCTCGAGATCGCGCGAAGGGAGACACGGACGTGGCGGGCGTTGCTCGAGCTCGAGGAGCGCGTTGGGCGTCGCGACGGTGTTCTGGAGGCCGGAAATGGATTCATCGTCGCCGCTCGACGTCGCTGACCTCGGGCGCGGGAAACGTCGGGCCGACACGAGCGCCCGGTCGTCCACCTGCTTCCCTCGGCGCCTGCGCGTCCGTCGGGGTTAAGCTCGGCTAGGCTCGTGCGGCCCGCCGTGCCGGACGCGCTTCGCAGCGAGGAGCTCGGGAAGACCTACCCTCACGGGAAGGAACCCGCGCTCGACGGCGTCTCCCTTCGGATCTCTGCCGGGACCGTCTACGGCCTGATCGGCCGAAATGGGGCGGGGAAAACCACCTTCGTTCGGATCTGCTCGACCCAGCTCCTCCCCTCGAGTGGGCAGGTGGAGGTCCTCGGCTTCGACGCGGTCACCACGCCGCGGGAGGTGCGGGCGCGGATCGCGGTCATCCCGCAGGAGTCGCGACCGCTCTACTTTCTCACCATCGACGAACTCGTGTTCTACCACCTCCGGATGCGCGGGATGGACCGGCGCATCGCCCGGGAGCGGACCGACCTCGTCCTGCGCCAAATGGGGCTCGCCGACCGGGCGAACACCCTCGTGAGCCGCCTCTCGGGGGGCCTGCGCCGTCGCGCGATGGTCGCGATGGTGTTCGCCTCCGACGCGGAGCTCCTCTTCCTCGACGAGCCAACGACCGGTCTCGATCCACTGGCCCGCCGGGAAGTATGGGCGGCCATCCAGAAGGCGCGCCACGAGGGCCGCACGGTGCTGCTCACAACGCACTACCTCGATGAGGCGGAGGCGCTCTCCGCGCGGCTCGCGCTTATCGAGCGCGGCCGCGTCGTGGTCGAGGGGACGCCCTCCGAGATCCGGAGCCGCGTGAAGTACCCGTTCCGGGTGAGCCTCCCCCGGAGCTTGAGCGAAGCCGAGCTCGCCCCCTATGGGGAGGTCTCGGGCGTCGAGGGCGGCTGGCTCGTGTTCGCACGAGAGGACTCGGCGCGGGAACTCACCAAGCTCGCTCTAGAGAAGAATCTCGCGGTCGCGATGGCCCCCATCTCCCTCGAGGACATCTTCCTCCAGCTCGTGGGCCGGCCGCTCACCGAGGGCGAGGCGCTCGCCGAGGAGGAACCGTGAGCGTCCGCCACCGGCTCCGCTCGCTGTGGACGATCGCCTACATGAACGGGGTCATTCCCGTCCGTCGGCAGCCGCTCTACCTCCTCAACACGATCGCGTCGCCGCTCTCCTTCCTGTTCTTCATCGCGCTGGCGTCTCGGGGCACCCTGCTCCGCCCGGCGATCGCGGGGGGGATGATCCTCACGATGATCTCGATCGGGACCTCGCTGCAGGCCGACCTCACGCACTACAAGCAGGACATGAAGTTCCAGGACCTCGTCGTGGCGTCGCCGGTCGAGGCGCCCATCTACGTCGCGGGGCTCGCGCTCTCGGAGTTCCTCTACTCGATCCCCGGCCTCTCGGTGTTCGTCGCCCTCTGGGTCGCGACCGGCCCGCTCCCGGGCGTCTTCGACGCCGCGACCGTCATCGGTACGTTGCTCCTCGTCTGGGCGTTCTCCTCGGCGCTCGGGTTCACGCTCGCCACGTACTTCGAGGACATCCGAGAGACGTTCGTCTTTGGCCCGCTCGTTTCCCTAGGGCTCACCGTCCTTCCCCCGGTGTACTATCCCGCGACCTTCATCCCTGCTGCCTACCGCCCGCTCGCGTTCCTCTCGCCGGCGACGTACGCCGCTGACCTCCTCCATCGTGCGTTCTCCCTCGGCGCCCTCGACCCGCGCTTCGGCCCGCCGCTGCTCGCCGCGCCGCTCGACTGGCTCGCGCTCATCGCCGTGACCGCCGGACTTTTCCTCCTCGCCGCGACGAAGGCGCGCTGGCGCGAACCGTAGCGCCGCGCGAAAAATCGACGGACGACGACCGTTCCGGCGCGCCGGAGTCGCCGGAAATCTTCGGCAAGCAACGAAACGGCCAAGCGCTTATGTAGGAGCCCACTCCTCGGCGGCCCTGCGATGCTTGCGCTCTCGGACAGCCGGGGTCCGGCCGCCGAGGAAGAACGATTTTCCCGCTGCGTCGTGTGCGGAAAATCGCTCGTCCTCCTCCTGAACGACCGGCGAGGAAGCGCCTGCTTCGACTGCCTCTCCCTGCTCGGGCCCGAGGCCATCGAGTGTCCCGAGTGCGGGGCGGAGATCGCCCCCCCGCAGCGGGCGGCCGGCTGCACGCAGTGCGGCTGGTCCCCGCTGCGGAACTGACCGGTCACCTCGACCGGACGCTCCGCTGCAAAGCTTATCACGCCCGGGCCGTCGATTTGACGGGAAGTGCCGAGGTGGCTCAGCCCGGTACGGCGCGAGCTTGGAAAGCTCGTGGCGGAAATCGCCTCGGGAGTTCAAACGCCGGAGCCGGCCGACCCGGCCCGGCGGAGATTCTCCCCCTCGGCGCCTCCCCGCAACGGGGCTGAGCCGCCATGCCCGTGCGTCCTGTCGAGGCCGCGCCGGCACTCCTCCAGGTCGATGCGATCCTGACGAGGCTCACCGGAGGAGCTGCGCTCACGGAGGTATGTCGGTTCCTCCGGGATTCCTTCCTCCACTACAACTGGGTCGGCGTGTACCGGCTCGACGGGGCCTCGCTCTTTCTCGTGGGCTGGGACGGCGAGCGGGCCACCGAGCACGTCGAAATACCGCTAGGCAAGGGGCTCTGCGGCCGCGCGGCCCGTGAGGATCGCACCGTGATTGTGGGCGATGTCCAATCGGACCCCGAGTACCTCGCCTGTTTCCTGGACACTCGCTCCGAGATTGTGGTTCCGGTCCGCTCCGGAGGGAAAGTCGTCGGGGAGATCGACGTCGACGGTCGCCGCGAGAACGCCTACGACGACTCGGACGACCGGTTCCTCAACGAGGTCGCCCGACGAATCGCGCCGATGCTCCTCGCCCCGCCGACCCCGGCCGCGAGCTCCGCATCGCCCGCAACGCCTCGGCCGGCAGGCGGCTAGCCCACTCGGGCACCTTTCCCAAGCGCTGGCTTCGAGGGATCTTTCGGGCTTCCTTCGCCACCGTTGGCAGCGCCCGGGTCAGCTCGTCGACGATGGCGAGGTGGGCGTTCCGTACGGTGCGCGAGAGCGGGTTCAGGTCGATCGCCACCACGCGTTTGCCGAGACGGCGGAGCGCGAGGGCGCGGTCGCCGTCCTCGAGGGGGATGAGACACAGGTCCGCCGACCAGATGCCCTCCTCCTCGACCGCGGCGCGGTCGGAGGGGAGTCCGGGGACTCTCCGCGTAGGATGACGTCCGAGCACCCCGCGGACGCCGGCCCGCTCGAGCTCGCGGGCGATCCGAGCCACGCGTGCAGCTGTTCGGTGGAAGAGGTTCACCTCCACCCGGAGGTGAGGAACGGCTCTCGCGAGCTCCGCGATCTGCCGGGAAGCTAGCGCGGCCACGTTCCCGTTCACCGACAGGACCGGCCGTCGTGCCGAGCGTAGCCACTTTGCCGCGAGCCGCTCCGCTCGGAGCGCGGAGGGGGTCGTCCGTTCACCGAGGAGGTAGTCGAACGCCTCCGCCCTCCCTTGGGCGATGAGCCCCTCGGGGGCAACCAGCCCCCGCTCGAATCCCCGAGCGAGCCGCTCGCGCAGGATGAGGCTCCGATACCGGGGGTGGCGCGGCGAGAGGCGGGTCACGGAGGGAGCGCCCCTACACTCGCTCGGGTTCCGGGGGAACAGGCTTTCCCTTCCCGTTCCGCTCGCTGCCCGAAGGAAGGTCCAAGTGGGCCTCGACCGCCGAGAGCCGCTGGTCGAGCGGGAGGAGCGTCTGCTCGATCGTCTTCTGGACGACGAGCTTCAGGCTCTCCTCGAGCGCCACGATGTCCCGACCGAGATCGGAAAGGCGCCGGACGTTCTCGTTGAGGAGCAGCCGCGTTTGCGCCGCGAGCCGGAACGTATCGTCGACGCCGCGGACGAGCTGCTTCGAGCCCTGCGCGAACGTCTCGATCGATTCCCCGACCGGGGCCCATTTCTTGTCTAGGTTTTCCCCGAGCGATTTCGCGAGGTCGCCGCGCAGCCGTTCAACGCCGTCGTTGAGCCCGGCCTCGATGCGATCCCCGACCACCTTGTCGACGCTCTCGAGGCGGGTCTTGAGCGTCTCGTCGAGCGCTCCTTCGAGCTCCTCCACCCGTCCCAAACGGTCCTCGACCGATTCAAGCCGGCTCACGAGGTTCGCGTAGACCGATCCGATGAGCGTGTCGGTGTGCGCGGTCTCGACCTCGTGGGCCCGGAGGAGGAGGTGGAGCACCCAATGCTCGCGGCCCTTCGTTTCCGCGAGCGGTCCGCGGTCGATCCTGTCGCGGACCTCGCGGTTCTCCACGAGCTGCTGGAGCTCTTTCAGCACCTCGAGCCGGACCGCGGAGGTGCCCGAGCTCGGGACCGCGCGTTCGGCCATCCCGGGGGAATCGGGGTTAGGGCGTAATTACTCTTCGGTAGGCGACGGATAACTGGAAGCGGGAGGCGCCGGGTCAGCCCTCAAACCCGGGTCCGAGCAGCTCTCGGGCGATGACGAGGCGGCGGATCTCGCTCGTTCCGGCGCCAATTTCCAGCAGCTTCGCGTCGCGGGCGAGCCGTTCGAGGGGATACTCACGCATGTAGCCGTTCCCGCCGAACACCTGGATCGCGTCGAGGGCGACCCGGGTCGACATCTCCGATGCGTAGGTGAGCGCGGCCGAGCTCGCTCGGGCGCTCTTCTTGTCCCGCTCCACCGCCCGGAGGGCCGCGTCGAGGAGCCCTCGCGCGGACTCGAGTGAGATGTACATGTTGGCGAGCTTCTCCTGGATGAGCTGGAAGGAGCCGATCTTCTGGCCGAACTGCTCCCGTTCTCGGGCGTAGGCGCTCGAGAGGTCGAGGCACTCTGCCATGATCCCTACGGGGATGGCGGAGAGGACCGCCCGCTCGACATTGAGCCCGCTCATGAGGACGCTCACTCCTTCGTTCTCCTTCCCGACGATCGCTTCGGACGGGACGGCGCAGTCCCGGAGCAGGAGTTCCCCCGTGGGGGAGCCCCGCATCCCCATCTTGTCGAGCGAACGGGAGACGGCGAAGCCCGGCGTCTTCGCATCGAGGACGAAGGCGGTGATGCCGCGCGAGCCGCGCTCCGGGGCCGTCTTCGCGTAGACGAGGAGCGTGTTCGCGACCGGGCCGTTCGTGATGAACTGCTTCGTGCCGGTCAGTCGGTACCCGCCGTCGACACGCTCGGCGCGCGTCGAGAGCCCCACGGCG
>JAKIWH010000127.1 GCA_022750125.1 Thermoplasmata archaeon
CCAGTCGGATTTGAACCGACGACCTCCCGGTTATCAGCCGGGTGCTCCAGCCAACCTAAGCTATGGGCCCACGGGGGAGGGCTCATCGCGCACTGCTAGCAGTACCGGAACGGCCTTGGCGGGATTCCCACCAGCCTCCAAAATGACGCAGCAAGTGCCCAAAGCGACCCTCCTCGTGCGCGCCGAAATTCGGGCGTGGATTAAAGGCCACCGCAACTGAGGCACTGCTCGTTGTTCCAACTTCATGCCCCCGCTGAGCTCCAAGCGATTTCGAGTAGCGAGGTGAGAGCGGCTCGAACGGAGCCAAGAGCCCCCACGCGGGACTCGGTGGCGGCGATTCCTCCCCAATCTTTCCACCTCAAGTTTCCGAAAGTCTCTGGAAGCCCCATTTTGGGGGGATTGCAATGGTCATCAGCAAGGGGGCTTCCGTCGACGAGTATCTGGACGAACTCTCGAACGAGCGGCGAGAAGGGATCTCAAAGCTACGGAGCCTTGCAAAGGAGTACCTCCCTGGCTTTCGGGAGGGAATGCGGTGGGGGATGGTGAACTTCTACCGCTCCGAGGCGGAGCAGGTGTCGTTTGCTAGCCAGGTCCAATACATCTCCCTGTATGTCGGTCCCGCGGTGCTCGAGACGCGTCGGTCCGAGCTGAAGGGGGTCGACGCGGCCAAAGGGTGCATCCGGTTCCGATCAACGGTTTCTATCGACTGGGGACTCGTGATCAAGCTGATGAGGGAGGCCGCGAGGAAGACTACCTTCGACCGAGGACCGAACCGGAATCGGCGAGCGTAAAGCGAGCTCCTGCCGATTCGGTGGTCTGGTAGGGGCAGCCGTTGGAAGAGAGGGCGATGCGGCACCTGCGTCGCTCGCGCCGATTCGACATGTTGATAGGCTAGAAGCCCGCAATTGGGATGCGAGGGTATTCCCCTGACGTAGGGGGCGACATCACAATGGGCATCGCAGTCCGTCTCCCCATCGAGCTCCGGCAGTTCCTCGCGCTCCCGGGCCCGCAATCCCTTCTCATCCGGGGTCCCCCCGGGTCGGGCAAGACGACCTTGAGCCTCGCGCTGCTCGAAGCCGCCGCCGGTGAACGGCTCCTCGTCACGAACCGGGTGTCGACTGCAGAGCTCGCCCGCGAGTTCCCGTGGCTCGGAGAGAATGGCTCCTCGACCATCCATCTCGTGGACGCCAGCGACACGGAGCTGTCGATCCACGGGATCTCTCATGCCGTCTCGGAGGCGGCGATGATCTCCGACTCCGACTCCCGCGAGCGGCAGCGGCTCTCCGAATTCCTCACCCTGCCCCCGCCAGTCCAGGAGGCGTGGAGTCGGCTGCCCGTGGATTCGCCCTCCACGGTGGTCATCGACTCGTGGGACGCCCTCGTCGAGTCGTACCTCGGGCGCCGGGGCTCGCGGCTCGACTACCCCCTCGACCGGGCGGAGCTCGAGCGGATGCTGCTGCGGTGGATGAGCCGATCGCCGAGCCACCTCATCATCGTGCTCGAGACCGACCAGCAGTCCCAGCTCGACTACCTCGTGAACGGCGTAGTTGTCACCCGGCGGGAACTCGTGAACGATCGGCTCGAGCGTTGGCTCCTGCTGCCCAAGCTCCGGGGGATCCGGATCGCGAGCGCGGCGTATCCGTACACGGTGGAGGGTGCGAAGTTCCAGTGCATCGAACCGCTTCGGCCGTACACGCAGCTCCATCGCGGGCTTGTCGATCCCGAGCCGGACCGCATGCCGGGCTTCCTGTGGCCCGGTTCCCGGAGCTTCGCCGAGGCGTTCGGACGGCTTCCGGTGGGTCGGATGACCCTGATCGAGGTCGAGGACGAGGTCCCCGACGACATTGTCCAGCATCTCCTAACGCCCATCAAGGCCCACACGATCCAGAACGGTGGCCGGACGCTCGTCATCCCCTCCCCGTCCCTGACCGTCGACGAGATTTGGGGCCCGCTCGAGGGCTTGCGCCCGGAAGGTCACCTCTCGGAGGTGTTCCGCGTCCTCGACGTGAGTGGCCAGCTCGAGAGGGCCCTACGGGGGGCCAAGAAGGACCGCCAGTCTTCCCTCATTTCGATCAAGGCCATCCCCCCTCCTTCTCCCGACCGCGACCCGGATGACAACGAGATCAGCCGCTGGCTCAAGGGGGGTGTCGTCGGAGGACATCCTGGGCTCGTTACGATGTACGGGACGGGTCTCGAAGCCCTGGCTACGGCAATAAAGATCCCACTCACTTCCGAGATCGCCGCGGCGTTGCCCGCATCTATCCAAACGATGCTCGGGGGCGCGAGCCTCCACCTGGTCGCGATCGGCCGCGTCGATAACCCCCTTTTCCGTCCCCTCAAGTCGCTCGCTTCGATCCATATCCGAGTGCTGAACCGCCAGGGAAGGGTCCTCATCTACGGGCTCAAGCCGTGGACGACGGGCTTTGTCCTCGCGGAGTCGGCCAACTCGGGCCCCTACGAACTCTTGAGAATTGTGTAGAGCCCCGCTACCACAGCGCCTGCCCCCTCCCGGCGCGACCCGACCACGGCGGTCTCGGGCCCGGTTTGCGGCGAGCGCATCGGAACCTTAGGAAGAGGAAGGAGGAAAGGGTTCAGCTAGTGGGTTCTCGCCGGCACACCGGAATGTGCCGAGATGTCCTTGCCTAGAACACCGAGATCCGCACCAGGGAAGCCCCGTTCCCGTTCGTCGCGAGGTTGAGGCTCGCCGACGCGCTGTTGTGGAAGGTTCCGCCGTACTGGTACTCGTAGGCGTACACTCCCGTGTAGAGCGTGATGTACGTTTCGTAGGTGTGGCCGCCCTGCAGGTGCGCATACTGCCACAGCTGGGTGGCCGCGGGACCCGAGCTCACCGAGACGGAGCCCGTCGAACTGAGGGTCCAGGCCGCGATCGAGGCGTAGTAGGTCCCCTGCCCGAACACGTACGTGTTGGCGGTCTCGTCGAAGATGTAGAAGTACGCATCGATGCCCACCGCCGCGTAGACGAACGCGTAGCTCGTGTTGTTGTAGAACGAGTGTCCGTGCACCGCTAGCTTCGCAGAGTACGCCGCGGACCACGTCACCATGACCTTGTAGGAACCGTTGCTCCCAATCAAGAAGCTAGGACCCTCGAGGCTGACGCTCGTCGAGACGCTCGCGTAGTTGTAGCTTGAGCCCGCGCATCCGCCCGCGGACGTGGAGGCCTTGGTCACGAACTTCCCCGTGTGGGCACTGAAGGCCGGTGCCACGGGTTCGGTAGCACTCGCGGCGCATCCGTACGAGCTCACGCTGTTCCCCATGGCCTTGCTCATGCCCACGTACGGGGCGCTGAAGCTGTAGAGCGGAGTTGCGCTCGCCCCGGGGG
>JAKIWH010000042.1:0-2794 GCA_022750125.1 Thermoplasmata archaeon
CCGAATACTTCGGGATGTCCTTCGTCTACCTCGAAGCAGGCTCGGGGGCCCCCGAACCGGTGCCACCTCCGATCATCCGCGCGGTCCGCTCGGTGCTCACCGTGCCCCTCATCGTTGGGGGGGGGATCCGCACCGGAGCCGACGCGCGAGGGGCGCTCGACGCCGGCGCCCAGCTTCTCGTAACGGGGTCGGTCACAGAGGAGGAGGGGGTCGGCTCGGGGTTCCGCGACATCCTGACCGAGGTGAGGAAGGACCGTGGCGGCTGAAGCCCCAGCGCGGCCACGACCGGTGGCGGCCCGCAAGGGACCGCAGTACACGCGGTTCGCTCCGCGGGCACCCGACCTGCCGGCGGCCACCTTCTACCTGCTCCTCCTCTCGGTGATCTGCGCGTTCCTCGTCTCTCCGCCAGGTTCATGGTCGGCTTGGGCGCAGACCCTGCTCCTTGCGTTCTTCGTCCCGAGCTTTGTCGCCGCCTTGCTCACCCCCCCCGTCGCGGAAGCGCTGGGAGGGCGGTTCACCTATCGTCGGTCGTACCTCCTCGCGACCGTAGTCCTGGGGCTCAGCGCGCTTTTCCTGCTCACTTGGCGCGGACTTTCCCTGCTCCCCGGAGTGGCGCTACCGTCCGCTCTCGCGGTTCTCGTAGCGTCGCAGGCGTTCTCGATCTGGCTGCGGCACATGGCCCTCTTCGGGGTGAGCCGAGCCTCCCACGCCCGCTCGCTGCCAGCCTCGCTCCTCCAGCCGGTGCTCACGCTCGGGCTAGCCTTCCTGATCTTCCACCCCCCGGCGGCCCTCATCGTTGCGACCGTACTCCTCCTCCTGCTCGGACTCGGTTCCGCAGCGATCGTGATCCGCGCGTCCGACCGCCCGCTGCGCCGGGAGTTCGACGCCTCCGGTGTGGCGCTGATCCGCCCGATGCTCGACCACGTCTCGGTGCGTGACCCGGACGCGACCGCCATCCTCGAGGCGTTCTTCAGCCGCCACGCCGTCCCGGCGGACCTAAGGACCGGCGTCCTCCAGTTTAGGGGCGCGCGGGGCAACGTGGCTACGATCGCGCTCCCCACAGTGCATCCCGGACCGTTCGCGGCGCTCGGGGCGAGCGACCTGCCCCGGCACGTCGATACGGCCCTCGGGCCGGGAGCGGGCGTCGTCTTCGTACCTCACACGCCGTGCAACCACGACCTCGACCTGCCCTCCTCCGTGGAGCGGAACCAGGTGGTCGGGTCGCTGCGCACCCTACTCGACGGACTTTCCATCGCGCCGGTCGGAGAGGCGAGCCCGCTCGTTTCGCCGAGGCCCGGCTCGACGGTCCGGGCGCAGCGGATCGGCAACGTGCTTTGGGTTCTGCTCTCGCAAGCGCCCGAACCGACGGACGACATCGACTACGCGGTCGCGGATGCGTTCTACCGAGCCTATCCAGCGGGTGGGCCGAGGTTCCTTGCCCTCGTCGACGCCCACAACTCCTACCGCCAGGACGAGGGGGACCTGAGCTACGGTTCACCCGCCCACCGCCGCATGCTCACCGATTTCGAAGCCGCGGTACGTCTTGCCGAGGAGCGAACCGTTCCCGGCGCGATCCGCGTGGGCGCCGCGGCCTCCACCCAGTTCACCGTCGGCCGTCACGGGATCGGCCCGACCGGGATCCGTGCGCTCGTGATCGAGGCGGCGGGAAGTCGGACCGCGTACGTCCTCATCGATGGGAACAACCTCGTCCAGGGAGAGCGCGACATCATTCTCGCGGCGCTCGGACGAACCGTGGCGGCGGCCGAGGTGATGACGACCGACAACCACGTGGTCCACGAGGTGGACGGCGGGATCAATCCCGTCGGGGAACGGTTCCACGGTGAACCGCTCGCGAGCGCGGTGCGGGAGGTCGTGGACCGGGCCGCGGCCGCCCTTGAACCGGTACAGCTCGGCGCGGGACGCGCGGAGCTACCGGGCGTCCTCGTCCTCGGCCCCGGTTGGACCGCACGGCTTTTGACCTCGCTGGGTGACACGCTCTCGGTGTTTGCGAATTTGCTGTTCACCACGTTCCTCTTCCTGCTTGCGAGCTCCCTGGTCGCCCTGGCGGTGCTCCGGTGAGCGAACCGGTCGAGGACCCCGAGCCGGGCTTCGCCCGCGCCGCGAGCGAGCTCGGCGATGCGGATGCGGTCCAGCTGCTGCGCGAGCTCGTCGCCCTCGCTCCGACGAACCTAGAAGATCCGGCCCACGCCCGATGGGAGAAACCGAACTACGTCGCGACCGCCGCGCACATCGTGGCTCCTTGCGCACCAATCGCAGCGGCGCCGTCCCGTCCGCGCTGCACGGGGCTGGGGACTCACGGCGCGGCTCGTGGACCCCGAGGCGGAGCACCCCGAGGCGGAGGAGTTTCACGGCATACCCCGCCCGAACATCGTGATCGATCTCGAGGCGGGGGCGAGCGAGCGAGTGCTGTTGCTCGCCCATTACGATGTCGTGCCGGTCCCCGCCGAACAGGCGGCCCGCTGGACCACTCCACCGCACACGCTGAGCCCGAACCGGAACGGGAGGCTCTACGGCCGGGGCTCGAACGACGACCTCGGAAGCGGCGTCGTCGCGTCGCTGCTCGCGCTCCGCCGCCTCGCGGGCGCCCCCCTGCGCCGGAACGTGCGACTGCTCATCTGCTGCGACGAGGAGACGGGCGGCGTCGGCGGGATCGAAGCGATCAAGGCGCGCGACGCGAAACGCGCCCCCGGCGACCCCGAGCGGCTTCTCGACGCCGATGTCGTGCTCATTCCGGACGGATCGCCGTACGTGGCGGCCGGCTCCTCGGGAGTAC
>JAKIWH010000042.1:2804-15910 GCA_022750125.1 Thermoplasmata archaeon
GTTTGTCAGTTCGTTTCATTGGTCAAAACCCCCGGACGCCATCGCGACCGAACCGGTCCCCGTGGGTCCGGTGGTGGAGCTCGGCGCGACGCTCACCGCGCTCCACGGCGTCGCCGAGAAGTGGAGCTCGGCGTACCCAGCTCCCGGCGGACCCGAGGCGCCGCCGCCGCACCCGACGCTCACGGGTCGCGCGACCGTGACCCGTTTCGACTTCGAGGCCTCGGGCCGGGGAGCGGACCTCCCGCGGCTCGTGCGCGCCCACGCGGAGACGGAGGCGACGAACCAGATCCCGCAGAGCGTCACGCTCATCTTCCAGGGAGAAGGGGAGCGGCTCGTCGTCCTACGGCGCTGGCTACGCCAACAGCTCCGCCGACCGTACCGTCTTGAGATCACCCGCGCTTCCGCGGTCTCCGTCCCGACCGGTGCGCTCGCCGTGTCGGTGATGGGGAAGGGGTACCACGCCGGCTTTCCGCACCGCGCGCTCAACCCGGTGACGGGCGCGCTCCATCTCCTCGACGAGGTCGTGATCAACGGCAAGGTGGACCTCGAGGAACCGGGCACGCTCTCCTACGGCGTCGACGTCCGGCTCCCGCCCGAGATGTCGCTCGCGGACGGGGAGCGGGAGGCGCTCGAGCCCGTCCGCTCGTGGATCTCCCGGCGGGGCCTTCCGTTCCAGATCGATTCTCCGCCCGGGCGCTCCCGGGGTGGGTACGCTCTCCCGCTCGACCACCCGGCGGTCGCCCGCCTCGACGGGATCCTCCGTGAGACGCTTGGCGCCCGAGGCGTCTTCGGGGAGTTTGGGGGCACCGACGCGAGCACGCTCGTGGGCCTCACGACCTCGAAAGGGGCGCCGCTCCCCGCGCTCGTCTTTGGCAGCATGGACCCCGAGGCGCACTACCACGAGGCGGACGAGAGCGTGGACCCGAAGATCCTCCGCGGTGTCGCAGAGTCGATCCGGCGGTTCATCGCGGATCCCTAGCGGGGGCGGGACGCTGCCCGTCGACCCCCACCTCCTTGTCCCGGCCCGGGTGCTCTGGGTACTGCTCCCCGCCTACATCGCGAACGCTGCCGCTACGCTCCCGCGCGGACGGGGACCTCCGATGGACCTCGGCCGAGTGTGGGCGCGCGACGGCCGCCGGATCCTCGGACCGTCGAAGAGCTGGAGCGGCTTTCTGTTCGGCACGTTCTTCGCGCTCCCGTTCGGGCTTCTCGAGCAGTGGCTCGTGAGCATCGCCCCCCCGTCCCTCCAGCTCGTACCGGCGTTCGGGAGCTCGCTACTCACGGCCGTGCCGGTGGTGCTCCTCCTCTCGGGCGGCGCGCTCGTCGGGGATGCGCTGGGGTCCTTCCTCAAGCGCCGACGAAACCTCCCGAGCGGCGAACGGGCGCTCCTCCTCGATCAGCTCGGGTTCGTCTTTCTGCCGGTGGCGGTGGGCCTCCTAGCCTTCCCGTCGGTGTTCTGGTCGGCGTTCGGGAGCCTTGAAGCGCTGGGGTGGCTCCTCGTCTTCACCCTCGGGCTCCACGTGGGGTTCAACTACCTCGGCTACTGGCTGGGTCTCAAGAAGGTCCCGTGGTGAAACCGTGAGCGAGATTTCCGTCGCAGTCCGCGAGACCCTGCTCGCGTCGGGCGCGGTCAAGTTCGGCGACTTCACGCTCACGAGCGGGAGGAAGAGCGACGTCTACGTCGACGTGAAGCAGGCGTGGACCCATCCGGATCGGCTCGCGACGCTCGCCCACGCGCTCGCCGGGCGGGTTCGCGGGGAGGAGTTCCTCGCGGGCATGGAGCTTGGGGCGGTCCCGCTGGTGGTCGCGACGGCGCTCGAGACCCACCTTCCGATCGTCGTCCTTCGCAAGGCGGCTCGGGAGCACGGCACGGGCCAGCGCGTCGAGGGCTCGGTCCGGCCGGGCGCTCGGGGCCTCCTGCTCGAGGATGTCGTGACGACCGGAGGCTCCGTCGCAGCTTCGGTGGAACTCCTTCGGGCCGAAGGGGCGATCGTCGAGCGGGTGGTGGCCGTGATCGACCGGGAGGAGGGCGCCCGTGAGCGGCTCGCCGCGCTCGATGTCCGCCTCGAGGCGCTCGCGACCCTTGCCGAGCTTCGGACGAGGTCGTGACCGGGCGTCTCGAGGCCGGGGCGACGGTCCACCTCGAGGACCCGGTCGAAGCGGGCACCGTCTACGCCCGCGGGTACTTCGGAACGATCCGAGAAGGAAGGCTCGAGCTCGACCGTCTCGAAGCGGCCTACCTCGTCGAGATGGAGCGCCTCACGGTCACGGCCCCCAGCGGCCGCGTGGTGAGCTGGAGCGAGCTCTTCCGCCGTGCGGCGAGGAGCGAGGACGGCTTCGGCATCCGGTACCTCGTCTATCGGGACCTGCGGCAGCGCGGCTACGTGGTCCGCGCGAGCCCTCCCCCCGCCACGTTCGCCGTTCTCCCCCGGGGCGGAACGCTCCACAAGACCCCGTCGCGGTACTGGGTCGAGCCGATGAGCGAGCGCCGTCCGTTCGAGCTCGCCCGGATCCGGGAGCTCGCCTCACGCTCGAAGGGGGCTCGCAAGAACCTCCTCCTTGCGGTCGTCGACGAGGAATCGGACCTCACCTACTACGCGGTTCGCCTGCCGACCCCGACCGGGACCCAGAGCCCAGTGACCGCGCCTGCCCCCTACGAGGCGCTCGTGAACGAGGACCGCGTGCTCCTGCTCGACGCGGAGGGAGTCGAGCGGCTCGGCAAGGCCTCCTCGTTCGGGAGCCGGATCGGTCACCGCCTCGAGCTCTCCGTCCTCGAGGCGGCCTACCTCGCCTCACGTCGTATCCTCGAGCTTCGGGAGGTCCGGAGCCATCGGAGGATCGACCTGGAAAGGCTCGAACGCCACGCGCGCAAGCTCGACCCGCACTACCCCGAGCGGAGGGAAGTGTACGGGTGGCTCAGGGACCACGGGCTCGTTGTGAAAACCGGATTCAAGTACGGGTCGCACTTCCGGGCTTACCCGCGCGACCCCGAGCACGCCCACGCCCGGTACTTGATCCAGGCGGTCCGCCCCGATTTCTCCGCGCCGTGGCCCGTCGTATCGGGGGCCGTGCGGCTCGCGCAGGGCGTACGTAAGGAACACCTCTTTGCGATCCCGGAGGAGGGCGGCTCCGTGAGTTTCCTTTCGCTCGAACGGATCCGGCCTTAGCCCGGGCTCCCCTCGGCGCCGGGTTCAAGCGATCGTGGAGCTTCCGGAGAACCGCTGGCGCGATTCCGGGTGCAACCAAGACGTGGATCGAGTGGCGGGTAGCCCGGTAGAGGAGCCCATCACGTCAACGACCTGGGCTAGCATCTATAGCGCGCCGTCCGCCCCAATCAACAGGATCCTGCTCCGCGAGGATCCTCGCGCGGCGCGGGCTGGGGAGCGCGCCGTGCCGGGGTGGTGCGCGACAAGCGCGAGAACTTCCGGGGAGCCCGTCCTCGAGATCAATGTACCGGGTCGGAGGCTAGGAAGCGAACCAACGAGGACCGGTATCCCAGCGCGCCTCGCGACCGGGATCGCATGCCGGTGGAGGACGCGCGCCCCGGCGTTCGCCACCTCTTCGGCCGCGAGATAGCTGAGGCGGGGGACAGTCCGGGCCCGGGGAACGAGGGCTGGGTCGGCCGTGAGGATCCCTTTGGTCGCCTTCACGAGCTCCACCCGCCGTGCTCCGAGCAGACTCGCGATCGCCGTTGCGCTGTAGTCCGAGGATCCTCGTCCCAGCGTGCGCACCGCTCCGCGCGAGGACCTTCCAAGATATCCGGTGACGACGGGCACTCTTCCCCGTTGCATCGCGGCTCGTAGAGCCACGTTTACCGCCTCGCGAGACTCCTCGAGGTCGATGCGGCGGTTCGCTGGGTCACCGTCGACGATGAGTCCCATACGGTCCGCATGAAGCGGCTCGGCCGGAATCCCGGCCCGTTCAAGTTCGGTCGCGAACCAGGAGGCCGCGGCCCGTTCCCCGTCGGCGAGTACCTCGTCGTGAAGCAGAGAGCGCGCCCGAGGGCCGGCGTGCCGGAGGAGATCCTTGAGTTCGCCCAGGTAGGGTCGGCCCTCGGACGGAGCCCGGGCGCGGGGGCGGTCACTCGGGGTAACTCGCGATTTCTCTAGGACGGCCCTCGGCGGCGAACGAAGCAACGACTCGAGCTGGTCCGTAACGCCAGCACGCGCGGAGACGACCACGACCACAGGACCGAGGCGTAGAAGCGCCCGCACATGTTGGATCGCGCTTCGGGGGCGGTCGAGGGAGCTACCCCCGAATTTCACGACGACCGGGGCGACACGGTGGGTCCCCACGGCTCAAGCTCCATCGCGAACCCAAGCGCGCGCTACAGCGAACTCCGCGTTCAGCACCGAACCGCCCGCACCGCCCCGGACCGCATTGTGCACAAGGAGCGTGAACCGAAGAAAGGGCGGAGTCCAGCGCACCCGGCCCACCGAGACCGCCATGCCCCGCGCGCGGGGCGGGCGACCCGCCCAGGTGTCGAGGAGCGGTTGGGGCCGGTCCGGTTCAGCGCGGAGCTCGATCGGGGGACGCGGCGCCGTCGGAAGTCCGTCCGTCCCGAGCGGGTCGAACCGGCGCCAGCCCTCAAGGAGGGCATCGAGATCCGGGCGCCGACGAGCCTCGACGGTCACCGCCTCGAGGTGGCCTTCCCGAACCGGTACCCGCGCGCAGTGAGCGAGGATCGGCGCGGAGCGTGCGGAAGGTCCTCTTGACAGTCCGAGCAGGCGGGAACCTTCCAAGCTCACCTTCTCCTCCTCCGCCTCGATGTACGGAATGATGTTCCCGTGGGTCGAAAGCGAGGAGAGGCCCGGGAAACCGGCCCCGGAGAGCGACTGGTAGGAGGTGACGTGGATCGCGCGAGGAGCGAGCCGGTCGAGCACGGGGCGGCCGCCGAGCGTAACCCCGGTCGCGGTGCAGTTGGGATTCGTGAGGAGGATCGCACGACCACCACGCGGTGGCCGGAACTCGGCGCCATTCACTTCCGGGATGAGCAGCGACGGCGGCCGGTCCGTCCGATGGTCGGCGGCGTTCGAGAAGACGTGGACCCCCCGGCGGCGAAGCTCCGACTCGACCTCCCTCGCCGATCCCGAGGGAAGAGCGCTGAAGGCCGCGAACGCCCCGGCGCGCGCTAGCGACGCCGGGCTCATCGCCCGGAGCAGGTCGTCGCCGAGGGACGGCATCGGCGTTTCCGCGAGCTGCCAGAGTTCCGAGAGGTGACGGCCGCTCGAGTGCGGGCCGGAAACGAGCCAGCGCGGCTCGAACCACGGGTGGCCCGCTAGGAGCCGAACGAACTGCTGCCCGATGTAGCCGCTGGCACCGAGGATCGCGACCGGGCGCCGCTCGGAGGTCAGCGGAGCCAGCCCCCTTCGTACGCGAGGTCCGCGAGGGCGAAGAGGGCGACCGCCTCCATGACGACGACAGCTCGGGGCACGATGCAGGGATCATGCCGACCTGGCACCCGTAGGGTCGCGGCTCCTCCGGCCTCGAGGTCGACGGTTGCCTGGGGGCGCGCGATCGACGGCGTCGGTTTCATCGCCACCCGGAAGAGCACGGGCATGCCGGTCGTGAGTCCTCCCAGGATGCCGCCCGCGTGGTTGGTGCGCGTGACGACGCGCCCGCCCTTCCACGCGAACGGATCGTTGTTCTCGCTTCCTCGGAGTCGGGCGGTCCTGAAGCCCGCGCCGAACTCGATGCCCTTGACCCCGGGAACCGAGAAGGCGAGATGCGCCACCGTCGCCTCGACCGAATCGAAGAACGGTTCGCCTAGCCCGACCGGCAGCCCCGACACCCGCGTCTCGATCACTCCGCCAACGCTGTCCCCGGCACGGCGCGCAGCTCCGATCTCCGCGGCCATCGCGGCGCCAGCCTCGGGGCTCAGAGCCCCGACCTCGTTTGTCCCTCGGAGCGCCTGGATCTCCTCTGGAGTCGCCTCGGGTCGTGAGGGACCTTCGACCGCGCCAACGCTCGCGACGAACCCGGCCGCACGAACCCCGAGAGGGCCGAGGAGCTGGCCGCAGACCGCGCCCGCGATCACGAGGCCGACCGTCATTCGGCCGCTGAAGATCCCTCCCCCGGAGAGGTCGGCGTCCGGTCCGTACCGTACCCGAGCCGGATAGTCCGCGTGACCGGGCCGAGGCGTCGAGCGGATCCGGGCGTAGTCCGACCGCCGAACGTCCTCGTTGAGGACATGGGCACGGAGGACCGAGCCCGTGCTCCGTCCGTTGCGGATTCCCTGCTCGACGATCAGGAGATCGC
Source organism: Thermoplasmata archaeon (assembly GCA_022750125.1). Lineage (GTDB taxonomy): Archaea > Thermoplasmatota > Thermoplasmata > Lutacidiplasmatales > UBA184 > JAKIVR01. The sequence continues at coordinate 9,063 of JAKIWH010000042.1, forward strand.
GCTCGCGACGGCGCGTACCAAGGCTGCGCCGAGCCGGCGCGCGTCGGTCGAGCATCGCCTGGATCTCTCCCAAGTCAAGCGGGAGGCCACGGCGGAGGCCGCGCAGCTCGCATCCGACCTCGGGGCCGTGGCTCGAGCCAAACAGCTCGAGCTTGAGATGGCTCCCAAACTGCTTACCGCTCACGGTCGAGCAACCGCTCCGAGGGCTCGGAGCGCCTCCCAGAATCCCGGGTACGACTTTGCGACGGCGTCGGCGGAGCGGATCCTGGAGGGCTCCCGTAATCCGAGCGCGGCGACGGCGCTCGCCATGATGATCCGGTGATCGCCGGACGGGAGGGAGCGTAGCGATCGCGGAAGCGCGCCAGGAGTGACGAGGAGCCCTCGGTGGGTGCGCTGCGTGCGCGCACCGAGGTGCCGCGCGAGTGCCTCGGTGGCCGCGGCCCGGTCCGACTCCTTGAGGGCCGCGTGCGCAGCGCCGCGGAGCGTGCTCGTTCCCCTGCGCGAGAACGAGGCCAGCACGCCTCCGAGCGGGAGAAGGTCGGGGCAGTCGGTAAAGTCGAATTGGAACGGTAGGTGGTCGGCGCTTTCCACACGGATGCCCCCGTGTCTCCGCCGGACCGTCGCCCCGGCGCGAGCCAGGAGGTCGAGGATCGCGAGGTCCGCCTGCGGCCATCGCGCGTCGATTCCGTTCACCTCGACAGCACCTTCGCCGACCGCCGCGGCTGTCCACAGGAACGCTGCCGAGGAAGCATCCCCCGTCACCTCGAAGCTCCGACGGACGTAGCCTTCGGGCGAGCGGACCTCCCACTCGTTCGTTCCGACCCTCACCTGCACCCCCTGACGAACGAGGGCCGCGAGGGTGGCGTCCACGTAGGGACGCGAGACGAGCGGGGAGGTGATCCGAAGGATGGAGGAGCTCGGAAGGACGGGAGCGACGAGCAGCAGCGAAGAGAGGAACTGAGAGCTCTCCGCTCCGGAGACCTCGAAGAGGCCGGGTCGAATGGCACCATCGATCGTAACCGGGAGACTCCGCCCCTTGGGCGGCCGGTGAGCGTGGGCGCCGCGAGCCTCGAGGGCTTCGAGGAGCTGTCCGACCGGACGACGGGCGAGGTCGGAGTTACCTTCGAAGCGGACGGGGTTCGGACCGAGGGCCGCCACCGACAGTAGGAACCGAAAGGTCGTTCCCGAGGAAGCGCAGCGGACCACGCGAGTCCGACTTCCCCGGTGGGGGCGAGCGCCCTCGAACACCCACCGCTCCTTCTGCTCTTGGATCGAAGAGCCGAGCGCCCTCAATCCTGCGAGGGTTGCTTGGGTGTCTTCCGACGACAGCGGTCCACGCAACTCGAACGGCGCTCGCGAGAGATGTCCGATGACCGCACCGCGGTGGGTGTAGCTCTTCGAAGGAGGGGCCCGAAGGCTCCCGCTCAACGGGCTTGGCAAGAGCGTGAGAGCCGTCACCGACTGGGCCCCGGAGGCGCGACGAAAGTGGCGCTCAAGATCTCCCCGCCGCTCGCCGGAAGCGCGGCCCTGACCGAGCGGCGGCTCTCGGGCTTGAGCACCACGGCTACCGACGGTCCGAGCCCGGTCACACCGCTCGCCAGCGCCCCCTTCCTTCGAAGCTCGTCGTGCAAGGGGCGATGGTCGATGCCGAGTGCCCGCTCCACTGCGCGCGTATTGCGCTCCAGGGCGGGGAGCAGATTTCCGTCGCGGGCTTGACGAACGGCCTCCTCTCCCTCGCTCGCGAACTGTTGGAGCGCCTCGTGCAGCTGGGGGGCGGGTGCGTGGGTAGATCGAGGTACCCACAGGAGCAGCTCCCACTCTTTCGGGGCCGCGGTCCGAGCTAAGACCTGCCGTCTCGGATTGTCGGTGATCACTACCCCAGACTCGAGGCCGGCAAGCGCATCGTCGAACGCCCCCGTCGCGCTGAGCCCGACCGAGAGACCAACGTCCGCAACGAGTCGAGCGACCTCCTCCGCCGGCGCGGGCTCTCGCGAACCCACCGCGGCTTCCGTCGCCCGGAAAATCGCGCTCGCGACCGCGGAGGAGCTCTTGAGCCCGCGCGCCGGCGGAATATTGGAACGGAGCGCGAGCTCGGCCGAGAGGGAGGCGTCCGGTGCGAATCGACGGAGGGCGGAGAGCAAGGCCGCTCGAGCGAGCGGGGTGTCCGCCTCCGGTGCGATGCGGATCCGAGGAGTCGCGCGGGCCGACTCCTCCAACGCCACTTCCGCCTCCGCTCGGAGCGAGATCGCGGCCGCGCAGCCTTGCCCGCACAGCATGGCGTTCACGAAGCTCACCGCTCCGAACGCGCTTCCTACGCCTCCCACCCCACCTGCTCCTCGGCCGACGAGAGCGGGCGTCCAAACCACTCCCGGTAACTCTCCGCGGCCGGGTAGAGCAGCAGACGGCTCCCCTCCTCGTAGTGAGCTCCGCGCTCCGCGCAGCAGAGCTCGAGCGCGGGGACGGCAGGACGGTAGACCCAATCGAGAACCATGGAACCCTTTCCGATCCGGGAGAGCCAAGTGGGAGGAAGTGGCTCGACGCCGGCCCGTCCAGAAGTGGTCGCGTTGACCACGAGGTCGTAGCTCGCGCGATCCGGAACTTCGGGTTCGCGTCCCGACACGCTCCCGAGTTCCGAGATCTTGGCCGGACTTCGACCAAGAAGTGCGACCGGCCGCCCTCCTGGTTCGAGGGCCGCGAGCGTGGCACGCGCGGCTCCCCCGGTGCCGTAGATGAGCACCGAGCTGAACGGACCGCCCCGCTGCGCTTCGAGCTCGGAGAGTCGGCGGCGCATCGCTCGCGCGTCGGTGTTCTCCGTTCTCCAACCGTCGGGACCGAACACGACGAAGTTCGCGCATCCCGCGCGACGCGCCTCGATCCCCGCGACCGCGTTCAGTTCGTGCGCCGCCAGCTTGAGCGGGTGGGTGAGGTTCACCCCGCGGAACCCCCTCGCCGCGAGCGACTCGAGCACGACCCCGAGAACTCTACCGTCGCTCAACTCGATCGGAACGTACGTCGCGGCCTCGCCCTGGGTAGCGAACCATCGCTCGAAGAGGGTTGGGGATGGGCTCTGCCCCAAGGGGGAGCCGAGGAGCCCGAGGAGGACCCGCGTGCCCCCCGCGCGCTGGAGACGCCTCAAGATAGCGACCGGCAGCTGGGAGGGTTCGACCGCGTCCGTGGCGGGATGCCCCGAGAGCGAGCCGTACACTAGGGGCATGCGAAGCTCAGGGGCCCAAAGCCGGAACAGCGGCCCCGAGGGACCGGTAGTGAGCACCGTCGGCCTCGGGTCGGGTAGGGAGTCGACGAGGGGCAGAAGATCGATGACCGAACGGGCGACCGACGCCGGCAGGACGAGCTTTCGGACTCCGGGGACCGGCAATGGTTCCGCGATCAGGCGGCGGAGCTCGCTCGCGGTCGTCCCCTCGGGAAGGTGGGCCGAGAATACCAGCCGCGGAGTTCCCAAGGAGGAAGGTCGGGCGGCGCGCACGAAGTCGAGACAAAGGTCCCGCCGGACTTCAAGATCGACAGCGACGAACGGAAGTTCGAGGGCGCGACGGAGGGTCTCCTCCCGTTCTTCAGGCACGTCGGAGGCAGCGCCCCCTTCCGCTCGAGAGCGGAGGGTGGCGAGAAGCGGGAGAGGGGCCGGAAAAAGCTCCATGAGATGAGCCCGTGCGTCCTCGCTCCATCGATCGATGCGGATCTCGGCCCAATCGGCCCCTTCGCGCGCTGCAGCCTCGCCCTGAGTGCGACACGACTCGGCGGTCCGCCCCGACAGGCTCGCGACGATCAACGGGGCGGTCGGACTCATCGCTCCTCGAGGTGCTCGCTCACGGTTCGTCCGAGGTGGCGGGCGGGAGGAAGCTCGGCGACCAGCAGCCGGTTTCCAACAGCGAGCTCCGTCACCGAAATCGGGACAGCGCCGTCGTGGACTCGGACCGTCTCGGCTTCCTGGACGAACAGGGTCGCCCGGCCGTTCGGCGTCTCGACCTCCACGAGCAGCATCGGGCGGCGCTCGATCTTGAGACGCCCCACGCGGACGCTCCGCGTCCTACCGTCGACTCTGCCGAGGAGGAGGGAGTCGCCGGCCTCGAGCTCGGAGAGATACCGGGTCTCTCCGTTCGACAGCAAGGTGTACGAGTGCGGCGCCCCGGCGTTCACTCGAAACGGACGAGGCCGGGTCACGCGTGAGCCGACCGCCTCGCTCAGGACGAGGAAGAGCCACGCGGCCGAGGAACCCAGCGGGAGGCCCTCCGAGGCATCGAGGAGACTCGACGTGTCGACGAGCACGCGATCCCCGATTCCCATCGGGGTGACACGCGCGACCCGCAGGGCCCGCCACCGGAGGCTCGGTGTCTGGACCGATACGAGGAAGGGTACCAGGGCATCCAGGTCGGAGGCCGAGGAAACCTCCACGACAGCTGCATCCGCGCCGTGTTCGAGAGCACCCAAGGCGGCGGGTAGCTGCGCGAGCCGGGACACTTCGACCCAGAGTACTGCATCTCGCCCGCGGTGAGCGACCAGGGTTTCCAGCGGGAGCACCCGCTCGAGTTCGAAACGGACCAAGAGCGACTCACCCCGCGCGAGCCGGGTGGCCGCGAGCTCAAGATCCGCAGGCTCCCGGATCGAGATGCGGGAGAGGACGGCGGTCGAACCATCGAGCGCCTCGACCCGGTCGCTCGCCTCCTCGAACGACGGGCCCACGCGAAGCTCCTCGGGGATCGGCGCCCCAAGGAGGAGGCGCAGGAAGCCGCGTCGCCTCGCTTCGACTCCAAGCGCTCGAATCTCGCTGCTGTTCCCCCCCCGCAGCCGGAGGACAAGGCGATCGGCGCTCACCTCGGCCCAGTCCCGGCCGCGTGGACGAGCTCCCCGACCCGTCGTGCGAACGGCTCGAGCGGCTCACGTTGGAACAAGTTGCGCCCAAAGCAGATCCCGGAGACGCCGGCCGCGAGCGCCCCCGCGATCCGTTCGAGTGCCGCCGCCTCATCGTCCAGGCGGATCCCTCCCCCGAGGAGCACCGGCACCGGGGTTGACTCGACGAGCCGGCGCAAGGCTTCCGGGGACCCTGGGTGGGAGACCTTCACCAGGTCCGCGCCCAGGTCGGCCGAGGCTCGGGCGGCGTGCTGTAGCTCCTCCGGCGTTCCACGGTGCTCGCCCTTGACGTAGCTCATGCAGAGGACGGGGAGGCCGAGGGCATGACCGGATTCGACGGCCTCGCCGAGCGCAACGAGCATCTCGCCCTCGCCCGCAACTCCGAAATTCACCTGGACGGAAAGGAGGTCGCCACCCAACCGAACCGCCTCTTGGGCGGAGCCCGCGAGTCGCTTTCGGTCGGGCTCGGGAGAGAGCGAGGTGGACACGGACAGGTGGACCCCGAGGAGGGTCGAAGGCGCGAGCTCGGGGAGGATCTCGCGCACCGCGCCGGGCGTAGCGATGAGGAGGTCCACGCCGGCCCGTACGAGCTCCCGGGCGACGGTCCGGGTCCGCTCCAGCCCCGCGATCGGTCCCATCGATACCGAGTGGTCGAGCGGCACCGAGAAGAGTCGACGGCCGCCGGGTGGGAGGAGCCGTCGTAGGCGGAGCTCGACGCCGTCGGTCATGGCCGTCCCACCGCCCTCACCCGCCGCCGGTCGACGGGCCGCCGCTCAAGGCGGAGGAGGGGTATGGGCCGCCCCGGTCGCCCCGTCCACTAGGAGACGGTGAAGGGCGAAGCCTCGCAGCATGGCGTCCCACATCTCCCTGCGGATCTCGGGTGTGGTAGCGAAGTCGGCGGCCATCTGGCCGACGAACCGGCTGTGCTCCTCGTCCGCCGTAACGTGCAGAGTGTAGTAGGCGAGGTGTTGCTCCTTGACGCCGTAGTGCGAGCGAAACGCGGGCAGTAGCCGCGCGCAGAGCTCCACGTTCGGAGGTTCCGAGGAGCCCGCGGCGGAGACGTAGAACGGAACCTCCCGGTTCAAGTAGAGGAAGTCGTCGATCGCTACGAGCGTGCTCGGCAGGAGCGGAGCGCCGATGACGCTCGAACGGGGGAGTCCGAGCCCCTCGCAGAACCGGAGCCAAAGCTCGGGGTGGCCCGGTTCCTTTCCCTTTGGGTCACCGGCCTCTTCGACGAGCTGGTCGAGGATCATCCGGCGGTAGGGATCGAACCGTGCCTCCCAGGAGCACCGGGAGAACCGCTCTGCCATCGCAAGGGGGACGCACGCAAGCCAAGGGTAGAATTGCGTAACCCAGCGGTGCAGCAGCTCGCGAGGGGCTTTCCCGCTCTCCACCTCGGCGAAGAACGGGTGGGTGCGGAACGGGTGGTTCGCCATCTTGTAGCGGACGAGTTCGTCGCGGAACGCCTCGCCCTCGAGCCGGACCCACGGAGGATCTTTCATCGGGCCATTCTCGACCGTCCGGTATATGGGGGCGGAGGTTCGGGGGTGAACCTCCCGCTTTAAAGGGCGGCGACCGCCCGGGGGTCGATGCCACCCCGAGCGGACGCGCTCGTACCCGCTTTCGGACCGCTTGCCGGTCTCCGGGTCGTGGACACGGGCCGTTTCGTCGCCGGACCTTGGGCCGCAACCCATCTCGGGGAGTTCGGTGCCGAGGTGATCCATGTAGAGGGCCCGCCGTTCGAACGGCCGTACGCTGACCCGACGCGCGGCCTGCCCCCGCTCCTGCCGGTCGGCGCCCCGGCCGAGGCGACGACCTCCGAATCGTGGGTGCAGTACGGTCGGAACAAGCTCTCGCTCGGGCTCGACGTCCGCACCAATGAGGGCCGGGCGCTCTTTCTCAAATTGCTCGCCCGCTCCGACATTTGGATCGAGGCGAGCCGACCGGGCACCTTCGACAAGTTCGGCCTAGGCGACGGTGCG
>JAKIWH010000128.1 GCA_022750125.1 Thermoplasmata archaeon
CATGGTGTCCTAGGTCACCGTCAGTTCCTGCCAGCGTGGGGAACGGTCGCGGACCTCATCCACATGAACCCGATCTCCGTCGCTCAACAGGATTCTCTTCTCCCGGCGGCCCTCGACCCGTCGGGGATCCGAGGCGTTCCGACCCTCTTTGACCGGGGGCTCGCCGCGACGGTGCTAACACGGCAGAGTTTCCGGGGCACTGGATTCACCCGGCTCCTCTACTCGGGCGCCGACCTGCGCGGCTACCTCACGGCTTCCGACCTCGTACACGAGCTTGCGAGTCTGCTCGGGCGCCCGGACCCTCCCAAGGTGCTCTACGTCTACTGGGACGAGCTCGACACCGTGCTGCACCGGCGGGGCCCGGATCCGACCCTCGTCGCGCTGGAGCTCGCCCGGCTGCGCGACGTGCTCGCCTCCGTCGCGCGACGGCTCACGGCGCGTCGCGCCCGGCACCTCGATTTTTGGATTACCGGCGACCACGGCCTCGTTCCCGTAGCGCCGGAAGCCACACTCCGCGTCGAGGTGACACCTTCCATCCTCGCCGAACTACGCTCCCCCCCGACCGGCGACCGACGCGCGATCTACTTCTCTCCGCGCGAGGGACGGCGCAGGAAACTCCTCGCCGAGCTCCGTCGTCGGCTCCCTCCGGCCACGCTGTATCGGAGCTTTGAGGAGGTCCACAGCGCCGGCTGGTTCGGACCGCCGCCCGATCACCCGGAGTTGCGTGAGCGTACCGGCGAGCTCGTCGTGGTCCCCCCATCGCCGGCAAGTGTCACCTACAAGGCGCCGAGCGGACCCGAGCCGTACCGCGGCATGCGCGGCTCGCACGGCGGGCTCGAGCGCGGAGAGCTCTGGGTGCCCCTCGTCGCGGCATCCCTCGCGGAGCTCACGGGGAGCGAGCCGTAGCGGTCGGAGCAACCGCTTTCTCTCTCACGCCGGTCCTTGCGCCGTGGGCGCCCTCCGCCAGCCGATCCTCTCGCTCCTGGGCCACGTGGACCACGGGAAGACGACGCTCCTCGACCGGATCGCGGGTTCGGTCCGAGCCTCCCAGGAGGCGGGAGGGATCACCCAGCACATCGGGGCGGTCGAGATCCCTCAGGAAACGGTGCTCGAGCTGTGCCGCGGCATCCTGCCCACCGAGAACTTCCGCGTTCCCGGCCTGCTCATCGTGGACACGCCGGGCCACCGCTCCTTCGAGACGATGCGCCGGCGAGGGGGCGCGCTCGCCGACCTCGCGATCCTCGTCGTCGATTGCCGGGAGGGAGTGATGCCGCAGACCCGCGAGTCGGTCCAGATCCTGAAGCACGAGAAGACCCCGTTCGCCGTGGCCCTCACCAAGATCGACCTCCTCCCCGGCTGGCGTAAGCCCACGGGACCGACCCCGCTCAAGGAGGCGCTCGCCCGCAGTGGCCCCGAGTTCGGCAAGGCGCTCGATGAGCGACTGTACGCGGTCGCCGAGACGCTCACCGACCTGGGCTTCTCGGCGGAGCGGTTCGACCGGGTGAGCGACTTCACCAGGAATCTGGGGATCGTCCCGGTCTCCTCGAAATCGGGGGTGGGGGTCCCGGAGCTCCTCGCGCTCCTGGTCGGCCTCGCGCAACGGTTCCTCGAAGGGGAGCTCGCCCGCACCACCGAAGGCGCAGAGGCGACCATCCTCGAACGGAGCGAGCAGAAGGGGGTAGGCCCCGTCGCCTCCGTGATCCTCTACCGCGGGACGCTCAAGGTCGGGGACGAGTTCGGTTTCACGGGCCGGGCAGGTCCCAAGGAGGGACGGGTCCGCGGGATCTATCGGCCCTCGCCCGGGAAGCGAGCACGCCGCTCCCAGGCGGGCCACCTGGAGTCGCTTGAGGAGGTCCAGGCCGCGGCCGGCGTGTACCTGTCCGCGACCGGGCTCGAGGAGGCGCTTCCAGGCGGGCTCCTCAAAGTGATCCTGGGTCCGCAGGACCTCGAGGAGGTCCGGGAGCTGCTCGCGCTCGAGAGCCACCCCGTCACCGACTTCGCCGAGAGCGGTGTGCAGCTCGCCGCCGACACGCTCGGCGGGCTCGAAGCTCTCGCGTTCGAGTGCCGGGAGGCCGGCATCCCCATCCACGGCGCTGAGGTAGGGGCGGTGAGCCGGCCCATGATCCTCAGGACCGCGAGCGTCCGGGACCCGGTCCACCGCGCGGTGTTCGCTTTCAACGTGCCCGTCACTGAGGACGCGATCCCGCCCGGCCTCGAAGGCTCGGTCCGCTTGCTTCGGGGGGAGGTGATGTACCGGCTCCTCGAGGAGTACGGCCGCTGGAAGGAGGAGCGAGCGAAGCAGCTCGCCGAACAGCTCCGGGGAGACATCGCCCACCCCGCGAAGTTCCAGGTGCTGCCCGGATTCGTGTTCCGCACCTCAAAGCCGGCGATCGTCGGGATCAAGGTCCTTGCGGGCACGCTCCGCCCCGGCGTCCGCCTCCTTCGCCAGGATGGCAGTGAGCTCGGGCTTCTCAAGAGCCTCCAGAAGGAAGGCAGTTCGGTCCGGGAAGCGGCGGAGGGGACGGAGCTCGCCGCCTCGATCGACGGGGCGATCGTCCACCGGACCCTCGAGGAGGGGGACACGGTGTACGTCTCGGTGCCCGAGAGTGCGGTCCGGACGCTCCGGTCGGTGACGCTCTCGGACGGCGAGCGGTCAACGCTCGACGAGATGGTCCGGATCCGGCGGCAGTCGCTCGGACCGTTTTGGGGACAATAGACAGTAGCGGGACGGGCCCCCATCCCAGAAAGCCCCAGGGAAGAGTCGGGGCCCTCGCATTTTTTGGGGCCCGGTCCCGCGCGGGAACCAGGTTGGCCGCGCCGACGGGCCGTCCGCGGGGGGTGCTCGCGGGATGGGCCGCTTCGGCGCGACCGGTGGCAAGGGAAGGCGCCGAGGCCTAGCGGGCCACCTCCGCTTCGGTCTGCGGGCGGATCGTCGTGTGCGGCGCGTCGGTCACGGGCGGCGGCTCCTCGATCCCGGGAGGCTTAGGCCGCCACCGCGCGACCGCGCAGTAGGCTCCGCTTCGACGCTCCGCCCGCGAGCAGCATCCGGTTCTGGTGCGCCTCGAAGGCACTGCGGCGCTGGACGACGTCCTGCGTGAGGTAGACACCCTCCGCGCAGAGCGAGTTGCCCTGCGCGAGGCAGTCGTAGCAGTTCCCCACGTGGCTGTCCCAGAGGTTCACGGCCTCGGTCGCGCGGACCTCGAGGTCCGCGATCCGCGAGGAGCCCATCATGCCCGCACCTCGGGGAGCGTCATCGTGGGTTCGATCGTCACGCCGTTCTCGCTCGCTTGGTTGTTCTCGGTTGTCGTCATCGTCACT
>JAKIWH010000043.1 GCA_022750125.1 Thermoplasmata archaeon
TGGTCGGGGAGGTCGAGGCGCTCGCCGAGGGCCGGGACGGGCTGCCGCTCCTCTTCTTCCGGAGCCGGTACGCGGAAGCCGGCGGACCGGACCGGCTCCACCTTCCGCCGCCGTAAGCTCCGGGCGAAGGGTTATCCCGCACTTTCCGGTGTCACGTCGATGACCGCTGCCGAGCCCGTCCGCCGTCGCCTCGTCATCGTGGGGAGCGGTCCCGCCGGGCTCACCGCCGCCATCTACGCCTCGCGGGCGAACCTCGCCCCGCTCGTCATCGCGGGGGTGCCGAGCGGCGGTCAGCTCATGCTGACGAGCGATGTCGAAAACTACCCCGGGTTCCCCGAGGGGATCCTCGGCCCCGAGCTCATGGACAAGTTCCGGGCCCAGGCGAAGCGGTTCGGTACGGAGTTCTGGGAGGCGAACGTCACCAAGGTCGACTTCACGCATCACCCGTTCCGGCTCGAGGCCGGGCTCTCGGGCGCGGTCGAGGCGGAGGCGGTGATCGTCGCCACGGGGGCGAACGCCCGATGGCTCGACCTGCCGAGCGAGCAGAAGCTCCGGGGCAAGGGGGTCTCGGCGTGCGCCACCTGCGACGGGTTCTTCTTCAAGGGGAAAGAGCTCGCCGTCGTGGGCGGCGGCGACTCCGCGATGGAGGAGGCGACCTTCCTCACGAAGTTCGCAAGCCGCGTCACCGTGATCCACCGGCGCGACGGGTTCCGCGCGAGCCGCATCCTCGAGAGCCGCGCCCGCGCGAACCCGAAGATCGGGTTTCGGCTCTCGAGCGAGGTGGTCGAGGTGCTCGGGGCGAACTCGGTCGAGGGGCTTCGGGTGAAGGACCTCACGACGGGAAAAGTGGAAACCCTCCCCGTGGGCGGCCTCTTCGTCGCGATCGGCCACGACCCGGCGACCGAGGTGTTCCGCGGCGCGCTCGAGCTCGACGAGCACGGCTACCTCAGGACGACCGAGCTCACCCGCACGAGCGTCGAAGGAGTGTTTGCGGCGGGAGATGTCTACGACCACCGCTACCGCCAGGCGGTCTCCGCCGCCGGCTTGGGCTGCATGGCCGCGCTCGATGCGGAAAAGTGGCTCACGGAGCGTGCCGTTGCCCACCCCCCGGCCCGCGCCGCAACCCCCGCCGCGCCCACCCCGAGCTAGGTGCGCGCCGCGGCCCGATGGGAACGCTGGAGCCTCGCGAGGCCGCCCGCTCTCCGTCCGGAGCGAGGTGGTGCACGAGCGGTTCTGCGACGAGAAATGCTCGCTTGCGGAGTTGCGGAAGCCTTTAAGTGGGATTGGGGCGGTCCAACCGAGAGGCGCTAGCGAGTGCCCCCCTCCAAACGTAGTCTGCACATCGAATCGAGCGGGCAGCTCTGCATCTACTGCGGAGCGTGCGTCGGGATCTGCCCGCTCAACTGCATCTACCTGGACGAGACGCGGATCACCTTCGACGAGACGGTCTGCACGCGCTGCGAGATCTGCGTGAAGGCCTGTCCCGTCGGCGCGATCGCGATCGGCTAGGTCCCTTCCGCTCATGGAGACCGTGCGCACCGACGTGCTGGTGGTAGGCGCCGGGCCCGCGGGCTCGATGACCGCGAAGTGGGCGGCGAAGGCGGGCGCGAACGTGCTCATGATCGAGAAGCGCCAGGAGATCGGCTCCCCCGTACGCTGCGGCGAGGGGATGAGCAAGGACTGGCTTCCCGAGGTCGGCATCGTCCCCGGTAAGTGGATCAACGTCGAGGTGGAGGGCGCGCGCATCTACTCCCCGAGCGAGAAGTGCCTCGAGATCAACGAGAAGGACGCGGGGAACGAGGTCGGCTACGTCGTCGAGCGGGACGGCTTCGACAAGCAGCTCGCGATCGACGCGGCGAACGCCGGCGTCGACATCTGGCTCAAGACCTCGGCGACGGGCATCCTGCGCGAGAACGGCCACGTCGTGGGCGTCAAGGCGAAGCGGTTCGGAGAACCGCTCGAGATCCGCGCCAAGGTGACGGTCGGGGCCGACGGCTTCGAGAGCCAGGTCGGCCGGTGGGCGGGGTTGCCGACGAACCTGCAGCTCCGCGACATGGACACCTGCCTGCAGTACCGCATGACGAACGTCGACAGCGATGTCCGCTACTGCGACTTCTACCTCGGCACCTGCGCCCCGGGCGGCTACGTCTGGATCTTCCCGAAGGCGGACGGGCTCGCCAACGTCGGCATCGGCGTCCAGGTGAGCAAGGTGAAGAGCCCCGCGGACGCGAAGTCGTACCTCGACCGGTGGATCGACAAGCACCCGGGCTACGCGAAGGGGAAGAAGATCGACATGGTGGGCGGCGGGGTCTCCATCTCCGCGCCGATGAAGCAGACCGTCACGGACGGCTTCCTCATCGTGGGGGACGCGGCCCGGATGATCGACCCGCTCACGGGCGGGGGCATCGCTAACGGCTGCATCGCGGGCAAGATCGCCGGCACCGTGGCGGCGAAGGCGGTCGCGAACGGGGACGCCTCGAAGGAGGTGCTCGCCGAGTACGACCGCGGCTGGCGCGCGCGCTTTGAGGAGAAGCTGTACCGGAACTGGCTTGCGAAGGAGAAGCTCTGCTCCCTCTCCGACGAGACGTTCAACAAGGTGGTCGATGCCCTCGAGGGCGTGAAGCTCGAGAAGCTCTCCGTGCACAACATCTTGAAGGCGGTCCACGTGAAGTACCCGGAAGTGACCCGGGAGTTCGAGGCGTTCCTCTAACCCATGCCCGGCGCCCCGAACAAACCGCCCGAGACGGCGGCCGCCGCCGCGCCCGTCGTGGCCGACTCGACCGCGGTGCTCGTACGCCGGCTCGTCCCGAGCCGGATCGCGTTGCGCCTCGACACGTGGCGCCGCCCGCTCTCGGCGGAGCTCCTGACCCCGTATGCGAACGCCGAGGCGGCGCTGGCTCGGGGCGAGCTCGAGATCGCCTCGGGGTACTTGGACCAGCTCGCTATCCGGTTCGCCGAGCCCCGCTGGCCGACGCTCCCCGAGCCGTTCTTGGTGCTCCGCGTGAAGGTGATCCGTCCGCAGCCTCCCCACTGGGACCCCGATCACGCGCTAAGCCCTGAGGAGAAGGAGAGCCGCAAGGTGCGCCGGGAGGGAGAGGCGCAGCTGAAACTCGCCCGCGGCGCGCTCGAGGCCGAGGGCCGCAAGGGCACGAAGATCGACGACCTCGCCGCGGATCTCGCGGCGGCGGAGGCGGCGCTCGCGGCGGGCCCGGCGGGTGCGTTCTGGTCCCCCCTCGACCGGCTCTGGGCCACCCTACGCGAACGGGTTCCGATCCCGAACGCCGGGGCCCGCACCGCCGCGCCGAATCCCGCGACCGAGGCCGGTGACGCCCCCGCGTAGTAGGCGCGCCGACCGCGGAGGCGCCGCGGAGCTCGAAGGCTTCTTGGAAGGGGTCCGTCACGAGCTCTCGACCGCGCGGCGCGAGGGGCACGCGTACCCCGACGCCGACCGGGAGCTCGAGCACGCCCGCCGGCTCCTCTCGCGGGGCGCCTGGCGGGAGGCGGAGTCGCTCCTCCTGCGCCTCGACTCGGACCTTCACGCACGCGCGCCGCCCGACCGGGTGCTCGAGCCGCCGCGAGGCCTCGTCGGCTACACCCCCACGAACGGCTCCTCGGAGAGCCCTCCGCTCGACATCGAGCGGCTGCGCAACCGCATGGAGCTCATCGGCCGGCTCCTTGGGTTCGCGGTACGGAGCGAATCGGAGATCGCCCGCGCACGGCGCGCGCTCGCGCAAGCGCAGACGGAGCTTGCGGCGGGACGGTGGACGGAAGCGGCCGCGCAGGTGGATCGCGCGCACGCGCTCGTCGAGCCCGCGCCGGCTAATCTTATCCCGAACCCTCCCTCTCCGACCGAGCGATGGTCCAGCCCCGATTCGGGACCTTCTCCGTCGTCGCGGCGGACCCGGCGCGCGGCGAGTGGGGCGTCGCCGTCCAGTCGAAGTTCATCGCCGTCGGAGCCGTCGTCCCCTGGGCGGAAGCGGGCGTCGGCGCCATCGCGACGCAAGCGCACGCCAACGTGAAGTTCGGCCCGGAAGGGCTCGCGCTCCTGCGCGCGGGCACCTCCGCCTCGGAGGTGGTGAAGCGGCTCGTCGCGGCCGACCCCGAGCGGGACCATCGACAGCTCGGGGTGGTGGACCGGACCGGAACGAGCGCCGCCTACACGGGCGCGAAATGCCTCGAATGGGCGGGCCATCGCACGGGCCCGGGGTTCTCCTGCCAAGGGAACATCCTGTTCGCGCCGGCGGTGGTCGAGGCGATGGCGCGGAGCTTCGAGCGGACCCCGGGAGACCTCCCGGAGCGGCTCCTCGCCGCGCTCGACGCCGGCCAACGGGAGGGAGGGGACCGGCGCGGGATGCAATCCGCGGCCCTGCTCGTCGTCCGTTCGAAGGGCGGCTACGACCAGGGTAGCGACCGCTGGGTCGACCTCCGCGTCGACGACCATCCGTACCCGATCGAGGAGCTCCGGCGGGTGTTCCGCGTCTACGACCTAACGCTGCTCGAGCGGGAGGACCCCGCGTTGCTGCTCCCCCTCGCGGGCGATGTCGCGCTCCGCGCGCAGCGGGCGCTCTCCGTGCTCGGCTTCTACCTCGGACCCACGAACGGCGCGTGGGATGCGAAGTCGCGCGGGGCGTATGCGAAGTTCATCTCCGAGCACAACTTCGAGAACAAGGCGCGCAAGGAGAACGCGATCTGGCCGAGCGTGCTCGCCTACCTCGAAGAGCGGGCGCAGCTCGAGCTCACCCGGCGGCTCGGCACCGCCCCCGTCGTTCCAGGGGCGCTCGACCGGGGTCCCGGCGCCGCCTCGGGTCCCGCCCCCGTCTCCGGGCGCGGCAGCAAGGGCAAGCACTAGCGGGTCGCGGCCGGCGATGGGCGAGAGCGGACCGGCCGAGCGAGGGAAAACCGCTCCGCGTCCCACGGCGAGCCGTGCCCCCGACAGTCCGTCGAGCGTCGACCACGTCGAGGTCGAACTCGAACGGACCTACGAGAGCGAGCGGGAGGCGGAGGAGCTTCGGAGCGCGCTCGAGGCGGACCGGCCCGACTACCTGGTGACGTCACGACGAGGCGCCACCCTCCGTTTCGCGGTGAGTGCCACGAGTGCGGCGAGCGCGCGCAGCACGCTGGACGACCTCCTCGCTGCCCTGGCCGCCGCGGAGCGAGTCCGCGGCATCGGGGCCCGAGGCTCGACGCTCACCGGCCCTCGAGAATCCTAAGTCAGGGGCGGGCGCGAGCGCGGACCGGGTACGGAAATACCCTCGGACGGTCGCCGTGCCGAGGGGAGAAGGTGGGACCGCAGTGACCGCTACGGCCCCCACGATTCCCGCGCCCGCCTCGGTTCGCTCGTACGCCCTCGCCACGGCGATCACGGTGGCCGCGGTCGTGAGCCAGTATCTGCTCCCCGAGCGGTTCCCGGCGGCGCTCGTCGTGTATGGGAACCTTCCCGGCGACCTCGCGGTCGTCTACGGCATCCCCCTCCTCGCGTTCCTCTCCCTCGTCGGGGTTGGGCCGCTCCGGACGTGGAACGCGAACCCCGGCCGAGCCGCCGTGGAGGGGTTGCGGTGGTTCGGACTGCTCTCGCTCCTAGCCCTGCTGCTCTCGATCGTCCTCCTGATCATCTACGAAGTGGTGGACCCCTCCGCGGTCCGCCTCCTCTCGAAATCGGTCCCGGTGGTGCAGGGAGCCGCCGGCGACCCGTGGTTCTGGATCGCGCTCTCCTTCGCGGTCGGAGCGATCGAGGAGACGATCTTCCGCGGGTGGGTGTTCGGGTACTGGCTCGGCCGGAACCCGGCCTCCTGGAGGAGCGCGGCCGCGATGTCGAGCCTCCTGTTCGCGGGCGTACACCTGTACTACTGGAGCACGTACGGCGTCATCGCGACCGTGCCGCTCCTCATGCTCGTCCTGCTCGGGCTCGCGTTCGCCTGGGGTATGGCGCTCTCGGGGGGGAACCTCGTGGTGATCGCGCTCCTCCACGGAGCGTTCGATGCGAGCTCCTTCTACTCGGTGGTCAACACGAACGTGGCCCTCGGCCTCCACTACGGGCTCGTGCTGCTCGGACTCGTGGTGGCGGCCGTCGTGGCGCTTCGGTCGCGGTACTCTCGCCCGCCGCTCCTCGAGTTCCGGTCGATCCCGGTGCCACCGCCTCCGCCGATAGCGTAGGTCGCTGCTCGCGTTCTCCCCGGAGGGAGTGGGAAGGGTGGCGAGCGAGCACGGATGCCCCAACCGTTATGGCCGGTGGGCGCTCCTTCTCGGCACCACCGTGAGCGAGAACGATCCGGAGATCCGCGCCCGCCTCGGCCGAGCTCGGACGATCGCCGTGGTCGGGCTCTCCGACAAGCCGGACCGCGATTCGAACCGGATCGCCCAGTACCTCAAGGAGCACGGCTACCGGATCATCCCCGTGAATCCGATGCTCTCCACCGTGCTGGGGGAGCAAGCCTACCCGTCCATCTCCTCGATACCGCGCGACACCCCGATCGACATCGTGGACATCTTCCGACGCTCGGAGGAGGTCCCGCCCATCGTGGACGAGGCGATCGCCCGGAAGGTGCCCACCATCTGGATGCAGCTCGGCGTCGCGCACCCGCAGGCAGCGGCGAAGGCCCGCGCCGCGGGCGCGCTCGTGATCGAGGACCGCTGCATCATGGTGGCGCATCGCGAGCTCGGGGTCCCCCGCCGCCCCGGCAGCCGTTAAGCGGGTCAGCCGCTCCCGCCGCCGTGGCGAGCGCTGAACCAGCTGCATCCCCTTCCCCCCTCAGCGTGGCGAGCGCCCCGAAGCTTCCCCCGGCCCCCCCTTCGGCACCACCCGCCCCTCCCGCTCCGCCCCCGCTCTCCGGCGAGATCGTCGATCACGGAGCGAGCCGGCGGGACACCGTCCGAACGCTACGTTGGTCGGTCCACGGGGCGGCGAAGGTGCTCGGGACCGTCGAAGCAGGAACACTCGATATCTCGGGCATGCTCTCCGTCGGTGGCGAGCTCCGCTGCGGGGAGCTTCGCGTCCGTGGCTCGGTCGACACGTTCGCCCCCACGCGGGTCGCCGGGCTCCTCGACCTCGACGGCGCCGCACGGCTCGGAGGGCCGGTCTCGGCGGGGGAGGCCCGTCTCCTCGGCCGGGCCGAGCTCACCTCGGACCTTGCGGCCGAGCGTACGGTGGACGCGGAGGGTCACCTCGCGGTCGGGGGGGATCTCTCGGCGGCGGAGCTCCGCTTCTCGGGCACCCTGCTCGTCACGGGGGGGATCCGTGCGGGCCGCATCACGGGGAAGCTGGACGGAGTCTGCCGGGCACGGTCCGTCCTGTGCGACACGATCGACCTGAAACGGATCACCTTCCCACCCTGGAAGCGGTCCGCCGCCTTTAGCGCCGAACGGATCGAGGCCCGCGAGGCCCACCTCGACGGGGTCCGTTGCGAGTTTCTGCGCGCCGAGGAGATCTACCTCGGGCCGAACTGCCACGTGAGTCGCGCCGAGGGGCGGGTCGTGGCACGGCACCGATCCTCGTATGTCGGGTACGAGTCCTCGAGCCCTCCTCCGCCGGGGCTCTTCCGGTAGCGGGCGGGTTTTCCGCTCGGCGCCGACGGCCGCGCCAGCATCGCTATAACCCGCCCGGGGGCTCGCGAGGCCCCATGGCCGAGGAGGAGGCCGCTTCCCCCCGGACCACCTTGCCCCGCGTCGAGGCCGAGGTCCACGCGTTCTGGGAACGACACCACATCCCCGAACGCCTCGCCGCCGGCCGTGCGGGGGGGCCTACGTTCCGATTCACGGAGGGGCCCCCCACCGCGAACGGTGTCCCCCATCTGGGCCACCTCGTCGCGCGGACGCTCAAGGACGTTGAGCTCCGGTACCGGAGGATGCTCGGCTACCATCTCGTGAGCCCGATGGCGGGCTGGGACTGTCACGGGCTTCCCGTCGAGCTCGAGGTCGAAAAACGACTCGGGATCAAGTCGAAGATCGAGATCGAAACGTACGGGGTCGCGAAGTTCTGCGACGCGTGCCGGACGGGCGCGCTCGAGGTCGCCGGCGTCTGGCGGGAGATGAGCCGGGAGCTCGGCTACTGGCTCGACTACGACCAGCCGTACTACACGATGGACCCCAAGTTCATCGAGAGCGTCTGGTGGTCGCTCAAGACGCTGTACGACCGGGAGCTCCTCTCGCCCGGCTTCTACTGCCTTCCGTACTGCCCCCGCTGCGAGACGCCGCTCAGCTCGCACGAGGTGGCCCAAGGGTACCGCGAGACGACCGACCCGTCCGTCACGGTGCGATTTCCTCTCCGCTCCGAACCGGGCGCGACGCAGCGCGTGCTCCTCGTCTGGACGACGACCCCTTGGACGCTCCCCGCGAACCTGCTCGTCGCGGCGCACCCAGCGCTCCGTTACGTTGGGATCCCCGCCGAGGACGGGACGGAGCTCTTGCTCGCGGAGCCGGCGGCGGCGAGGTACTTCCCGTCGGGCCCGGTGGCCGCCCACGTCTACACGAGCGAGCAGCTCGCGGGGCTCACCTACGAGCCGCCGTTCGAGTTCGCCGGACCCGGGAAGGGTCGGTACCGGGTCGTCCTCGACGCCTCGGTCGAGGCGGCGGAGGGGACCGGCTTCGTGCACATCGCCCCGAGCTTCGGCCCCGAGGACCAGCGGATCGGCGAGCGGGAGCAGGTGGGATTCTTCGACCCGCTCGACAGCCGCGGGCGGTTCAACGAGAAGGTCCCTCCCGTCACCGGGAAGATGTTCAAGGCGGCCGACCCGGTGCTGCTCGGACTGCTCGCGGAGTCGAAGCGGCTCTTCCGTTCGACGACCGAGCGCCACACCTACCCGTTCTGCTGGCGGTGCGATACGCCGCTCCTCTACCGTGCGCTCGACGCGTGGTTCGTGCGCACCTCCCGGGCCACGACAAAGCTCGTCGCCAACAACCAGCTCGTTGGCTGGCACCCGACGCATCTGCGCGACGGCCGGTTCGGCAACTTCCTCACCGAGGCGAAGGATTGGGCGCTCTCCCGGAACCGGTACTGGGGCACGCCGCTCCCCATCTGGAAATGCCCCGGGGCCCACACCGTCTGCGTCGGGAGCTTCGCGGAGCTCGCGGAGCGCGCGGGCGCCCCGCTTCCCCCATCCTTCGACCCGCACCGCGTGGGCGTCGACCCGATCCGGTTCCCGTGCCCGACCTGCGCGGGCGAGATGCGCCGCGAACCGTACACGATCGACGGCTGGTACGATAGCGGCTCGGCACCGTTCGCGCAGTTCCACTACCCGTTCGAACCCGGACCGTTCGACCCGGCGGCGCCGCTCGATTTCGTCGCGGAGGGGCTCGACCAGACCCGGGGCTGGTTCTACTCGCTCCTCGTGCTCTCGACGCTGCTCTTCGACCGGCCCGCCTACCTCGCGAGCATCACGAACGGGATGGTCCTCGACGAGCGGGGGCTCAAGATGTCGAAGTCCCGGGGGAACGTGCTCGAGCCACGGGAGCTCCTCCACCGGCTCGGCGCCGACGCGGTCCGCTGGTCGTTCCTCCTCCACGACTACACCGAACCGATCCGCGTCGGGGAGCAGGGGATCCGCTCGGACGCGCAGCGGGGCGTGCTCACCCTCCTCAACGTGCTCGCGTTCTACCGGGAGAACGCGGCGGCGGACCATCTCCCGCCGCCCGCGGCGCCACCCCACCCGGGCTCGCTCCTCGACCGGTGGCTCCTCTCCCGCCTCGCCGACACCGCCCGGCTCACGCGGGCCGCCCTCGAGGCGCGAGAGGATCGGAGCGCGGCGCTCGCGCTCCAGGAGTTCATCACCGACCTTTCGACCTGGTACCTCCGACGCTCCCGACCCCGGTTCTGGTCGGAGGAGGACCCGGAGGACCGGCGGGCCGCCCACGAGACGCTCGCTCACACGCTTCTCGAGCTCTCTCTCCTCCTCGCCCCGCTCGTGCCGTTCACGGCCGAAGCGGTGTTCCAGGAGGTGAGCGGTGCCCGGTTCACCGACGGAGGACGGAGCGTGCACGGCGAGAGGTACCCCGGCGATCTCCCGGGGAGCGACCCCGGCCTCGACCAGGCGATGGCGTCCGCACGGGCGTGGGTGGAGGTCGGCCGGGAGATGCGCCAACGGGCCGGCGTGAAGGCTCGGTTCCCGCTGCCCGTCTGGCTCCTCGAGCTCACCCCCGAGGACCCGCTGCGGCTCCTCGGCGAGGAAGGGGAGGAGCTCCTCCGCGACGAGCTGAACGTCCGCGAGGTACGGTACGACCTCCCCGGAACCTCGACGGGGTACGCCGAGAGCGACTGGGTCCGGCGCGAGCTTCCCGGGGGCGCGTCGAGCCACCTCTCGCGCACCCCGACCCCCGAGCTCCGCCGGGAGGGGCTCGTACGGGAGGCGCTCCGAAGGTTGCAGAACGCCCGGAAGGAGTCGCGCCTCGAGTACACCGACCGGATCCGGCTCACCGTTTGGGCGACGGCGGAACTCGCCGAGGCGCTTCGACCGGAGCTCGAGCGGCTCGCGCGCGAGCTGCTCGCCGATGCGCTCGAGCTCAAGGAGGGAAACCCCCCCGAACGACCCGGCGTGTTCAGCTGGGAGATCGAGGGAGTCCCGTTCGGGGCCGAGCTCGCCCGGGCCTAGCCGAGGGTACGGCGGACCGGCCCGCCCGGGCGCTCCTCGGAGAAAACCGCGCACTGGAAACGGTAGAGCCGCGTACCCGTCTCGCGCCAGGCGGTCGGGCGCAGCCCCGCTTTCGTGCAGACTCCTTCCAGGAACCGGTTCGCGTCCCAGCCCTGCTCGGGGGCGACCTGGGGGAGGAGGAGCCCTGTCGCCTCCCCCTGTTCCACGATGAGTCCGTCGATGCCGATCCGAATCTTCCCCTCGACGCTCCTCGGCTCCTCCGCTTCGAGGAGCTCGGGGGAGGTGAGGAGCGAGACCTCGATGGTGAGCGCACCGAGGTCGGAGTGTTTCACGGGCGGGAAGCGGGGATCCTCCGTCGCCGCCCCCAGCGCGGCCTGCGGAAGCGCGACCCGGAGCGGGAGGAGGGGGAGGGGGTAGCCGATGCATCCCCGCAACTCGCCGCTCGACGCCTCGCGAAGGGTGACGAACACCCCGCGGGGCGCGTCGAAGGTAGGGGGTGCCCGTCCCACGGAGGGAACTCGGACCCGGGTGCCGGACCTCGGGAGGCCGAACTCGATCGCCTCCCGCGCGATCCGGACCGCCTCGATCCCCTCCGCATCGTCGAAGGCAGGGGAGGTTCCGGGAGCCCGGGGAGCCGTCATCCTTTCCGCGCACGGCGCAGCGCTTTTATGCTGCGCCCCTCGTGGCGCGCGGCCGCATGCCGTTTCCCGAGGCGACGAACCGACTGCTGATCAAGAAGATCTGCATGAACTGTTCAGCGCGCAACCCCCCGAAGGCCGTCCAGTGCCGCAAGTGCGGCTACCACGGCCTGAGGGTGAAGTCCAAGGAACGCTCGGGGAAGACCCAGTAACCCCACTTTCGACGCCTTTGGGCGTCGCCGTGGGGGTTTATCTCCCCCTTCGACGCATCTTCATCGCGCCTCTCGATGCGCGTACGGCGCCCCCGCCTGCCACGGGCCCATCGGGACCATTCCGTCCGGGTAGGTTCGGTCCTCCTTGCAGTATTGCTGCTCCCCTGGTTCGTGGGCCCGTACTCCCCCTTCGGTTCTGCAACCGCCCCCGCGAGCCTGACCCACCGCCCGGCGCCAGCGTCGGTCCACGTCGCCCTCCGGGGTTCGGGCCAGGCGGCTGCCCCGAGCGCTCTCCCGTCCCCGGCGGGCGCCGGCCTCCTCCGCTCCCTCCCGACCGGAGTGCATCTCGCTCCGGGGATCTTCCCCCCGACACGGCTCCACGCGCTTCCCCGCCTCGCCTCGCTCGTGCCTCCCGCGGCGAAGCACGCACCGCTCCCCCGGAGCGGGACGAACGTCGTGGTGAACGGCAGCGAGGTGTTGATGGTGGGAACGAACCTCTCCATCGGAAGCCTCACCGTGAAGGACCACGGCGTGGTGATCGTCGAGAACGGTGGCCAGCCGGTCCAGCTCCAGGTGAACGGGAACGTTCTGCTCGAGGGGAGCGGCGCGCTCCTCCTCAACGCCTCGTCGACGCTCGTCGTCAACGAGACGTACGACAACGAGTGGAGCTTCGAGGCGCTCAACAACTCGACCCTCTTCGCGCTCGGCGCGAACCTCTCCGCGAACGGCCACCAGTGGGTCGGCGTCCTCCTGGGGAACGCAAACGTGACCGTGCTCGCGAGCAACTTCGGCTACCCGAACTCCTGGTTCCCGGTGGACGTCGCCGGGGACTCGAGCCTCTGGGTCGACAACTCCTACTTCCTCTCCGATATCGAGCTGTACGACACGAGCTTCCTCCCGTCGACCGCCCGGGTGACGCTCAACGGGTCCATCGGGATGAATCTCTGGACCCACTTCCGGGCGGGCGAGAGCGCGAACCTCTCCTTCCCCGGCCCGCTCCGGTACGAGAACTGGAGCTTCCCCGGCAGCTACAACGTCTCGGGGGTCGGCTACCAGGTCGCGGTGACGAGCTCCTACGTGGGCGCGCACGCCGTCTACCTCTGGGCCGGCAGCAACGTCAGTGTCCACAACACGACGGGGCTCGCGATCGCGTTCGCCCCGACGAACGGGTCGCTCGCCCTCTCGGGGCTCCGGGAGGGGTTCTACCCCTCGCTCGCGCTCGCGGACGAAAGCTTCTCGCTCACCCTCTACCGCACCTCGGTGCTCACCTGGAATTTCTACCCCGACGCGACGGCCTCGCTCCGGCTCACGAGCTCGCAGGTGGGGGAGATCATCGCGGCGGGCAACGCCTCGGTCGTCGTGGTGAACTCGAACCTCACGGGGGACGGCGGTTACTACAGCGCCCTCGGGTCGGCGCGCCTCGCCATCTACAACACCAGGATGAGCGACGAGCTGATCGCGGGCGGCACGGGGGCCATCTACCTCGTCAACTCGAGCGACAACTCGCGCACCCCGCGCGAGCTCCTCGCAACCGACCGGGCGACGATCACGTCGGTCGACCTCCAGCTCGGGCTGGGCGTCGCGTACGCCGTCCAAGCCGAGGGGAGCATCTACGTCGAGTGGAACATCACGGTGAGCGCTGCGGTCGGGACCGTCCCGGCGGCCGGAGCGGAGGTCCGGGCGAGCTGGGCACCGAACGGCACCCTCGCGGCGACCTCCGTGACGGACCCGAACGGCAACACGAATATCACCCTCCTCCACAAGGTGCTCCGGCCCACCGGGACCACCTTCGAGAACAACTACGCCGTGAGCGCCGCCTCGGGGTGGAACCTCTCGGAGGCGCCGGTGACCGTCCTGCGCCGGGCGTCGGTCGTGCTCGAGCTCCTGCCGCTCGTCTCCACGACCGTGCCGCGCAACGGTGCTTGGGATGTCCCGCTCGGCACGAACCCCTCCTTCGCGTTCAGCTTCCCGATGGACCCGGCCTCGACCGCGGCTGCCCTCCTCGTGACCCCCGGGCTCGCGACAACGGCGTCGTGGTCCGCCGGGGGCACGAACTTGACGCTCGCGCCCACTCCCTCCTTGGCTCCCGACACCACCTACTCGATCACGCTTGGGCCCGGCGCCCAGACCGCCTCCGGGCTCGCGCTTCCCGGCACGTTCACGCTCCTCTTCCACACCGTCGCGCTCCCGGGAGCGCCCCTCCTCGCTGTGAGCAACCCCTCGGCGGGTGCGACCGGCGTCGCTCCCACCTCCAACTTCACCCTCAGTTTCTCCACCCCGATGGACCCCGCCTCGACCGAGGCCGCCTTCGCGATCTCTCCGGCCGTCCCGTCGGGCACGCTCACAGTCCTCGGAGCGGACCTGAGCTGGTCGCACGGGGCGCCGCTCGCGTACAACACCACCTACACCATCACGGTCGGGACGAACGCGAGGAGCACCGCGGGAATCCCGCTCGGGAGTCCGATCCAGTTCCAGTTCCGAACGGCGCCGGCTCCCTCGACGAACGTGCGGGGGCCCGCGAACGGCGTGACGCCCGCCCCGGCGCTCCTACCGTTCTACGTCGCGATCGTCGCCGCGCTGCTAGTCGCAGCGCTGGCACTCCTCTGGGCGAACCTTCGCCGCGTGTCCGCCGGAAGGTTCGCTCCTTTGACGCCCCAGCCGCCGTGGCAGGAGACGACGCCTACCGCGGAGCTGCCTCCGGCGTGGCGGCGTTGAGCCGGGCCCGAGCGCGGAGCTCCCGCTCGAGGCGGAGCCGCTTCGTGAGCAGAAAGGAGAAGTTCCTCCGGCCGTCCCGCCAGGTGGAGAGCTTCGGCCGACCCCACCGCTCGGCGTAGCGGATCGGCAGCTCCTCGAACCGGAACCCCCGGATCACCACCTCGAGCTTCAGCTCCTCGCTGAACGGCATGCCGTCCTGGGTGAGGTCCAGGTGGGCGAGGAGCGGCCGCCGGAACACCCACATCCCGCTCTGGCTGTCGCGGATCGTCTGGCCCGCGACGGGGCGCAGGAACCGGTGGTAGGCGACCCGCACGAGGAGGTTCAACAGACGGTTGCCGATCCTGTGCTCGGTCGTCATCGCCTTCCGGTCGAGCAGCGCGAGCCGGTCGCCGCTCAGGAAGTCGAGGTCGTGGTCCAGGAGGTACCGCAGGAACTCGGGGACCCGCTCCGCGGGATAGGTGGCGTCGCCGTCGAGGGTCGCGAGGATCTCGCCGGTCGCACGGGCGAACCCGGTCCGGTACGCCCGGCCGTACCCCTTGCGGGGCTCGCTCACGACCGTCGCACCCTCCGCCCGCGCCCGCTCGGCGGTGCCGTCGGTCGAGGCGCCGTCGATGACGAGGAGCTCCCACTCGACGGGGTCGCGCGCGAACAGCGTGCGGTTCGCCTGCTCCGCCGCCGCCCGGAAGCTCCGGAGCACGTGGCCTATCGACTCACCCTCGTTGAGGGTCGGCACCAACAGCGAAGCGCGCACGGGGGTCCAGAGGAGAGGGCCTAGCCGTTTTAGTCGCTTTAAGCCGTTCGGGCAGGGTGTCGCCACCAAAGTCGCGCCCTCGAAAGCGCAGCCGGCGGTGGGGCTCCTTCCCGACGACCGCCGACGTGGGCATCTGGGCGACCGCCCCCCGGCCGGAGCAGCTCTTCGAGGCGCTCGGGCTCGGGCTCGTCGCGCTCTCCGTCGACCTACGGGGGGTGCGTGCCCTCGAGGAACGGAGCTTTCGCGCGGGCGGCAGCGACCTTTCGAGGCTCGTGGTCGCGTTCCTCGGCGCCCTCCTCTCGCTCGAGCAGGAGGAGGCGTTCCTCCCGCGGGAGCTCGAGATCCGGCTTCGCGGCCGCCCTCCGAGCTCGGTCGAGGCGAAGGCCCGCGGGGAGACGTTCGACCCTGCGCGTCACCGGGGCAAGAAGGAGGTGAAGGCGATCACGTTTCACCGGCTCCGGATCGACCTCGTCCGGGGGACCGCCCGGGTCATCGTCGACATCTAGGGGAAAGTCAGCGCACTACGGCATCCGCGTGCCGATCGCGGTAAGGGCGGCGCCCGGCGTCGGGAGGCGACCCGCGCTTGCCAAGATCCGCTCGAGCCCGGCGAAGGTGACGAGGAGGTCCGCCCAGCTCGCGATCCCCATGTGCCCGATCCGGAAGATCTTCCCCTTGAGCGCGCCCTGCCCTCCCTGGAGAAGGACGTCGTACCGCTCGGCGAGCACCTTGCGCACCGCCGCGTCGTCGAGTCCGGGCGGATTGTTCACCGCGGTCACGGTGTCGGAGGCGTGCGCGGGGTCGGGGAACAGGGTGAGGCCGAGCGCCGCGACCGCGGCCCGGGTGGCGACCGCGAGGTCGTGGGTGCGGGCGAGGCGCGTCTCGAGCCCCTCCTCCTTGAGGAGGAGGAGCGCCTCGCGGAGCGCGAGGAACAGCGGGACCGCGGGGGTCCACGGCGTGTCGTTCT
>JAKIWH010000044.1:0-5480 GCA_022750125.1 Thermoplasmata archaeon
CTTCCTGGTCGCCTGGACCGAGTCGACCCGGATCGAGCTTCCGCTCTCGCACGCCGAGGCGCGGGGCGCGCGCGGCCGGTATCCGCTGCGTCTCATCTACGCGAGCAATATTCCGGTCATTTTGATGGCCGCATTGCTCGCCAACGTCTCCATGTTCACAATCCTCCTCTGGACGAACCCGACCCTCTCCCACTTCCCGCTCCTCGGGCACAAGTGGTGGTTAGGGTCGTACCCGGCGAGCGCGGCCGCCGCCTCGAGTTTAGGGATCTCTCAGACGACCCCGATGGGCGGGGTCGCGTACTACCTCTCCACGGTGAACGGACTCGAGTCGTGGCTCCTGCCGATACTCAATCCGCAGCTCTACGGGACCTTCCTGGTCGGCCACCAGTGGTGGCAGGACCTCGCGCACGTGGCGATCTACTTCTCCGTCATGGTGGGCGGCTCCATCCTGTTCGCGAAGTTCTGGATCCAGACCACCAACATGGGTCCCGAGGCGGTCGCGCGCCAGATCGAGGCAAGCGGCATGCAGATCCCCGGCTTCCGCAGGGAGCCCCGGGTGCTGCGTCGGGTGCTCGCGCGGTACATTCCGGTCATCACCGTCATCTCGGGCGCCGCGGTCGGCGCGCTCGCCGCCGGCGCGGACCTCATCGGCACCGTCGGGAACGCGAGCGGGACCGGGGTGCTCCTCACGGTTGGGATCATCATCAACCTCTACGAGGCGATGGGCCGCGAGCAGCTGATGGAGATGAACCCGCTCCTGCGCCGGTTCCTGGGCGGAGAGTAGTAGGATGGCGGAGGACGCCCCCCTCCCTGCCGGCGATGCCGCGGAGGACGCCGAGGAGGTAGAGCTCGAGAAGGAGATCGACACCGAGGCGGCCCGCAAGCCTCCCGCGCCGGCGTTCAAGGCGACGACCTTCCTCTACACCTTCCTCTTCCTGCTCGGGATCCTGATGCTGTTCGACGGCTCCACCCGGACCGGCGTCTCCCTCGCCCTTGACCGGGTGCTTTCCCCCTCGATCGGCCTCGGCGGCCGGTTCCCGCTCGTGACGATGTTCTTGGCGGCGGTCGTCGAGATGCTCATCACCGCGATCGCCTACAACTACACGACCGACTGGGTGAAGGCCGCGCGCGTCCAGCGGTGGTCCACCTCGCTCCGGAAGGTGCAGATGGAGGCGATGCGCTCCGGGAAGAAGGACCGCGTGGACGCCTTGAAGCAGCACCAGCTCACGCTCCAGAAGCTCTCGGGGGAGGTGTCGGTCGCCCAGCTCAAGGGGATGGCGATCACCTGGTTCCTCGTGATCGCGATCTACAACTGGGTCTACCTCTACCTCGCGACCGGCTCCCACACGCTCGTGAGCGCCCGCACGAGCGTTGTGAACCTGGGTGGAAGCTCGGTGGACCTCTTGGGCCACCTGGGCTCGCTCCCGATCCCGGTCTGGTTCGTCCTCTTCAGCATCTTCACCGTGCCCCTCTCGCTCCTCTTCCGCCGAGCGCTCAAGCACTACACCCTCGCCCGTCACCCGGCGGCGGTCGGGCTACCGCCCGTACCTAAGTCGCAGGGCACGGCGTGATCCGCCGGCCGATCGCTCTCGGGGGTCCCCCCGGGAGCGGCAAGACGACCGCCGCCCGAGCGCTCGCGAAGCGGTTCGAACTCACTCTGCTCTCTGCTGGGGAACGGTTTCGGGCGGAGGCGGCGAACCGGGGCCTCTCCCTCGCCGAGCTCTCCCGCCTCGCCGAGACGGACGGGGCGATCGACCGGGCGCTCGACGAGTCGATGCTCGCCGAGGCACGTCCAGGGGTACTCCTCGAGGGACGGGTCCAAGGACCGCTCCTACGCCGCCGGGGCGTCGTCTCAGTGTGGGTCGCGGTGCTCGCGAGCGAGCCTGTTCGGGCGGCCCGCTCCGCCCGGAGGGACGGCACCGATCCCGCGACCGCGCTCCGCGAGATCCGCTTGAGGGAGGAGAGCGAGCGGCGAAGGTACCGGGAGTACTACGGCATCGACCTGGCCACGGAGGTGCCCGACTTCAGCATCGACGCTACGGAGCTCTCACGAGATGCCGTCGTCGAGCGGCTCGCCCAGTTCCTGGAGGGCGCGGCGGGGGCGCCGTGAGCGCTCCTGCCCCGTTCCCGGCCGCGGTCCAAGAGCGGCTCGCGGCGGGAGCGTTCCTTCTGATCGACAAGCCCCGGGGTCCTACGTCGCATCAGGTGACCGCGTGGGTGCGCGACCTGCTTAGCCTACCCAGGGCCGGTCACGCGGGCACCCTGGACCCGAACGTGTCGGGACTCCTCTGGGTGGGCGTGGGACCTGCCCTCAAGCTGCTTCCGATGCTGCTCGACTTCCCGAAGCGGTACGTGGGGGTTATCACGCTGCACGGCCCGCTGCCCGAGAAGGAGCTCGCCCCGCTCCTCGCCGAATTCACGGGGCCGGTCTACCAGACCCCGCCCGTCCGCTCCGCGGTGCGACGCGAGCGGCGGATCCGGACGATCCACCGTCTCACTCTCGTCGAACGGGACGGTCCCAAGCTCCTCGTCGACGTCGTCGCGGACTCCGGTACGTACATCCGGACGCTCGCGGTCGACCTGGGGGAGGCGAGCGGAGTGGGCGCGCACCTCGCGGAGCTCCGGCGCACGGGAACGGGACCGTTCACCGAGGAGGGCTCCGTCCCACTGACCGTGCTCGCTGACGCCATCAGCCTCGCCCGCGAAGGTCACGGGGAGACACTGCTCGCCCTGCTCCACCCGATCGAGGAGGTGACGCGAGAGTTCCCGCAGGTCCGGCTCAAGCCCGGCGCCACGGCCGCGGTGGCGCACGGGGCAGGACTCGCGAAGGGAGGGATCCGGTCGACGGATCGGCCGTTCCGCGCAGGCGCGCATGTCGCCCTGGTCGGCCCGGACGGAGAGCTCATCGCGCTCGCCACGGCCCGCCGAGGCTCGGAAGAGCTCGGAGCCGGCGAAGGCTGGGCGATCGAACCGTTCCGGGTGATGGTCGACCCTTCCCGTTTCCCGGCCCGCTGGAAGCGGGCGGACGAGCCCGCTACGCCCCCACGGTGACAAGCGTCTCGGTGCTCTTGATCCCGGCGATCTTGCGGATCTTGTGCACCACGACGTCGAGGGCGGCGTTGATGTGCTCGGCCTGAAGCTTCACGATGAGGTCGAACGGTCCGGTGACCGCCTCGACCTCGACGACCCCGGTGACCCCGCGTAGCCGCCGCATGACCTCTTCGAGCTTTCCTACCTCGGTCTCGACGAGCAGGTAGACCGTCTCCACGTCGACCGGAACCCCCGTTGGCGGCTCGGAGCACCCTCGGAGCCCATGAGCTTAACCCGGGGACGTTAGCCGTCCCAAAGCCGTTAAGGGGGGTGGTTCCCGGTGGCCGGTGGATGCCGTTCCGCCTGCGGGACAGCCTTACGGGCAGGGTGAAGGTTCTTGCCCCGCAGCCCGGCCGCCCGTTCTCGATGTACGTCTGCGGGCCGACGGTCTACGACGCGGCGCACGTCGGGCACGCGAGCACCTACCTCTTCTTCGACGTCCTGCGACGAACGCTCGAGTATCGAGGCGTTCGCGTGCGCCACGTGATGAACATCACCGACTACGAGGAGAAGATCTCCCTTCGGGCGAAGTCGCTCGGGCTCAGCTGGGAGGCGCTCGCTCGTCGGGAGACGGCACGCTTCCACCGCGACCTCGCGGGTATTCGGGTGCTGAAGCCGCACGCCGAGCCGAAGGCGAGCGCCTTCGTCGAGCCGATGATCGAGGTGGGTAAGCGCCTCGCCCGGACGAGCGGCCTCGTCGAGCGGGCCGACTCTCGGGTCTGGGTCCCTCCGCCTCCCACCCACCGCAACTTTCCGGTGGGCGACGAGCTCACCGAGCACCTCGTGCCCGAGCCGGGGGTCGCACCGCCCGGCTCCGAGGCTGCGCGGGAGATCGTCGTCTGGCGCCGCGAGGTCCCCCCGATGCCGGTCTGGCCTAGCCCGTGGGGACCCGGCGCCCCAGGATGGCACCTCGAATGTTACGCGATGGCCTCCCGGCTCCTCGGGACCCCCGTCGACCTGACCGGGGGCGGGATCGACCTCCTCTTCCCGCACCATTACGCCGGGAACGAGATCGCGCTCGCCCTCGACGGTTCGCTGTTCGCCCGTCAATTCCTCCACTTGGGTTTCGTCACGCAGCTTCACCGCAAGATGTCCAAGTCCAGGGGCAACCTGGTGCCGCTCGGCCAGGCGACCGAGATGTACGGGGCGGATGCCCTGCGCTGGTTCCTGCTCGGCCGGCCCTACAACTCGAGGCTCGAGTGGGTCCCCGCCGATGTCTCGCGTGCGGCCGAGGAGTGGCGGGCCGTGCGCGAAAGCCTTCGCTCGGCGCTTTCGCCCGGAGCGGGGGGCACGGTGCCGGCGGAGGAGTTCACGGGACTGGGGGAGAGCGTCGCCAGCACCGTCGAGGACGGGTTCCGGGTGAACGTGGCACTGGACCGGCTTCGGTCGCTCGCGCGGCGCATCGACACCGCGCCGCGGGGGAGGCCCCCCCGGGGGAGCGGCAACCGCGCGCGCGAAGCGTACCGGGCCGCCGAGCGGGTGCTCGGCCTCCAGATCCTCTAGAGGTTCTCCCCGATCTCGCCGGTCTCGAGCCGGCCCTCCTCGGGCGAACTCGCGCGACGGATGTAGCGGCCGAGGATCGCCGCTCCGAACCAGAGCCCGTAGGTGAGATAGATCGAGAGGAAGGCGGCCCCGACCGAGAGTGCGAACACCGCGGGTGTGACGAACAGGGAGCGCACCTGCTTCGCGTTGGGCGGGGCCCCTTTGCAGAGCTCCGGTCGCCGGGAGCAGTGGAGGCGGATGGCGGCACCGCAGAGGCCCACCATCAGCTGCACACCCGCGTAGAAGACGAGCGCCGGAGTGCTTCCGACCGTGCTCGTACCGAAGCGCGTGAGCAGATTGAGCGCGAACGGATTGACCCCGATGAACAGCAGGAAGACCACATCGAGCCAGAGGATGGTGGAATCCACCGCGCGGATGCCCCGGAAGACGGCCACGTGGAGCCTCCACCAGACCGCGGTGACGACGAATCCGAGCGCGTACACCTCGAAGGGGCCCTGGAGCAGCGCCCCCAAGTGGCCCCACAGGTCGCGCTGCGAGCTGACGCTCGAGGCGGCCGGCACGACGAGGTTGAGGACGAGGAGCGTCATCGAGAACGCGAAGATCCCGTCGCTCAGCGAAACGAGCCGGGTGAGGTCGTCCGGGACCGCGATATCGCGGGAGTGCCGGCCCGCATGGCGGCCGGTCGCCTTTTCCTCTTCGAGCAAGGAGACCTCGGGGGCCACGGTCCCGGGGGTAATGAGGCCGCGCCGGGAGCGCTAGCGCCGTTCCAGGATGAGGCTCAGGCCGTTGCCCCCGCCCATGCAGAGGGTGGCCAGTCCGAGCTTTCCCCGGCATCGCTCGAGCTCGTACGCGAGGCGTAGAGAAGCGATGCGTGTTCTCGGCATCTC
>JAKIWH010000044.1:5490-15533 GCA_022750125.1 Thermoplasmata archaeon
ACGCGAGGGTCACGACGATGCGGGCCCCGCTCGCGCCGATCGGGTGCCCGAGAGCAATCGCCCCGCCGTGGACGTTGAATCGGTCGTCGGCGAACTGGAAGGTGCGCTGGACGGCGATGGACGCAGAGCTGTAGGCCTCGTTGTGTTCGACCCGGTCGAACGCGCCCGGCTCAAGACCGACACGACGGAGATGTTCTCGGACTGTCGGGATCGGAGCCTCCATGACGTCGCTCGGCCGCACGCCCGAAACGAATCCGCTATGGATCCACGCGAGCGGGTGCGCTCCACGGCGCACGACCTCCGTCTCGCTCGCCAGGACGAGCGCCGCCGCGCCGTCGGAGAGCTGGGAGGAGTTCCCGGCGGTGAGAAGCCCCTCGGGGGAGAACGCGGGCTTGAGCCGGCCCAGCGACTCCACCGTGCTCTCTCCCCGAGGCCCCTCGTCGCGCCCGAGGCCCTCCCCGGTCGCGGTCTTCTCGGGGGGGACGGGCACAATCTCGGACGCGAAGGTCCCGTCCGCTGCCGCTCGGGCCGCGCGGGAATGGCTGCGCGCAGCGAACTCATCGACCTCGCGGCGGGTGAGGCGGAATTTCGTGGCGATGCGCTCGCCCGTGAACCCCATCTGTTCGTGCTCGCCGTACGCATCGGTCAGCGCGTCGCGTTGCATCGCGTCCTCGAGGACATCGGAGCCATGGCGAAGTCCCCAACGCGCCTTCGGGGGAACGAGGTACGGGGCGGAGTCCATGCTCTCCATGCCCCCTACGAGCACCAGGTCGAACGCGCCCGAGAGGATCTCGGCGGCTCCGATCTGGATCGCCTTCATGCCGGAACCACAGACCATGTTCACGGTCGTCGCCCCGCCGGTATCGGGGATCCCAGCTCCCTCGAGCACCTGCCGGGCCGGGTTCTGGCCGCATCCGGCGGTGATGCACTGGCCGAAGACCACCTCGGGGATCTCCTGGGCGGGCACCTTGGCGCGCTCAAGAGCCGCGGTCGCAGCGAGGGTCCCGAGCGTGACCGCAGGAGTGAGGCGCAGGGCCCGACCGAACTTGCCGATGGGAGTCCTCGCTCCCCCGAGGATGGCGACCTTGGAAACTGTCATGAGTGCGATGCCCCGCGTAACTGGGCCGGATTAAGAGGGTGGCGGGACTCGCACGGGTCGGAGCGTAACCGCGGTTTCCGCGAACGGCTGACGGCGGCTAGTTCCCGGGTCCCTTCGGCGGGGTTGGGCTGAGGCGCGGCGGCATCGGGGAACCGCACTGCTGGCAGAAGGACGCATCGAAGGCGTTGACGCGACCGCACTCGGGACAGTAGCGAACATTACCGGCGAGAGGCGCGTTGCCTGGAGCTGCCATGCCCGCCATTCCCTGCACTCCCATCGGCGGGAAGAACCCGGGCGGGAGCATGGCCGCGGGAACGGTCGGGCTCGGCGAGTACAGCGCCATGCGTGCAGCCGTCCCGAGGATCCCCAAGCCGAAGATGACGACGAACGTCCCGACGCCGAATCCCCCGTAGCCGGCAAAACCGGTGCAGGACGAGGGGGTCGAGTTGTTGGAGCTACTGTGATCGCTGGAGCAGTTGGGGAATCCTGCAAGGCCCGGCAGGTACGTACCGCCGATGTACCCGCCGGTCGAGACGAGAACGACCCCGAACAGCACGATGGCGCTGCCGAAGACGAGGGGGAGGAGCACGCGTAAACGCACAGCCACGCCGTAGGTTGGCGGATATTCCTAGGTTTCCCTGTCCCGCGGGTAGCAGACTAGTCTTCTTCCACGCGCGGCGCGAGGAGGAAGCGGCCCTCCCCCTTCCCGCCGGCGAGCGTGAACTCGATCTTGAGCGGGTACTCGTTC
Organism: Thermoplasmata archaeon; assembly: GCA_022750125.1. Classification (GTDB taxonomy): domain Archaea; phylum Thermoplasmatota; class Thermoplasmata; order Lutacidiplasmatales; family UBA184; genus JAKIVR01. The sequence goes on from JAKIWH010000044.1 coordinate 7,338, forward strand.
CCCACGTAGAGCGTCGCCTCCTCGGAGGAGGTGATCGACTTCACCATGCTCGAGAAGAAATCGAGAGGGTACATGCTCTTCACCTCGTCCTTCGTCTCGAGCTTCGAGAGGCCGTCCTTCGGGATGTGAAGGTCGACCTTGTCGGTCTCTCCTTCGGAGAGCAGCGTGAACCCGGCAGGGGCGAGTTTCAAGGTGACGTGGTCGCTGATGCTCTCGCTGCCGCGGATCCCCTGACGGAGCTCGTCCATCCGGACGACCACCTGCCCGGGGGGGCTTACGTTCGGGACCTTCGGGTCGGTGAGACCCGCCGGGTCGACGACCGACATGTGCCGGGTGAGCTTTCCGACGCTCACGACGAGCCGGTTCTTCCCGCCGTCGTACTGGAGGTCCAGGATATCGCCGGGCTTGCTGAGCCGCAAGACCTCCTTGAGCTTCTCGACGTCGAGGCCGATCTCGGTCGCCTCCCCCGTGAACTCTTCGAAGATCCCGCTGTTGAGCTTCAGCACGAGCATGGCTACGTGCGACGGGTCGACGGCCTTCACCTCGATCCCGTCCTTCGAGATCGAGAGCTTCACCTCCGACACGAGCGTGGAGACCACCTCCACGAGCTCCCGGAGGACTTCCATCTTGACCCGGGCTTTGAACATAGTGAACCTCGCGCGCCTAGTCGCCCCGCTCTAAAAACGTTGCGTAGGTCGAGGGACCCGTTGCGCGGAGTCGTTTTCCGAGAGACCCACCTCGGTGGGATGTGACCGAGCTTGCCTACCTGGTGGACGTCGACGCGGCCTACGAGAGGACGTTCGAGGCTCACGTGGTGGCCCTACCGCCCGGAGCGGTCGTCCTCGACCGGACTTACTTCTACCCTACAGGAGGGGGGCAACCGGCCGATGCGGGGACGCTGACCCGTCCCGACTCCTCCGGCACTTGGACGGTGGTTGATGTGCAGCGGAAGGCGGGTACGGTGCTGCACCGCATCGGTCGAACTCCGCCCGGGCTCCCCCCGCTCCGGGTCGGAGAGCTCGTGGGCGGGACGCTCGATTGGGAGCGGCGGTACCGGCACATGCGCCTGCACACGGGACAACACCTGCTGAGCGCGCGGCTGTTCACGCTCTGCGGGCGCCGCACGGCGAGCGCCCGATTCTCGGGGACGGGTGGAGAGCTAGAACTGGAAGCTGGGCCACGGGAGCTGCCGGCGAGAGAGGAGCTCGATCGGGACCTAGCTGCGAAGATTGCGGACGACCCACCCCTGAAGATTCGCTATGTTCCGCGGTTGGAGTTTGAGCGGGCTGCCGCCGGACGCTCCTCTGCCCTGGCCCTCCCGCAAGGGGTCGACCCGGTCCGGGTGGTGGAGATCGAGGACGCGGACGCATGCCCGTGCGGCGGCACGCACCTGCGCCGGCTCGGCGAGGTAGGTGCGATCACGGTGCTCCCACCGGCGCCGCTCGTCGGTGGTGGCGTGAAGGTCAGCTTCCGGCTGGGGGCGTCCTCGCCCGCCACTCCTCGCGCGTGACAGCGTAGGTGTGGACATCGTGCCAGCTACCGTGATGGAACAGTGAGCGCCGAAGCGTCCCTTCGCGGGTGAACCCGAGACGTTCGAGGAGCTTCACCGAAGGGAGGTTCTCCACGTCGCACGTCGCTCCAACACGTTCGAATCGGAAGGCGCGGAACAGGTGAGCGACCAGAAGTTCGACCGCCTCGAGGCCGTAGCCCTTGCGACGCTCCCCCGTGTCCCCTAGCACGTACCACACGTCGGTGAGCGAGAGGACCGGGTGCGCGGAATAGAAGCCGACGAACCCCAGGAGCTTCCCGTCCTCTCGTCGCTCGAAGATGTACCGAGGCGCGAGGGAGCCCGGGTCGGTGGGCGCCTCGGCGAGCGCCCGTTCGAATCCTTCGAAGGTGTCTACGGAGAACCGGTCGAACGGGGCGACGAGCTCGGGGTCGTTGTACCAGTCGAAGAGAAGGGGCAGATCCTCCGCGCGGGGCGTCCGCAGACGCACTCTGGGTCCTTCTAGCGGGGGTAGCCCCGCACTCATTCCCCGCTGTCCCGCCGGTCGGAGGGAATGAATCGAGAGACGCCCACCCAGGGGCCCGCTGCGGCCTCGAGGCTCCCCGAAGCGGGGATAGGTTCCTCCGCCGGCCCGTCGCGTTGGAGCACCATCGCCTTGCGGTGCCCGCTCGGGGTGAGCGAGTAAACGAGCTTCGGTTCGGAGTAGCCGATCACGTACTGCACCCGGCGATAGATCCACTTCGACATCTCGAGGTTTCGGAGCGCCCCGCGCACGATGTTGGCGTCCGTTCCAGGAAAGCTCCGCAGGATGCCGAACTCGGTGGTCCACTGGTCCGCCTCGAAGCGGACCTGGTGACCCCGGTGCTCGAGCAGGTGGACGAGAATGTTGCGCTCGAGCGCGCCGGCTATCTCGGTTTCCATCCTGTGGCCCACCTAGGCTGCGAGACTAGGAGATGGTCGTGATCTCGTAATTGACGTGAAGGCCCTTCATCCGCGCGTGCATGGAACCGATGAGCTTCAGCACCTCGTCGAGCGAGGCCCGGTCCTTCCACTTGTACACGAAATCGTGCATCCCCATCGACTCCTCGAATCCGAGCTCGCGCATCACGCGGAGCACATCTACCGGGCTCGCCCCCTCCGAATCGAAAATCATCCGTACGTAGGTCCGCATGGTGTTCCACCGGGGCAACCGGGCCCCGACACTAGAAGTTTACATCAGTGTCCGCTTAAATACCCTTCTCCAACTCCGAGCCTCAATGCCGACGGAGAATCGCGTTCGGCGCGCCGTCGTGACCGGAGGGGCGGGCGCGATCGGCTCGGAGCTCGTCCGGGCGCTACTCGCGGCCGGCGCTGCGGTCACGGTCGTCGACAACCTCTCTTCGGGGCGACTGTCCAACCTTGGCGAGTCTAGCGCGCACCCCGGCTTCCGGTTTCTCCAAGCGGACCTCCTCGAACCCGAGCGGATCCGCCCCGCGTTCAAGGGGGCGACCGAGCTTTGGCATCTTGCCGCGAACCCCGACATCCGGCGAGGCACCCTCGACCCCCGGCTCGACTTCGACCAGGGGACGCGCAGCACGCTGCACGTCCTCGAGGCCGCGCGGGCGGAGAAGGTCGGATGGGTCGGCTTCTCGTCCTCGAGCGTCGTGTACGGCCTCCCGAGCGTCTTCCCAACTCCCGAATCGTATGGACCGCTCCTCCCTCACTCCCAGTACGGAGCGAACAAGCTGGCGTCCGAAGCGCTCCTCAGCTCCTTCTGTCATTCCTACGGTCTCCAGGCGGGGATCTTCCGGTTCGCGAACATCGTCGGACCCGGGATGAGCCACGGCATCCTCTACGATTTTTTGAAAAAGCTCGAGAAGACGCCCGACCGGCTCGAGGTGCTCGGGGACGGACACCAGTCGAAGAGCTACCTCGCGACCCGCGACTGCGTGTCGGGGATGCTCCTCGTCCGCGAGCGCGGGGAGAGCCCGGTCGGTGTGTACAACCTCGGGAACGCCGAGCAGACGAGCACCCGCAAGATCGCCGAGAAGGTGGTGGCGGCGCTCGGCGGAGGAGCGCGGATCGATACCACCGGCGGGGAACGCGGCTGGGTAGGGGACATACCGCGCCAGCTGCTTGCCACGGACCGGGCGCGGGCGCTCGGTTGGGCTCCAAAGCTTTCGAGCGATGCCGCCGTCGACCGCGCCATCACGGAACTCCGGGCAGAGCTCGGCCTCTAGTCCGCGCATGCTCAGCGCACCGGCAGCGGCGAGGCCTCCCCGCGAGCCGGGTACGGTCTCGGTCGTCGTCACCGTCCTCAACGACCCCCGCGTCGAACGCACGTTACGGAGCCTCCTCGAGCAGCGTCGCCCTCCCACCGAGATCCTTGTCGACGATGGCGGTGGGGGAGAGGGGGTCCGCCGCATCGCGGAACGGCTCGCGGCCGAGGACCCTCGAGTGATCCACCTCGACGCGCCGGGCAACATCCCGGAGAGCCGAAACCTCGCGCTCCAGAAGGCCCGCGGCGAGTTCGTCGCCTTCCTCGACGCCGACGAGGTGGCCCCGCCCGGCTGGCTCGAAGCCCTTCTCGCCCCCTTCGTCGATCGTTCGATCGGTTTCACCGGCGGCCCTACCCCCGCGCTCCCAGGCTCGGCCCGGACCATCGGCGCCCGGTTCTACGACGGCTACCTGCGGCGGTTCTACGATGTCGAGGCCCGGGCGCACGTGCACGCCCTGCCGATGGGAAACTCTGCGTGGCGCGCGGAAGTGTTCGATAGGGTGGGGCTTCTCGACACCTCCCTCTACCGCAAGGCGGCGAGCGAGGACCAGGAGGTGGCGCTGCGGGCGCTCGCCGCGGGGTACCGCGGTGTCTACGTTCCCGAGGCGTGGGTCGGCCACGACTTCTCCGACCTCTCGACCCGGTCGCTGCTCCGCAAGCAACGGATCTACGCCGAGGGCGGGTACGTGGTTTGGAGACGGGCGAAGAGCACGTACGAGGCGAGCCCCGCCCGGCTCGCACCCTACCTCCTCGGTCCTGCCCTCCTCGTCCTGGGTGCGGTCTTCGTGATCTTCCCCCCGCTTCGACTTGCGGGGGAGCTCGCCGCGCTCGGCGGTGTGCTCGTGCTGAGTGGGCTCGCCCTCGGGCTCACCGCGAGCGGAATCCGGCTCGACCGAAAGTATCCAGGACTGCGCTGGCGGGTCCTCGAAATCCCCCGGCGGTGGGCGACCGTCTGGGGTGCTTTCCAGGGTTGGCGGCACCACGGGTGGAGCGGTCGCACCCCGGCGGACCGCCGCTGAGATCTCCTCGACGGAACGTGTCCCCCCCAAGGCTTTTAGAGGGAGGCGCGTCGCCGCCGACATGACGACACACTCCTCCACCGCGAAGGCGGTCGAGGCAGGTGAGCTGGTCCGGCTCGACTACGAGATCTGGAGCGATTTGGGCGGAGCGAAGGAGCTCGTCGAGACGACCCGAGAGGAGGTGGCGACCACCGCGAGCTGGAAGGCACCGGACGGGTACAAATTCGGACCGAGGGCCCACGCGATCGGCGGGGACTACTTCCCGACCGGGATCGAAGCGGTCATCGCGGGCGGCAAGGTCGGGGAGGAGTTCACCAAGGAGTTCCCACCCGGCGAGGCGTTCGGTGAGCGGGACCCGAAGCTCATCGAGCTCTTTTCGATGCACGAGATCGAGCGACTGCCCGAGATGCGACGGGACGACGCCCATCTCGACATCGGCACGGTGCTCACGATCCGCGGCCGGCGCGGCCGTGTGGTGAGCCTCACGGCGGCGCGGGTGCGGGTCGACTTCAATCCCCCCCTCGCCGGCCGGAAGATCGAGGGGAAGTTCCGGATCGTCGAGCCGATCGCGGGTCCGGCCGAGCAGGCGCACGCCATCCTCGAGATCGTCTACGGACGGGGTGGCGAGTTCAAGGTCGAGAGCCACGAGGGAAGCCTCGTGCTGCACGTCCCCGACCGGTCGAAGTTCGACTTCACCTGGCTCGCGGCGAAGCCGCGGGTCATCGAACGGCTCCGCGAGCACCTCCATCCGAAGATGATCCGGATCGTCGAGGAGTACGAGACCCCCACGGCGGCCCCGGCCGAGTCGAAGCCGAAGGAGAAGCACGCCGGCGGGAAGGCGGGAGCGACCCACGCCCATCCCACTCCGGCCGACGTCGTCGAGGCGGCCTCGGAGCCGCCCGCCTCCGGTTCGGGCTAGACTCCCTCTCGGGGTTGCGGGCCGGCGAGTGAGCCGGTGTCGACTACGACCTGAGGCCCCGCTCCGCCAACGAGGCGAGCAGCCCACCGAAGATTGGCGCGATCCAGAAGAGCCAGCTCTCCGAGAGCGCCCAGCGCGCGGAGGGCCAGACCGCGGCGGAGAGGAGCGCCGGGGAGAAGCTGCGCACGGGGTTCAACGACGCACCGTCCACCGGGATGGCGATGAGGTTCGTGACCAGAAGGACGAGACCGATTGCGACCGGCGCGAGGTTCTTCGCGGAGTTGTCCGAACGCGTGACGAGCTGGATCACGAGAATGAAAATGAACCCGAGCGCCACCTCGATGAGGAACACCGACCCGAGCGAGTAGGCGCAGCCGGGCGGGGCCCCGAACCCGGCGAAGCACTGCGACCCGAGGGCGAACCCTTGAGCGCTCGCGGCGTTCGCGGCCGACCCGCCTCCGCTCGCGATGCCGAGGACGACGGCGATGCCGGTGAGTCCGCCGAGAAGCTGCGCGACGACGTAGGCCGGAACCTCGCTCCACCGGAAACGACCGGAGGCGGCGAAGGAGAGCGTAACGGCCGGATTGAAGTGGGCTCCCGAGAGATCGCCGAACGCGTACGCGAGCCCGAGAAGGACGGCTCCGAAGGCGAACGACACGACGAGGTCGCGCGCGGTCCCGTCGGTGGGCGGCAGGGTGAACACAGCCGTGCCTCCACCGATGAGGAGAAGCCCGAACGTTCCGATGTACTCGGCGATGTACCGGGCCCTTCGGTTGTCGGCCATCTCGAGGCCCGGAGTACGTTTGGTCATAAGCGTTCGCCGCGGGCTGCTCCCGGTGCTCCCCTCACCGGCGCTTCCTCCCTCGACGCCGCCGGGGGGCGTCGTGCGCTTCGAGGCTCGCCCCGGAGCACGGTCTGTACGGCAAGTTCAAGTCGGTCTCCACCTCGGTTTACCGGATGAGCACAGCCTCTCCGCCGGAACCGGCCCGGCGATAGATCCGGACCCAACTCGTCTCATCCTCACCCTGTTCGTCGTCGGCACTCTGCTTGCCGTCGCCGTGGGCTACCTTGGCATCACCAATCAGCTCGGTGGGTCGATCCCCGGGACGCTCGCCGGTCACGGGGGGAGTTCCCCGACCTGCGAAGGCCGCAACGTCACGGGCTCGTACCACTTTCTCCTCATTGCTGGCCAAGGAGGGAACACCAACTTCAACGGAACCTCGCCGGGCCCGTGCCTCGTCGTAGGAGTCGGGAGCGCCGTGGTCGTCACCCTCCGCGTCGACCCGGGCGCAGGGGCGAACCACAGCTGGGATCTCATCCCGAGCACGGGACCTACCAACGTCACTCCGGTGTTCCCCGGCGCTGGCGTCACGGGTCCGACCCGGTTCAGCGGCTTGCCGCCCGGCACGGTCACGAACTTCAGCTTCAACGCGACCGTAGTGGGGCTGTATCGCTACGTTTGCGAGGTGGACGACCACTCCACGCTAGGGATGATGGGCACCCTCAACGTGACGAACGTGCTCAGGGTCGCAGCCCACGGAACGTCCCCGCTCCTGCAGCCCCTCGCTTCGATCCCAGGTAGGACCTTTCTCCTCCCTTCCCCGTCTTTCGGCGGTCGATATATGACCGGAGCCCGTTGGGGTCCCAGGGTTTGACATGACGCTCACAGCCACCTCCACGCCGCGTACCCCCGACGCGGAGCAGGGAAGCTACCGTGGCTGGGCGATCGGAGCCGGTGTGATCTTCGCGGTGATCGCGATCGGCCTAGCGCTCTGGTTCATTTACCACGGCTAGCCGGCAGGGGCCTGGGACGTTGGTAGCCTCGCGTCCGGCCACCGATAGAGGTACACTCGTGTCCGCGGATCCACCGAGGTAGGGGTCCAACCGACGACCGGATGCCAGTGACTCACGACCCGGCTTCCGGGGGCGAGCTGTGTCTCGAGCAGCGGCCGGAGCCGCTCCATCGCTTCGGGCCACAGGAAGACGGCGACGACGCTCGCGCGACGAAAGTCGGTGCGGTAAAGGTTCCCCCACTGGATGCGGATGCGGTCGCGGGGACCGCCCACCCATCGCCGAAGTCGAAGAATGAGGATACGGAGCGGCTCGACCTCTATCCCGACTACGCGGGCGCCTCGCTCGCGAGCTGCCCGAAAGATGATCGCCCCCGTTCCCGCGCCAAGATCGAAGAGCGTGTCCTCCGGTCCCACCGCGGCGTCGTCGAGCATCCGGTCAACGACGGCGCGCGGGGCCGGCTGGTACCCGGCGCCAAAGGCGAAGGAGGCGTAGAGGAAGTACGAGAGGACGGCGATCCCCCCGAGGAAAGCGTAGAGGACCCAGAAAGGGAGGATCATGACGAGGAGCGGCGCTTCCGCGCGGTGCGGGCGTAGAGCTCATCGGCAGCGGCCCGCGGGTCAAGTCGTCGGGCCTCGACCTGCTTGAGTGCCCGGCGCAGCCCAGGGCTTCCTTCGACACCGCGGAGGGCGTCGGTCAGGAC
>JAKIWH010000045.1:0-8765 GCA_022750125.1 Thermoplasmata archaeon
CCGCCGAGCCGACCCCGATGAGGACCGCGATGAGCAGTCCGATCACCGTCGCCCACGAGAGCTCGAGCTCGTGCCGGATAAAGGCGGTCTCATCGAAGACCGGGAATTCGAACGCGGTGCTCTCCCGCTCTTCGATCTTCTGCCGGCCCTTCTTCGCCACCTCAGGCGCCCCCGATAGCCCTCGAGAAGAGCTCGTCCGCCCGGTAGGAGCTCCGCACGAGGGGCCCCGATTCGACTCCGTCGAATCCGAGCTCGAGAGCGCGATGCTTCCACGCGGCGAACTCTGCGGGCGGGAGGTACCGCTCCACGGGTCGGTGCACGGCGGAAGGGCGGAGGTACTGTCCCAGCGTGAGCAGCCGGACCCCCGCCGACCGCAGGTCGTGCAGCGTCTCTTCCACCTCGGGCCCCGCTTCGCCGAGTCCGAGCATGAGGGAGCTCTTCGTCACGAACGAGGGGGAATCTGAGGCGGCGGTCGCGAGGAGCGTTAGGGATTGCTGGTACGAAGCTCGCCGGTCGCGGACGGCCGGTGAGAGTCGCTTCACCGTCTCGATGTTGTGCGCGAGCACATCCGGCCGCGCGTCGAGGACGGTCCGGAGGGAACGCGGTTTCCCGGCGAGATCGCCCACGAGGAGCTCGACTCGGGTTGAGGGGGATTCGCGTCGGATCGCTCGAACCGTGGCGGCGAGCACCGCCGCGCCTCCGTCCTCGAGGTCGTCGCGGCAGACCTGGGTGAGGACGACGTACTTGAGGCCCCAGCGACGCACCCCTTCGGCGACGCGGGAGGGCTCCGTGGCATCGACCACCCCGTGGGAGGAGCGGGTGGTCACGGCGCAAAAAGTGCACCGCCGCGAACAGTCGGTCCCCAGGAGCATGAGCGTCGCCGTGCCGGCGGACCAGCACTCGGGAAGGTTCGGGCAGCGCGCCTCGCGGCACACCGTCCCGAGCCGGAGCTCCTCGAGGATCGCCTTCACCTCGGGGTAGGCGGCGCCTCGAGGGGGCGCCACGCGGATCCACTCCGGGAGACGGCCCGGGCCGACGACGGGCAGCTCTTCGAGCCGTTCGGCCGCGCTCACGCGGCGCGGACCGAGGGACGCGACTTAGGCTTTGCGCGCTTCAGCCGGCTCTCGAGCAGCATCTCGAGATGGCTCACGGGGACATCGGAGAGCGTTACGCGCGCGGGACGGCCGACCGACGCGGGCTCGAGCTCGATGAGCCCCTCCCGCTCGAGCTGCCGGATAGTCCTCCAGAAGGTTACGCGGCTCACGGCCTTGACCCCATACTCCTCGGCGAGCGTGCCGTACGTCTGGCGAATCCGCTCGGTCGTCGCCCCGGAGCGCGGCCCACGGAGCGTACGTGCCACCGCGAGGAGTGCGAGGAGGACCGGTGGGGGGAGCTCGTCGAGCCGGAGTTCGCTCTCGCCCGGGACGAGCGAGCTCCGGGCCTTCCGTGCGTCCTCGGGGGTGAGCTCGCTCCGCCCGTCGAGTTCTGCGGCGCGCGCCGCGTTCGCAAGTAGCTCGAGGGCGAAACGCGCGTCCCCTCGCGGGGCGGCGGCACGCGCGAGCGGCAGGAGCATCTCGGGGGAGTAGCTCCCCGGACGCAGCGCGAGCGCGGCGCGCGCGAGGAGAATCTTCTGAAGCGCGGCCTCGTCGTACGGTTCGAGGTGGAGGCTGTGGGTCAGGCCGAAGCTCGAGCGGCTCGCCCCGTCGAGGTACGGCAGGACGTCCTCGGGGGCGACCAGCAGGAGGGATAGGGAACCTAGGGCGATCTCCCTCGCGCGGGAAAAGAAGTAGACGAGCTTCGTGCCCTGGCGGACGAGTGCGCCCACCTCATCGAGCACGATGAGACGGGGTCCGGGGTTGCGGCGGAGCCCTTGCTCGAAGACGTCGAGCATCTCGGTGAGCGAGTAGCCCCGATCCGGGAGGGAGACCCCTACGCTTCTCAGAAGCTCGAGCAGGATCGATCGATCGTTCGCCCTTCGCCAGCAATTGACGTAGATCACCTGGAGCGGGGCCGCACCCGCCCGTACGGGATGGCGTAGCTCCTCCCCCAGTCGACGGGCGAGGGCCGTCTTCCCGCTCCCAATCCCGCCGGTAAGGAGCTGGTGGTGGGAGAGGCTCTTCGCGATGGCTCCTCGATAGCGCTGAAAGAGCGCGCCGAACTCCCGCTCCCGGCCCGGGAGTGTCGGGGGGACGAACGCAGGATCGAGCGTTTCTTCGCGGACTAGAACGGAATCCATCGAGCCTCGACCCCCAGCGCTCGGGGTAGATTATCTCCCGCCCCGGGAGCGGCGGGCCTTGGAGCGGAGAAGGTGCAGGAGGACGCGAGCGGAACCGTCGGCGAGGGAGGTAGGAGAGGCGGTGGCATCCAGGCGCACCCAGTTGCTCGCACGCGAGAGCCTCTGGTAGCTCCGCCGGGCGCTAGCGAGCGTCCGCGCCTTCTCGAGGACGGTCCGTTGGCCACGCGCCCGGACCCGCCGGAGCGCCTCGGCGACGGGTAGGTCGAGCCAGAGAACAACGTCGGGGGCGGGGGAGGCCGCTTGCTGCGCCTCGAGGAGAAGCTCACGAAGTGGTGCGCCAAGCTTCGCTCCCTGGTACGCGAGCGTCGAGAAGTAAGAGCGGTCCTGGAGCACGACAGCATTTCGTTGGAGGAGCCGCTCCACTCGGGGACGGGCGAGCGACCGGTCGAGCGTGAAGAGGAGGGCGGCGCCGAGAGGATCCCTCGGGGCTCGGCGAACCGCCTCGGCGCCGATCGCGGGGTCCGAGGGTTCTTGATGAGCCGAAGTCCGGACTCCCCCCGAGCGGAGGTGACGACCGAGACGCCTCGCGAGCGTGCTCTTGCCCGCACCGTCGATCCCTTCGATGAAGACGAGCAGTCCCCGACGCGAGCTCGATCGAGTCACGCTTGCCGCCCCCGCGCCACGTCGGGTCGGAACCCGTACACCGCCTCGATAGATTCGCAGAAGGGCCGACGTAGCCGATCGGCCGCGGTCGGGTCTCGTTCGAGCAGCGCCTTCACGCGGCGTGGGATCGTGGCGAGGTCGAGCACCGCGCCGGGTCGCCGCGGGTCGTCCAGGAAGTCGGTCTCGAGGAACCATGGTGCCGGACGGTCGAGGACCTCCTCGAGGATGCCGCGTTGGGCGAGGTAGGACGGGGCTACTCCCGCGTACTCGTTCTGGGGAAGCGGGTGACGGTGGTAGTGCTTCACGAGCTTCTGCACAGGAAAGAGCGTCGTCGACGCCAAGGCGGCGAGCGAGAGGAATCCGCCGCCATCGAGCTCCTCGCAGTGCACGACCGCGGGGCATCCGGCGTCCCGCGCGACCTCGAGCGCGTGACGAAACACTCCGTCGACGTACTCCTTGAGTTCCTCGCCGTAGACGAAGTGGGGACGGCCGACCTCCCCGATCGCGACCGCTCGCCCCTCCTCCACCTCGCGTCCCGCGCTTTCGAGCGCGGCACACTGGAGCTCCATCGCGGCCCGAGGTCCCAACTCCTTCGCCTGGGCGATCAAGTCGACGGGGTACGGTGCGAGGACCGGGTAGCAAGTGACCGATGCTTCCTTGGCTACCCGCTCCGCTAGCGCAATCGTCGTCGCGAACTGGCTCTCGTACCCGGCGAGAGTAGTCGGGGTCTCGGGGGTGTAGTTCTGCGTCGCAAGGAACAGGTGCGTCCCTCCGGCGGCCGCGAACCGCCGGGCGGCTTCCACCGATTCGCCCCGCGGGGCCAGGTGACAGTGGTGGTCGACGACCGGCAGGTCATCGGGGAGCGTCATGGCCCCCGTCGATGCCGCGCTAGCGCAGCAGTCCCGCTCCGCGGAGCTCTTGCGTGATCTTCTTCACCGCAAGCTCGACGTCGGAAGGCTTGCGAGCGCCCGTGCAGACGAGCTTGCCGCTCCCGAAGAGAAGAACGACGACGCGGGGTTCCTCGATGCGGCAAACGAGTCCTGGGAACTGCTCCGGCTCGTACTCGACGCGGTCCAGCCCAAGGGTGACGGCGATCGCGTTCAGGTTAATCTCGGACCCCAGGTCGGAACTCGCGACGATGTTCTGGACCTCGATGCGGGGCTTCATGGTGATCTTCTGCCCCCCTTTCCGGATCTGTTGAGCGACGGTCTTGATCGAGTTCTCGACCTCCGTCATGCTCTTCGCGCCGGTGCACACGACCTTACCGGAGCGGAAGAGTAGGATCGCGGTCTTCGGTTCTTTGAGCCGATAGATGAGGCCGGGGAACTGCTCCGGCTCGTACTCGGCACCATCGAGCCCAAGCGCGATCGACTGCAGGTCGAGTTCATCTCCGAGCGAGGTCGATGCTACAACATTCTCGATGCGAATCTTCGGCATGCGGCTCCCTGTGCCGCGGGGTATTTAAGTGCCCTTTTTAACCTTTCGGCGACGGGTCTCGTGGGAATCGATTGTGGGCCGCGGAGGCACCGAGCCGCTTAGGGGGGCGTACGGACCACATAGGAGCGGTGGGCCGAGTTCGGACTCTACTGCTGCTAGTGGGAGGGGAAAGTTGGCGGAGGCGATTGGGCCGCACTGAAAAGTTAGGGGTCGTGCGTCAACTCTCGTAGAACTGCTTCACTGCCGACGCCAAGAGCTCGCAAGGTCGGCGGCAGGTCTCTCGATGAACATTGCAGGGATCGTTGCTTTCCCATCCTCGGTGCAGACGTCACCCCAGTGGCGATGCCCGGCCCTTAGGGCCGGGGAATGGGTTGAGATCGGTGGCTCGGCGAGCTGCCGAGCCAGTCGGATAGGCGATCTACTTGGACAGGCCGAGCTGGTGGTAGAGTTCCGACGGGTTACCGTAGGCGCGAAGCGACTGGACCTTGCCGTCCCCGTTGAGGACGACGCGGGTCAGCTGCTCCTGGACGAACTTCTTGTTCGTCGGGGCGATCGACTCGCCGTTCTTCCCGGTGAGCGGCCCCGTGTGGGTCCCGCGAACCGAGTTCACGACGATGGTCTCGTTCCCCGAGACGATGACCTTGGTGATGTCCATGGTCCAGTCCGGGAACGCCGCGAAGCTTCCGGTGAGGAAGCCGCGGATCGCGTCCTTGCCGTGGAGAGGCTTGTCGAGGGTGGGCACCTGGAACGTCGCGTCCTCGGCGTACTGTTCGACGACTTTCTCGACGTTTCGGGTGTTCACTACGGCGATCATTTGGCGGGCGTCTTGTTCTGTTAGCTGCGTCAACCTTTTTGCTCCATATATTTAAGGGCCGCCGAAGGGTATAAGTAAGACTAAGTGCCGCATTGGCACGCCGCACACCGTCGAGAGCCTCGGCAACGCCGGAGGCTACGCTGGCTAGCGTGTCGGAAGGAGCGGCGATATCTGGTGTGCCCGCTCCCTTCCACCCCGTGGCATTCGTCGTGCTGCTGCGAGGGGTGAACGTCGGGGGCAAGACGTTTCGCCCGGCCGAGCTCGCCAGAAAGCTGACCCGGCTCAAGCTCTCGAGCGTGGGCGCGGCCGGGACCTTCCTCGCCCGCGGGACCGCCTCGGATGAGGAGATCCGCCGTGCGATAAGCGCCGAACTCCCGTTCGAGACTGAGATCATCGTCGTCCCCGTGAAGGCGGTCGAGCAGGCCCTCCGAGTTGACCCCCTCGGGGGCCGGGCGCCGGATGCGGGAGCGAGAAGATTTCTGACGGTCGCCGCGTCTCGGCTACCGAAACCGCCCCGCCTGCCGCTCTGGTTCCCGGAGAAAACCAAGTGGGAGGTAGTCATCACCGCCATCCGCGGGCCCATCGTTGCGGGCCTCAATCGCAGGCTCGGGGAGCGCCTTCTGTATCCGAACGCGGTGGTCGAGAAGCAATTCTCTGTACGAAGCACGACCCGCTGGTGGGAAACGTTTCAGGCGCTGCTCGCGCTGGTCGAGCCGGAGGGATCAGCCTCCCCGAGATCGGACGGACACCGCGTCCCTCCCGGGCGAGAGTCCTAAGCTCACCAGACTCTCGAAGAGCACTCGGCGTGTGAAACCCCAGAGCACCTTCCCCTCGAACACCGTTGCCTCCACGGCTCGGGTCAGGCCCTCGAGACTCATGCTGACCTGAGTAGGGATTCCCAGGGCAGTCAGCGGGAGCCAGAAGACGGAACTCACCTCGGTCGGATCGGCGGGCGCCGCCGAACGGGCCCCCCATCCAAGGCGGGTCGCGAACACCCCAACGTTCACGCCGAAGGCTCGCGCGGGTGTGGTCGCAAGATAACGAAGCGGGAGCTCGACGTCGTCCGGGCGCAGGCCCACCTCCTCCTCGAGTTCCCGTAACGCGGTATCGGAGAGCAGGCGATCGATCGGTGCCGTGCGCCCCCCCGGGAAAGCGATCTGGCCGGAGCCTGGGTCCTCCGGACGGTGTGCCCGCTCCAGCAACAGCACTTCGGTAGCCGACTCGCCAGGTCGAAAGACGATGGTGACCGCCGCTTGGGCGGTCTCGACCGACGGAGACGGCGCCGACGTGCGGGCGAGGGCATCGAGGAGCCGACTCCACTCCCTCGTCGAGGAAGTGTCCGGAAGTGTACCGTCGTCGATGGGCGACATCAGGGGCCCGCGGCTATGAGTTCGTGGATGGGGCGGAGCGGGCCTCGACCTTCGCGAACCAATCGAGCAGCGCTCGGGCGGTTTCTTCCCCCTGCTCGACCGGAACCATATGACCGGCGTACGGAAACAGCTTGAGCTCGGCTCCCGGGATTGCTTGGCGCAGGAGTCGTGCGTGGGTGGGATCGATGACTCGGTCGTCCATCCCGTGGACGACAAGTGTCGGAAGGCGGAGCCGGCCGAGAGAGGTCCGGACATCGTACGATCGGATCGCAGAGTACCACTGGATCGGGCCCCGCAGGTCCGCGTTCCGGAGCTGCGCGGTCACCTTGTCGACGATGTCCATGTGCGAGTCGAGCCAGTTCGGGGAGTAGACGTCCCGCAAGAGTCGCTGAACGTACATCTCAAGGCCCGCGTCCCGGAAGGTCCGCGCCCAATTCTCCGCCACGGCCCGAGTGTGGGCGTCGCAGTGGGAGGAGCCCGCGATCGACGTCAGACTTCGCAGCGAGGAGGTGCGGTCGATGGCGAACCGGACAGCAAGGAACGCACCGGCGCTCAACCCGACGAGATGGGTCCGCTCGATCCCCCGCTCTCGCAGAAGCTCGAGAAGATCCCCTTCGAGCTCGTCGAACGAGAACGTCGAGTCGTCGGGGGTGTCGCTCCGGCCGTGCCCTCGCAGGTCCGGGGCAAGGACGGTGTGATGTTCGGCGAGCGCGGGAAGAACGCCGTTCCAGACCGTGTGGTCCGCACCGAGCCCGTGGACCAACAGGACGGGAGGACCGGCTCCCGCCTCCCGGACATAGAGGCGAGCGTGTCCGTCGGCGCTCCCCGGCATCTCGGATGCGACCCGGGCACGATATTTAACGCGCAGCGAACGGGTGGAAGGAACCGCGTCGTCGGTGCGCGAGTTCAAATAGCCCGGTCGGGGTTCTCGCTCCGCGGCCATGAAGGGAGTGATGCTCATGAGCGGGGGAATCGACTCCCCGGTGAGCCTCTACTACCTCCTGCGGCAGGGTCACGAGATGATCGGGGTCCACATGGACAATCGACCGTTCACGGACGATTCCCCGCTCGAGAAGGTGGTGGACCACTTGGTGCTACTGAGGGAGCGGTTCCACCAGCCGATCCCGCTCTACGTCCTCCCCCACGGTCCGACCCAGCTCACGCTCATGCGCTCAACGGACCGTCACGTGGGTTGCGTCATGTGCCGCCGGTTCATGTGGCGCTCCGCCGCTCGCATCGGGGAGCGCGAAGGTGCACGCTTCCTTGCGACCGGCGAAGCGCTCGGCCAAGTTGCCTCGCAAACGCTCGCCAACATGCGGAGCGCCACCGTGGCGGTCGACCTCCCGATCGTGCGGCCGCTCGTGGGCCTCGACAAGCAGGAGATCGAGCGCGTCGCAAAGGAGATCGGCACGTATGGGATCTCGACACGGCCCGGCGTCTGTTGTCAGGCGGTCCCCGATAAGCCCGCCACGCGCAGCACGATCCTCCAGATCCAAGCGGAGGAGAGCCCGCTCGACGTCGAGGCGATCGTGGACGACGTCGTCCGACGCGCCGTCGTCATGTGACGTACTCGACGGTGCGCCTCTGCTCGGGCGGGGGCTCGTTCGAGGCGATCCCCTCCCCCAAGCTAGCCCTGGACCTACGAAGGGCGCGTGAGGCGCTCGAAACGGCGGGGGTGGGCGTGATCGACGCCCGGGTGATGCTCATCGCTCGGCTTGAAAAGGAGGTTACGCTCGCGCGGGACGGACGCATCCTGATCAAGACTACCGACCCAGTCGTCGCGGAACGGATTCTCAGGGACCTATGCTCCCGGCTCTCCCTCGACTACGGCGTCGCCGCAACTGTGCCACCTGGGGCGGTGTCCTCGGGGAAGCGATAAGCGCCCGAGCCCCCTCGGTCGGGCTCCCGACGGATGCGCGAAACCTGGGTTGCGGGAGCGGCGATGAACCGCTTCGGGAAGATGGCGGAGACCGGGCGCGAGGCAGGCACGCGCGTTGCGCTCGAAGCGCTCGATCGCTCGGGGGTGGAGCCGAAGCAACTCGGTCTCACGATCGTCTCCAACGCCTTCGGCATCGCGGAACACCAGGCGCATGTCGGTCCGTTGCTGAACACGGCGCTCGGCATCCCCGAAATCCCGTCGTTCACGGTCGAAAGCGCCTGCTCCTCCTCGAGCGCCGCCCTCCACGAGGCGTTCGTCCACGTGGCGGGAGGATTTTCGGACGCGGTCCTCGTGGTGGGATTCGAG
>JAKIWH010000045.1:8783-15260 GCA_022750125.1 Thermoplasmata archaeon
TCCCAAAACGGTGCGACGTTCCCCGGCCTGTACGCCACCATCGCGAACGCCCACCGAGAGAAGTACGGCACCTCCCCGGAACAGCTCGGCGCCGTTGCGGTGAAGAACCACGCGAACGGGGCCCGGAATCCGCACGCCCACTTCCAGAAGGAGATCTCCCTCGCGACGTACCTTGCCTCGCCGGTCATCGCCTCCCCCCTCCGGCTCTACGATTGCTGTCCGTTCTCGGACGGCGCGGCCGCCCTCGTCGTCGTGGCGCGAGATGCCCTGCCCCGCCCTGCGGCCGAACCGCTCGTTATCCGTGCGAGCGCCCGGGCGGGCGACTTCGGGGATATCCACGACCGAGCGTCCCTCACGACTCTCGCCGCTTCACGGCGCGCGGCGGATCAGGCGTTCCGCCGGGCCCACATGGAGCGGCGTGACGTGCAGTTCCTCGAAGTGCATGACTGCTTCACGATCGCAGAGATCGTCGCGCTCGAGGACCTAGGATTCTTCCCGGCGGGGGAGGCTGGAACGGCGGGCTTGGAAGGAGCGACGGCGCGGGACGGAAAGTTGCCCGTCAACCCCTCCGGCGGTCTCAAGGCGAAGGGGCATCCCGTGAGCGCGAGCGGCGCGGCCCAGGTGGTCGAAGTGTTCGAGCAGATGAACGGCCTCGCCGGGACGCGCCAAGTGCCGCACGCCGAGGTGGCGCTCACGCACAACGTGGGGGCGACCGGGAGCTCCTGCTCGGTCCATCTCTTTTCGAGGCGGTAGCCGTGAATACCGAAGCGGCTCCGCCGACCCACTCCATCGCCGCGTTCCTTCGCGGGTACAGCGAGGAGAGGCGGCTCCTCGGTCTTCGCTCCGAGTGCGGGTTCGTGAGCGCGACGTGGGGCTTGCTCTGTCCGCAATGCGGAAAGCGGGACCTGCGCGAAGTGACCCTCTCCGGCCACGGTCGCATCGCCGCCTTCTCGGTGCAGACGGTGCCGGCCGAGGAGTTCGTGAACGATGCGCCCTACGCGTACATCGTCGTCGAGCTTGAGGAAGGAGGCCGGGTCACGGGCTGGATTCCGGGCGTTCGCACGGAGGAGGAGCTCCGCATTGGCGAGCGGGTGCGGTGGGTGAGTTCGTATCGCCCCGGGGTCCAGTTCGAACGAGAACGATCCGCGCCGGAGGGCACAGGATGAACCGTGGGGCGCCGCCGTGAGCGCTTCCTTTCCCGCTCGCGGGACCCCGCTTGCGTGGATCGCGAAGTATCCCGCGCACGTTCCCCGAAGCCTCGAGATCCCCAACCTTCCGGTCACCTCGCTCCTCGAGGAGGCGGCGCAGCGGTGGCCCGAGCGCACGGCGCTCATCTTCTACGGCCGGAAGTGGAGCTACGCGGCGCTTTGGGAGCTCTCGGGGAACGTCGCCGCGAACCTCGCCCGGGACGGATTCGTCGCGGGGGATCGTCTTGCCCTCTATCTTCCGAACTGCCCCGCCTATCCGGCGGCGTACTTCGGCGCGCTCCGGCTCGGACTCACGATCGTCCAGGTGAGCCCGCTCTATCTCGGGCAGGACCTGAGCCGGGTCCTGGCGGACAGCGGGGCGAAAGGGCTCGTCACGCTGGATGTGCTGTTCCCACATTTTGCCGCCATCCGGGAGGGCCTGCCCCAGAGCATGCTCGCCTACGTCGCCCACCTGACCGAGTTCTACCCGCTCACGATGCGGCCGCTAGTCCGGCTTGCGTTGCTCCTCCGGCGGGTCTCCACCTCGATCCCGGGCCCGCCTCACGCGAAGCCGTGGCGAGAACTCCTCGCGCCAGGTGCTCCCCCCAAGGTGGTGATCGAGCCGTCCACCGCGGTCGCCGTGTTCCAGTACACGGGCGGTACGACCGGCAAGCCGAAGGCAGCGATGCTCACGCACCGGAACCTCCTCGCGAACGCGCTGCAGTGTCGAGCGTGGTTCAGCCTCCAGGCTCCCGGTACCGCCATCACGCTCGCCTCGGTCCCGTTCTTTCACGTCTACGGGATGACGGTGGCGCTCAACTTTCCGATCTCCGAAGGGTCGACGATCGTCATGCAGCTCCGGCCCGATGTGGACGGGATCCTGAAGCTCATCCGCAAGTACAGACCTACCGAGTTCCCGGGGGTCCCGGCGCTCTACAACGCCATCAACTCGCACCCCAACGTGCCGGGGAAGGCGATCCGGTCGATCCGGGTCTGCGTGAGCGGCTCCGCTCCGCTGCCGCTCGAGGTGGCGAAGCGGTTCGAGGCGTTGACGGGTGGCTACCTGGTCGAAGGATACGGCCTTACGGAGGCTTCCCCCGTTACGCACGCGAACCCGATCGAGGGGGAGCGGCGCGTCGGTTCGATCGGCGTGCCGCTCCCTCTCACCGAGCAGCGGGTGGTCGACCTCGAGACCGGTTCCCGCGAGCTCCCCGTCGGAGAGCCCGGGGAGCTCGCGGTACGAGGCCCCCAGGTGATGGCCGGGTACTACCACCAGCCCGAGGAGACGGCACTCGTCCTGCGCGACGGATGGCTGCTCACCGGCGACGTGGCGAGACTCGACCCGGACGGCTACGCCTACATCGTCGACCGGAAGAAGGACATGGTGGACGTCGGGGGGCTCAAGGTGTATCCTAGGGAGGTCGAAGAGGTGCTGCTCCAGCATCCCTCGGTGGCCGACGCCGCGGCGGTGGGCGTCCCGGACCGGGAGCTCGGAGAGGTGCTCGTGGCGGTCGTCGTGAAGAGACCCCGGACCGAACTTACGGAGCGGGAGCTCGTCGAGTTCGTCCGGGCGCGGATCGCTCACTACAAGGCGCCGCGCAGGGTTGAGTTCCGGGAGAGCCTACCTCGTTCCGCCGTGCAGAAGGTGCTGCGGCGCGTGCTGCGGGAGGAGCTCAGCCAGAGCGCTTCAGCCCACGGTGCGACGGTCCCTAGAAGCCCCTCGCGATGAGATCGCGCGCGATCACGAGCCGCTGGATCTCGTTCGTTCCCTCGAAGATCTGTGCGATGCGAGCATCCCGGTAGGCACGTTCGATGGGCGTCCCGCGGATGTAGCCAATGCCTCCGTGGATCTGCAGCGCCTCGTCGATGCCCGCGCTCGCCCATTCGGAGGCGAGGCACTTCACCACCGCTGCCTCCCGCGTCTTCGCCGCACGCTCTACGCGGCTCCATTTCGCCGGCTCGATACCCATCCGGTCCTGGCGCGCGGCCGCGTTGTAGACCAGGTAGCGGAGCGCCTGGGCGTGCATCGCCATGTCGGCGAGCTTGAACTGGATCGCCTCGTACTCAACGATCGGCCGGCCAAACTGGGTGCGTTCCTGAGCGAACCTGAGCGCACCCTCGGCGGCCGCCTCGAGCGCGCCGAGCGAGGCTGCCCCCAAGGAGACCCGACCGACGTCGAGGGCCGTCATCGCGATGGAGAAGCCCTTCCCCAATTCGCCGAGCAGATGCTCGGGACCGAGCTCTACTCCCTCGAGGATGAGCTCTGCCGTCGAAGTTCCGTGCAATCCCATCTTCTTCTCGCACCGTCCGACCGAGAAGCCCGGCGTGCCCTTGTCGAGGAGGAACGCGCTCACTCCCCCGTTCGGCCCGAGCGTCGGGTCGGTGAGGGCGAGCACCACGACCGTGTCCGCCTCCTTCCCGTTCGTAACGTAGAGCTTGGTCCCGTTCAGTAGGAACCGATCTCCCGACCGCTCGGCGCGAGTGTTCAGCGAACCCGAATCGCTCCCGCTACCCGGTTCGGTCAACGAGAACGCGAGGAGCTTCTCCCCTTTCGCGGCCGGTCGGAGCCACCGCTCCTTCTGCGCCTCGGTCCCGAAGTAGAGGAGCGGCGTCGTACCGAGGGAAGTGTGCGCGCCGACGATCGACCCGTGGGAAGCGTCGACGCGGCCGAGCTCTTCGAGCAGGATGCAGTAGCCCACCTTACCGAGCCCGAGCCCGCCGTACGCTTCGGGAACGGGAACGCCGAAGTACCCCTCCTCCTGCATCCGGCGGACGCTGGCGGCGGGAAACTGTTCCGAGGCGTCCATGGCCCCGACACCCGGCGCGACCTCCTTCTGAAGGAATCCCCGGATCGATTCTCGCAGGGCTTGATGCTCCGGGGTGAACTCGAACTCGATCGCCATGCTCACTTTCCTTGGAACTTTGGCGGGCGGCGCTCCGAGAACGCCGAGATCCCCTCGAGGAGGTCCTCGCTCGGCAGCACCTCGCGCTCGAACTCTCCCAGCTCGATGGCAAGACCCTCCTCGAGCGGCCGCTCGAGCCCGAGCCGCATCGCCCGCTTTGCGGCCGCGACCGCGCGGGGAGCCCGCTGGGCAATCCCGTGGGCGAGGTCGCGCGCAGCGCGGAGCTCCTGACCGGAAGGCACGACGCGGTTCACGAGCCCGATCCGGAGCGCCTCCGCTGCTGTGAGGAGATTTGCGGTGAACACGAGCTCCATCGCCTTGGACCTACCCACGATTCGGGCGAGGCGCTGCGTACCGCCGTACGCCGGCATGAGCCCGAAGCTCGTCTCCGGGGCGCCGAGCTTCGCGGACTCTCCGGCAACCCTTAGGTCGCAGGCGAGTGCGAGCTCTAGGCCCCCACCGACGGTGAGCCCGTTGAGCGCCGCGATCGAGGGGAACGGTGCCTCGGCGAGCCGGCGAAAGATTCCCTGCACCTTGCGGAGGAGGCGGGGCGCCTCCGCGAGGTCGAGTCGGCCCATCTCCTTGAGGTCGGCACCGGCGCTGAAGTACGTCCCGTCCCCCGTGAGGAGGAGGCACCGGGTCGTGGCGGGAAGGCCTTGGAGCGCGTGGTCGAGCTCCTCCAGCAACGCCGTGGAGAGAGCGTTCACGGGAGGGTTTCTCAGGAGGAGGAGCTCCACCCCGTCCTCCTCGCTCTTCCGAAGAACGAGCGAGCTAGCGGCCATCTCGGATCCTCGCGACGTGGACCTGAGCCGGAGCTTTACCTCTTCCTTCGCCCGCAGCGCATCTCGACGATTGCGCTCGCCGGAGCCGTGATATATCGGCCTCCGCTCGAACCGGCGTGGAGCGCCCCGGGCTTTTCGCCGACGCTAACGCCACGTACGCGGAGAGCCGGTACGTCATACTCGGGATCCCGTTCGACCGGACCACCTCCTTCCGGCCCGGGGCCCGCTTCGGGCCGGACTCGATCCGTCAACACTCCTGGAACTTCGAATCGTACGACCTCGAGACCGGGGCCGATCTCTCCGAGATCCCCATCCACGACCTCGGGAACGCGGGGGAGTTCGGGAGCGCCGAGGAGATGGTCGTCTCCGTCCGCAAGGAGGTCGAACCGCTCTACCGGGACGGAAAGGTTCCCATCACGCTCGGGGGCGATCACGCCTGCGCCCCCCCCTGCGTCGAGGCGTTCCCGAAGGGCCGGCCGCTCTCCGTCCTCTATCTCGATGCGCACCTCGACTTTCGTGCGAGCTACCTGGGGGATGCGCGGAGCCACGCCTGCTCTGCACGGCGGATCGCCGAGCGGGTCGGGGTGGAGAACATCGTCGTGGTCGGCGTCCGTTCGGCCTCCCGTGAGGAGATCGAGGAGAACCGTTCGCTCGGGTTGAGTTACATCTCCGCGCACGAGGTGGCGCGGGAAGGCATCGCCGCTACCGCGAAGCGTGCGCTCGAACGGTTGAGCCCCGAGTCGGTCTACGTCTCGCTCGACATCGACGTCGTCGACCCCGCCTACGCGGGCGGGACCGGGACACCAGAGCCGTTTGGGCTCACCCCTCGGGACATCAAGGAGGTCCTCGACACCGTTGCGCCGCGGCTCGTCGGTATGGACATCATGGAGGTCTCCCCGCCGTACGACCAGGGGAACACGAGCGCGCTCGCCGCGCGGCTCGCCCGGGAAGCGATCCTCCGGTCGCACGCTGCCCGGAACAAATCGTGACCGACGTCGATTCCACGAACGAGCCCGCGGGCAAGCCGGTCGCCCGCGGAGCCGAGGCGGCGCTCACGAGGGTCGAGTGGCTCGGCCTCCCCGCGCTCCGGAAGGACCGGGACTCGAAGGCGTACCGTCCGAAGCCCCTCGACGACCGGCTCCGCAAGGAACGGACCCGGAACGAGGCGCGGCTCCTCCGGGAGGCGCGCGGGCTCGGGGTCCGCACGCCGATCGTCTACGACATCGATCTTCCCCGTCACCGGCTCGTCCTAGAGGAGCTCCCGGGCCCGACCCTCAAGGAGCTCGTGCAGGCGGAGGGAGCGGACCTCGCCGAGCTCACGTCTCCGGTCCGGTCGTTCGGCACGGCGCTCGGCAAGCTCCACGCCGGTGGGATGTCCCACGGTGACCTTACGAGCTCGAACGTGATCTTCCCGGCGGGCGCCGACGGGCCGCCGGCGTTCGTGGACCTCTCGATGGGGGCCCGCCCCGCCTCGCTCGAGGAGCGGGGCATCGATCTGCACCTCGTTGAAGAGGACCTCGCGGGCCTTCACGCCAAGGGAAACCTGCTCTACCGCCAGTTCCTCGACGGCTACGCCGCGGGGAACCCGACAGGCGCCGAGGAGGT
>JAKIWH010000046.1 GCA_022750125.1 Thermoplasmata archaeon
CGTGCGGCCGGAGTGATCGCCGCCCTCACCCGGAGCGCTCCCACCGCGAGAACGACCTCGAGCTCCTCGGGGGAGCTCGTGCGAAAGCCTCGAACGCTCGCCGCGAGAACATTCCGCGCGCTCGAAGGAAACCGGTGTCGGGCGAGGAGAATCGCCTCCGGCTCGAAGCTGACGTGAACCCTCTCACCCTCTCTCGCTCGGAACGCTACGATGAGCTCCGCTCCGCCGGCCACGCGGATCCGAGCAGGGAGCCCTGCCTGGAAGCTCCCGGCGAGCCGGTTCGCCTTCCTCGAGGGTGGTGCGGCTCGCAACGACCGGGAGAGGAGGGATCGGCCGAACGGCGTGAGCGTCGAATGTCCGTGACCGAGTCCGCCACGTCGCGCGCGAACCACCGGTCGGCCGAACCCTTCCGTGAGCCTCCGCAGCCGGTAGACTCCCCGGTCCCGCGTGAGCCCGGCGCGGCGGCACGCCTCCACGAGCGAACTGGAGCCATCGAGGGCCGCTAGGAGCGAGCGATCGACGGGGGTGATCCACGGCTCAGCTCGCGTCCGCGACAGTCCCCACCTCCCCCGGGATCCCCCGAAGCTCCTCCTCCCGCACCTCGACAACGACGCCCGAGCCGACGGGGGGAAGGGAGGAACCGCGCTCCGCCTGGCCGAGGAGCCTCAGTCCGTCGATCTCGACGAGAACGGTGCGTCCCCGGGCCCGGCGCGCGAGAAGCTTCCCTTCGACCCCCGGGCCGGACGGGCGGACGATGAGGGCGTGGGCCGGCGCGGCGAGTCCGCCCGGACCTGAGGCGGCCCGGAGTCGGAGCGCGAGCGGTCCCGACGGAGCGGCCGCGAGCTCCTCGGCCGAGAGAACATTCTCGTACCCCAGGAATCGGGCCGCGAACCGGTCCACCGGCCGGTCCTCAAGTTCGGCGAGCGGCCCGTCGAACCGGCTCCGTCCCCCGTGCAGCAGGTGCACTCGGTCCGCGAGCGAGACCGCGGTGACCGCATCGTGCGCGACGAGAAGCATCGGAATGCTCTCCGCCGCGAGGAGCTCTCGCAGCGTGCGGATGAGCTCCTCCCGGGCGTTCGCATCGAGCGCGGACGTAGGCTCATCCAGGAGAAGGAGCCGCGGCTCGACCGCGAGGGCGCGGGCGATCGCCGTGCGCTGCCGTTCACCGGTACTGAGGCGCGTCGGGTACTCCCGCGCCACCCGCTCGAGCCCGAGCCGGAGGATCCAGCTCGACGCCTTCGCGCGCGCGTCGGGGTCGCCTCGGAGCTGAAGGCCGTACCGGACATTCTCCTCGACCCGGCGGTGGGCGAGGAGGCCGAGGCCCGCCGGCACCCAGCCGATCCCCCTGCGTTCCGGAGGCAGGTCGTTGAGCCGCTCTCCGTCGAGCGCTAGCTCTCCCGCCGGTCGAGGGCCGAATCCCGCGATCACCCGCAACAGCGTGGTCTTGCCTGCCCCGTTCGGCCCGATGAGCGCACCGACGCTGCCCGGGGCCACGGCGAGGGAGACGGGTCCGAGGTGGAAGCCGTTCTGCTGCACCTCGACGCCGGTGAGTACGAGTCCCGTCAGGTTCCCACCTCCCCCCGCCTCCACGGCAGCCGTCCCCACCGCTCGGCAAGCTGGACCGCGAGGAACGCGGCGAGGGCCAGCAAGACGAGCAGCGTGGCGGCGGCCGCCGCCGCCCTCAAGTTGAGGCCGTAGAGGTTGTAGATGTACACGGAGATGGGGCTCGTGACGGTCCCGGTGTACGGTCCCGCCGGATAGATCGCGTAGGCGAGGATCAAGAACGCACCGATCTCGCTCACGCCCCGGGCCCAGGTGAGGACCGCACCGGTCAGGATGCCGCGGCTAGCGGTGGGGAGCGTGACGTCGAGGAACGCGTCGGTCGGGGTCGCCCCGAGCGAGCGCGCCGCCTCGAGCGTCTCCTCGTCGGTCCTGCGGAAGGAGAGCTCGCTCGCGAGCACCGTGTACGAGGCCCCCACGTACACCATGACGAGGACGACCGCCCAGATGGAGTAGACGAGCGGAACGCCGGCCCAGGAGGCGAACCGGCTCACGGGGGTGCCCGGGGCGACCCAGAGGAGGAGGGCCAGGCCAGCGACGAGGTGGGGGATCATGACGGGCAGGAGGACCGCCGAACGGACGAGCGACTTGCCGGGGAAGTTCTTGCGGGCGAGCAGGTAGCCGAGCGGCACACCGAGGAGCAACGACACCCCGACCGCGATCGCGCTCGCGAGAAGCGTCGCATCGAGGGCGGTCCAGAACTGCGGGTCCCCCCCCTCTTTCCAGATCCCGGCGGGTGTGGCGAATTCGGCGAGCGCGAGGAGCGGAAGGAGGAACAGTGCAAGGAGCGACGCCGAGAGGATGCCCGCTAGAACGGTCGGGGTAACGTTCGCGAGGCGCGCCCCGAGGTTCACGTGATCGCTGCGGCGAGCGGGGCGGGCAGCGCCTGAACGTTCGCCGCTAGGGCGTTCGGGAGCGACGAGGGCCGATCCGTCCACGCAACTGGCAGCGGCACGAACCCGGCCGCCGTGAGCGCGGGAGCCGTCGCCGGGGAGAGAAGGTAGGCGAGGAACAGTTCGCCGAGGGCGGCGTTCGGGGCGTTCAAGGGGACGGTCGCCCCGAACAGAACGGGAGTACCCTTGACCACGACCACCGATTGGTACGAGCCCACGATGGCGGTGCTCGCCTGCGCGTACGTGCTGAGTGCGGTAGCGTTGAGCGAGCCCAGGTACACCTGCCAGGGGAGCGAGAGGAAGGTGAGGTGGGCCGACTTCGCGTACGATTGGTACACGAGGAACGCCTGGACCGTGCCGGCGGTGAGCTCCGTTCCCGCCTGCATTTCGGGGGCGAGGCGGGTCGCGGAGGAGACCGGTTTCGCAAGTGCCCCCGGCGCACCGGTGAAGAAGTGGCCGTAGACGCTCGTCAGATCGCCGCTCTGAAGCAACCCGTCGAGCTCGAGAGCGAAAATTGCGGCATACCCGAGCGGGTCCGTCGAGGCGTTGCTGATCCCGAGGAGGATTCCCGAGGATTCGATCTTCGTCGCCCAGTTCGATCCGTTGATGCCGGCGAGGGCAGCGACCGAGGGAGCGTAGGCGAGCACGACCGGGTCGGAGGCGAACATCACCTCGTAGCTCGCGTAGCTCGTCTCAAGGATCTGCGGGATGAGCCGGTAGTCCGCCGCGAGCGCGACGTCGTAGGCCTGGTGGAGCTGCGAGATCGCGTGCATCGCGACGATGCTCCCCTCGTAGGTTTGCGAGGCGTTCGGGGCGCTAACGCCAGGCGTCTGCGAGGCGAAGTTCGCCGCGAGGGCCGGCAGGACCGCGTTCAGGCTCCCGGCCCCCACGAGGGTGAGCGTCGAGCCGGAAGCGGGCGGCGTAGTGCCGTTCGAGTTCGAGGAAGAGGAAGGACCGCGAAGGAACCAACCTCCCGCGAGTCCGCCGGCAAGGCACACGACGGCAGCGAGTACGGCGAGGAGCTTGAACGTCCGGGGTGACATCGATGTGGCAAAATGCCACATCACTTAACGTATAGCCCCGTCGATAGGTCCGCGGCGTTCGGGAGGGTAGTAGCGCCACCAGGCTCGGCCGACCACTCGTCCGAGATCGATCGGGCCGAACCTGCGGCTGTCCCGACTCACGGTCCCCCAGTCCCCCTCGAGCCAGAGCGCGCCAAGCGGGACGGGTGCCCCGCCGCCGGGCGGGACCTCCCCGCCGACGGCCACGACGCGTTTGACGAGAAACCGGCCCCGAGTCTCAGGATCGGCCACCACCACGACGTCGCCCCGACCCGGCGGGGTGAGCGCGTACGCCCGGGGGTCCACGTAGAGGCGGTCGCCCGGGAACAGCGCCGGCACCATGCTCTGTTCCCACACCTCCACCCGCCGGCTCCGCAACCGCCGGCGCCACCGGTCGAGCGGACGTTCACCGTCGAGGCGGGCGCGCTCCGGCATCTTTATGCCTCACTCCGGATTCCGCGGCTCATGTTCGCCATCACCGCTCTTCGCCAAGCATGGATCGACCTCCGGGACTCGCTCGTGCCCCCCGTTCCCGTCCTCGCCCACTGCGACATCCCCTGCGGGATTTATGACCCTCACGAGGCCCAGCTCGCCGCGCTCACGGTGGTCCGCATGGACCAGCTGATCGGCGAGCTCAAAGCACCTCCCGAGGGGGCGAAGCCCGAGGAGATCGAGAAGTACCACAGCCAGTGCGCGCGGTACGTCGTCGTGAAGGAGCGTCACTCCGACCGCGCCGAGAGCGAGCTCGTGACCCTCTGGGCGGACTACTTCACCGCGGAGCACGCGAAGAAGTTCCCCGAGCTCGCCGACAAGGTCTGGAACGCGATCCAGGCGATCGGCAAGGCGCGTCGGGGCACGGCGGTCGCCGAGGCGGAAGACGCGCTCAAGCAGATCCAGGAGGTCGCCGAGATCTTCTGGAAGACCAAGGACACGAAGACGGTCCGGGTCGCCTCGCACAGCAAGGCGGGCCACGACCTCGTCGTGGCCGCAGCCTAGGTCCTTCCCGGACGCCCCGAGCCGTGACGGAGAGCCTCCCGGTCGACGGGAGCTCTCTCACCCTCGAACAGTTCCTCGCGGTCGTCCGCGGAAACTGCGGCGTCGAGCCGACGAGCGAGGCGCTTGTTGCGATGCGCGCGAGCCGCGGCGCCGTCGAGCGTGCGGTCGCGGAGGCGCGACCGGTCTACGGCGTGACGACGGGATACGGCGCGCTTGCCGGGACGGTCGTTCCCGGCGCTCGGGCTCGAGAACTCCAGCTGAACCTCGTTCGGAGTCACGCCTCCGGGACCGGCCCGCCCCTCCCCGAAGACGTGGTCCGAGGTCTCCTCCTCCTCCGGCTCAACAATTTCGCCCGCGGACTCTCCGGGGTCCGTCCCGAGCTCGCGCGACTTCTCGCGGACTGCCTCAATCGCCGCGTCGTACCCTGGGTCCCCGAGCAGGGCTCGGTAGGGGCCTCAGGTGATCTCGCCCCACTCGCCCACCTTGCGCTCGCCCTCGTGGGGGAGGGGAGCTGCGTCGCTCGTGACGGGACGGCACGTCCTTCGAAGGAGGTGCTCGGCGCTGCGGGCCTTGCTCCGATCGAGCTTGCCGAGAAGGAAGGGGTAGCGCTCGTCAACGGAACCGCGCTCATGACGACGTACCTTGCGCTCGGGGTCGCCGACGCGCGAGAACTTCTTGCGGCGGCGGAGTACGCGGCCGCGATGTCCTACGACGCGCTCGGCGGCTCGCTCGAACCGCTCGACGACCGGGTGCACGCCGCGCGCGGGCTTCGCGAGCAGTCCGAGGTCGCCCGGCGGATGCGCGAGCGGCTCACGGGGAGCGGCCTCGCACGGCCCGTGGGGGACGCGGGTGCGCAGGATCCCTATACGCTCCGCGCCCTACCGCCGGTGCTCGCCGCGAGCGAGCTCGCGATCGGGTGGGCCGCAGGGGTTCTGGCGACCGAGCTCAACGCCGTGAGCGACAATCCCCTCGTCGTTCCCGGAGAACAGTTCCTCTCCGGCGCGAACTTCCACGGTCAACCGCTCGCGCTCGCCCTCGACACGCTCGCGCTCGGGGTGCAGTACATCGCCGGTTTCTCCGAGCGGCGGACGGCCCGGCTCGTGAACCCTGCGCTGAACCGCGGCCTCCCGGCATTTCTATCGGCCGAGCCCGGAGCACATTCCGGATACATGATCCCACAGTACCTCGCCTCGGCGCTCGTCGTCGAGAACGCGGGACTCTCCCATCCCGCGAGCGCGTTCAGCCTTCCTACCTCGGCGGACCAGGAGGATTACAATAGCGAGGGCGCGTGGGCCGGTGCGAAGCTCCGCCGAATCATCGAGAACACGCGACGGGTGGTCGCCGTGGAGTGGCTCGCAGGTGGGATGGCGCTCGAACTTCGGCGGCCCCGGACAGGAGGCCACGGCTCCGAGGCCGCGCTCCGCGCGCTCCGCGGACTCGTACCGGCCCTCGATCGGGACCGCTCTCCCGCCCCGGACATCGAGCGGCTCGCCGCAGCGATTGCCGACGGGTCGCTCCTGCGACGGGTCCGCGCCCAGGCGTAGCCCCGGCTACGAAGTTGGGGGCGGGGCAGGCGGGGCGGCCAGCGTTACGGACCGCCGCTCGCCGCAAGCGCGGCAGCTGAACTCTCCCGGTCCGGCGTGGCGCAAGGGAGCGTGGCACTTCGGGCACGGTACTGGGCTTCCGCTTAGCCAGGCTGCGAGGAGCTCCTCCGATCGGCGTCCCGCTGGATTCTGGGGCGGAAGCGGCGGCGGAGCCGCGAACGGCTTCGCGCCCTTGGTGGTCACGTGGTGACCGCAGAGCGGGCAGCCGAACCTTCCCGGAAGCTCGGTCGGCAAGGTCGGGAGGTGACAGGTGGGGCAGTCGGGCCCGATCGCGGGCCCCGACCTGGTGGCCGGGGGGGAAGCGTTGGGAGGGGAAGCAACGGGTTGCGGTCCGGATCGGGAAACGTCCGATCCACCGTTCGGGGCGGAAACTTCTGGACCGCGGACCGCAGGTCCCGATACGAGTCCCGTTGCGTAGCTCGCGAGCGGGTCGGTGGGCGAGTCGCTGCGGTCTCGGCGGAAGCGAAGGAGCGACAGGAGCCGGCTCTCGTGAACTCCCCCGGCGGCGCGACGGGCTCCCGACACTGAAGAAAGGTCGCGGGAGGGTCCCAAAAAGGTTCGGCTTGACGGGAAAATGGCTCCCGGCGATCCGGAGAGGGCCTGGTGGACGGTGCCGCCCGCTCCGGATCGCCGGGGCCCGAGGCCAACTGGTCATGGCCTATGGACACTATATAGTTTAGGGGGGGCCCGGAGGATGAATACAGGTGTCGACCGCCGAGTCCGGAAGCGGTAGGCTTGAGTAGGGGCTCCCCCACTTACCTCCAACTATCGATGAGCCGGGTATTCGTTGCGGGCGGCAACCCCGAAAGCCGCGCCCTTCTCCGAGGACTGCTCCGACTGCACCACCACGAGGTTACGGGCGAGTCCGAATCCCTCGAATCTGTCGCACGGAAATCGGGAGCTGCCTCGCCCAACGTGATTCTCGTCGACGGATCGGCCCGAGGTTGGGCCGACATCACCACCAGGGCGGGAGCGCTTTGGCCCAGGGCAAAGGTCGTGCTCGTTGCCCCGCCCTCCGAGTCCGGAAAGCCCCCCGCTCTCGAGCCCGCCGTCCCCGCTCAGGTGCTGCCTCGGCCGTTCCGTGTGGAGGAGTTCCTTCGCGCGGTGGACGGTCCGGCGGATCGCTCCGGAGCCTACGCCTCGGACTCGCCCCAACCGAACTCCCCGTAGCCTCTCCGTCCTTCTTCTCTGGGTTCGGTCCTGCCCTACTCCGGCGGGCTAACCCCCAGCAGCGAGAGTGCCTTCTCGGTCGCGCGGGGCAACGGAAGTTTTCGGATCTCTTCCGGGGTTAGCCATCGGGCCGGGTAGCTCGCCAGATGCCGGGCAGGAGCCTGCGCGCGGAACAGGTGGAGCTCCACCGAGAAGTGGCTGTAGGCGTGGCGCACCACCCCAACGGGAACAAGGCGATCCACGCGGAGCCCCGTCTCTTCCGCGAGTTCTCTCCTCGCCGCATGTACAAGTGTCTCGCCGCGCTGAGGCTTGCCGCCTGGGAACTCCCAGAGCCCACGAAGTAGTCCGGGCTCTGTCCGTTTCTGGAGTAGCCATCGTGCCCCGCGACGGACAGCGACGATCGCCGCCACCTCGTGCCGCTTCGAGGCGCGGGGGGCCCGCTGCGGCAAGGATCCAGGATCGTCGAGCGTGCGGAACGCCACGCACGCGAACGCGATCGGGCACTCGCCGCAGAGGGGCGATCGTGGTAGGCAGATGGTCTCGCCGAGCTCCATGAGCGCCTCGTTGTACTCGCCCGCTGCCTCGGGCGGGAGTTCATGGTCGAGCCACGCAGCGAGTCGTTCCCGGACCTTCGCAACCGCCGGATCCGCCCGGTCCCCGGTCAGTCGGGCGGCCACGCGGAGGCCGTTCGCCTCGAGAGCGAGGACCGGGGCGCCGAACGCGAGGCTCGCGATCGCCCGCGCCATGTAGGGACCGACGCCCGGCAGCCGCTCGAGCTCCTCGACCGAGCTCGGGAACCGTCCCCCGTGCTTCTGCTGAATTGCCCGAGCTGCGGCGTGCATGCGGGATGCCCGTGCGTAGTACCCGGCGCCCTGCCAGAGCTTGAGGAGCTCCGCGGGGTCGGAGCTCGCGAGCGAACGGAGGTTCGGGTACCGCGCGAGGAGTCGCACGTAGTATGGGAGCGCTTGGGCGACCCGGGTCTGCTGCAGGAGCACCTCGGCAACCCAGATCCGGTACGGATCCCGGTCCTTCCGCCAGGGAAGGGGTCGACGGTTGGCCCGGTACCAGGCGACGAGGGGAGGGGCGATGGCACGAGCTCGGCCGTGGGAGCGAGAGGAACGGGAACGGCGGGGAGGAGTGCGCACCACTCGCTCCGACGGGGCTAGGGCTTATGCCCTCATCCAGTGTTCTCAGTCGCAGCGATGGTCGACGAGAACCCCACTTTGATCCATGTCACCGACGACACCTTCGAGGTGGAGGTGATCCGCTCGCCGCTCCCCGTGCTCGTCGACTTCTACGCCGACTGGTGCGCGCCGTGCCGCGTGGCGGAGCCCGTGCTGCTCCAGCTCTCCCAGAACCTCGCGGGCCGGGTGAAGTTCACGAAGGTGAACGTCGACGAGAGCGGGAACGTCGTTCGCTCCTACGGGATCCACTCGATCCCGACCTACCTCTTCCTCGACAAGGGCCGCGAGCAGGGTCGGGAAGTGGCGCTCACAGCGCCCACCGAGTTCCGCTCGGTGCTCAAGCGGTACTTCTCGTACTAGACCGCGCCGGGGGCGCCGCCTAGTGTCGGAAGATGCGCCAGCCGGTGAAGTACATCGCGATGCCGAACCGCTCGGCGGCGGCGATCACCTCAGGGTCGCGCACGCTCCCGCCCGGCTGGAGGATCGCCTTCACCCCCCCTTTTCCCGCCGCCTCGATCCCGTCGGCGAACGGGAAGAACGCGTCCGAGGCGAGGACCGCCCCCTCGGCGCGGGCGCCCGCGACCTCGATGGCCATCTCAACCGCCTTGACGCGCGAGGGTTGTCCCGAGCCGATCCCAACGGTTGCGGACCCTTTCGCGAGCACCACCGCGTTCGACCGCGCGTGGCGGACGACCCGCCAGCCGAAGTCGAGGGCGCACCTCTCCTCGGGGCTCGCCTGGTGGGTCGTGACGAGCCGCATCTCGTCGGGCCGGAGCTGGCGGGTGTCGTACTCCTGGAGGAGGAGACGCCCCAGGGCCGTACGTCCTTCCCAGCGGGGCCGGTCCATCCGCGGCGGAGCCGCCTCGACCACCTTGAGCTTCGGGCGTCGCTCGACCCCGGCGAGGGCGGCAGGATCGACGGCCGGCGCGGCGAGCAGGTCCACGAAGACACCGTGGAGCTCCGCGACCGCCTCCGCCTCGAACGGGCGGTTCAGGGCGATGACGCAGCCGTACCGTGCGACGGGGTCGGTTGCGAGCGCCCGGCGGACCGCCTCCGCGGGGGTAACCCCAGAAGCAACCCCGACCGGCGTCGCGTGCTTCACGACCGCCGCCGTCGGTGTCGGGAACTCAGCCACGATGGAGAGCGCCGTGTCGAGGTCGAGCAGGTTCGTGTACGAGAGGGAGGCGCCCTTGAGAACACGGAGTGGGAGCGGTTCGAGGGCGCCCGTTCCCGATCCCCGCGCCTCGTACCGCTCGGCGGACTGGTGCGGATTCTCCCCGTAACGCATCTTGACTGAGTCGCGATGTAGCTCGAGGTGCGCTGGGAAGCTCGTGCCGGCAGGGCTTTCCGCGAGCTCCTGGGCGATGCGCCGGTCGTAGGCGTGCACGCGCTCGAAGGTCCGATGGGCTAGCGCCTTCCGTGTCGCGGCGGAGAGCTTTCCACCCTCCCGCTCGAGCTCGGCGGCAAGCGCGGGGTACTCGGAGCGATCGGTGACCGCCGCTACCCGGGCATGGTTCTTCGCCGCGGCCCGGGCGAGCGTCACCCCGCCGATGTCAATCGCCTCGACGAGTCCCGGGTCCCCCGGGCGCGCCGCGGCGCGCTCTTCGAACGGGTAGAAGTTCACGACCACGAGGTCGAAGGCGAGGAGTCCGCGACGGGCGAGCTCCGCTTCCCCCTCGGGCCCGGCCGGGGCGAGTACCCCCCCAAGGACCCCGGGGTGGAGCGTCTTCACCCTCCCTCCGAACCAATCGGCAATCCCGGTGAGCTCTTCGACGGGACTGGAGACTACTCCGGCTTCAGCGAGCGCCTTGCGGGTACCCGTGGTGGCCCACAACTCGACCCCGCGCGCGGCGAGCGCGCGCGCAAACTCGGCGAGATCGCGCTTGTCGTCCACCGCGAGGAGGGCGCGTCGGATGGGCACCGTTCCCGTCGAAGCGGAGGCCACTCCCTTACCCCGAAACCGGAGTCGGTCCGCGAGATAACCCTGTCGAGCGAGGCTAGGTCATCGTTACGCCGATCGTGATCGCAGTGAAGTCGAGCTCGGAGACGAGGTCGAGCCCCTCGCAGTCGAGCGCGCGGTCCCCACCCGGGCTCCCGCGTCCCCAGAAAGCTCCCGGGTCGGCGACGAGCGGAAGCCCAGGATGTGGCGGAATGGGCTCAGAAGATTCCGGTTTCCCCACCACCTTCGCCCCCAGATTCGCCCTCGTTGAGCGCAGCATTCCCGTGGTAGAGGATCTTCTCGATCGTTCCCTGGAGAAGCAGGAGGAGGGACGGAGGCATCGCGACCAGAACGGAGGCGCCGGAGTCCGGCGGCACTTGACCGCCGGCCCACCAGAGGAAGGTGAGGAGCCACTGGGCCGCGTGGAGGCTAAGGTTCGTGCCGTACGCGGCGCCGAGGTCAGCGTACAGGACCACGTACGAGGGAAGGACTAGCGGGTAGCTCGCCAGCCCCGGCGCATTTACGAAGGAGTACGGCCCCCACTCGCCGTTCGCGGCGGAGGAGGTCCCAGCGGCCGCCGAAGCGGCGGCGCTCACCCCGGTCGCGTTCGGGGCTGCGAAGCCCCCCGCAGCGTTCTGGAGCTCCGCAACAGGTAACCCCGCGGCCGCGGCGGACCCTACGGGAGCGTAGCCGATCGAACCGACCGCGCTTCCCACCTGCGCGAGGAGCGCCGGGGTGGAGTCAACCCCGTGCCCCACCGGCCACGGAACGGCCGGGCCCGTACCGATCGTCCGGTTCCACGTCGCGTTCGCGTGAGCGAGGTAGGCGGTGAACAGGGTCGTAAGCACCGTCGAGTCGTTCCGATGAGTCACGGAGATGGCGAGATTCCCGGGCAGGGCCAGGCCCGGGTTCGTCGCCTGGATCGCCGGGTCACTCCAGCGCGTGATGCTCCCGAGGTAGATTCCGGCGAGCGCCGCACCGGAGAGGCGAAGCGGGCCGGAGAGGGTAGGGAGGTTGTAAACAACCGCGACCGCGTTGAGAAGGGCCGGCGAAATCTTGACGGCGCCCCCCAGCGCCGCGATTGCCCCCGCGTCCGGGGGCACCGCGCTCAAGGTGTACTCGGCCTCGCGCGCTGCCTGCGCGCCGACTCCCTCCACTCCGCCGCTCGCCTGGAAGGTGACGTTCACGCACCCCCCTGTGTAGTTGGTGAAGGCGCTCCCGAGACGCTGCCAGGAACCGGCGAGGGCATCCGCGAACTCCGGGGCGTAGGCACCCTGGATGGGCACGTTCGCCACCGTGCAATCTTGTGGGCCTAGGAGGACCGGACGGAGCGGAGCGGAGCGGTGCGGGTTCAACCAGCCCGTGGCGTAGCCGACGCCCAGCGAGGCGCCGACGAGGAGAAGGACGAGTCCAGCGGCGAGCCAGGGGTTGGTGCGTTTCGGCTTCGGCAGAACAAGACCGGTCTTCTCCGCTTCCGCCGCGAAGCCGTCGGAGAATCCGATCGACGCATCCGGGGTTGCCGAGGCCGGGAGATCGCCCATCTACGCGAACCCGAGGGTGCCCATGCCGAAGGCGCTCGACCCCGGGGGGGCCTGGACGGTGACGGTGATCTGGTAGTAGACGTCCTGGAAGGGAGCGATCGTCGCGGGGGGTGGTGGCATCGAGCTCGTCGCGTAGAGCGGGGCCCGGAGGTGCACGAGCACGATCGTGTGGGAGACGTTGTCCCAGTTGAGCAGGTACACGTAGACGGTCAGGCTTCCGCCGCTCGCAACCTCGATCGGGAAGCCGTTCGCGGCGCCGGAGTCGTTCAGGTTGTTGAGGTCGAACCAGGGGGTTCCGGCGTGCGGCCCGGTGGGGACCGTCCCTTGCTGGAGCGTCCAGTTGAATCCGAGAACCGTGACTTTAGCCTCCGCGGACGGGGTCAGGTAGACGTACCCTGCGAGCCCCGCTGCGAGGAGCCCGAGGGCGACCACTACCGCGACAGGACGAGCGCGCCGCCCGGGCGGAAAGGTACGATCCAGCATGCAGCTCCCCCTTAGGTCGGGCCACTCGCGCTAGGGCGCGGCTCGGGAGTCGTGCGCTCCGGGCGACGGGCCCGGACCATCGGGAGCGGTTGGTCCCCGGTCGAGGGGGTTGCACGTCCGAGACGGCGACGCAGCCAGAGGCGCACGTCCTGGTGGTACATGTTGCCGTACGGACAGGCGCCCACACAGTCCCCGACGCCGCAGCACTTGGTGCTTCGGTACTCTCCGGTAGTGCGGAAGTACTGCGGCATGTCGACGAGCCCGACCGGGCACGCCTTCGCGCAATCGAAGGTCGTGCACGCCTGGCAGACCTTCCGGTCCTTCACCTTGAGCCGGAACATCCCCACCTTCGCGAACGGTAGGCTCAGCGCCCCCCAGTGGCAGAAGCCGGTCGTGGCGCAGCTGTAGGTACCGATGTACGGCGTCGAGACGAACATCACGAACCAAAGGGCGCCGAAGTACAGCTCGATCGGAAGCGGCAGCGCGCTCGTGTCGAACTGGCCGTTCGCGACCTGCACCGTCGGCAGGAGGCGGAGGACCCCGAGGAGCGAGGTCCCGAACAGCGAGACGAGGGCGAGGCTCGAGGCGACCGTGTAGGCGGTCGAGAGTTGGCTCCCGAGGAAGTACCGTCCGACGCGGGAGCTCTGGTTGAACGCCCGCATCTCGTTGATGGCGGTGCCTTGGTACATCAGGGCCGCGCCGCACATCACCGAGCAGAGCGCCTTGCGGCCGAAGAGGAGCGTGAGCACGCCGACCGAGGCGTACATGATCAGTATCGCGAGGAAGATGCCGGACTCGAACGGCCCCCCCGCACGGAGCCCGAACCCCCAGCCGATCACGGGCAGGTTCGCGAGCGCGGGGACGCTCGCGAGCGGGGTCGAGGAGGCGAAGCTCGGGATGTAGATCGCCGCGAGCGCGTAGACCGCGATCATGAGGGCGAGGCGGTAGCGCTGAGGCTTCTCGTGGGTCTCCCTCATCTTGAAGACGACGAGGGAGCCCATCGTGAACCCGAGGAGGACGAGGAACCAGGCGGAGGCGAGGATCGCCGCGGCGAACCAGAGCCCGTCGTAGACGGCGGCGCCGGCGAGCGCGCTCCCGGCGCCCGAGAGCGGAAGGAACGGGATGTACTGGAGGAACCCAGGCCCCGCCACCGAGAGGTCGACGAGGGCCCCGAGGAAGAACTCGGTCAGGAACGTGAAGAGGAGGATCTGGAACACCCAGAACGGGTGGAGGAGCCACGGAAGTCGCGCCTCCTCCGTGGCGGGCTCGGGAGTGAGCCCGACGTACAGGACCGACACGAGTTGGGCGACGGCTGCCGGAACGAGGAGGAGATCGGTGGCGTCGAGGTGCCACAGGAACCAGCCTGCCGCGGTGAGCATCGCCACCGCGGACCAGCGAACGAGAAGACGGGAGGTGGAGGGTGCGAGTTGCTTCTGGCGGTAGATGAACTGGAGCGTGGTGACGAACATCGCCACCATGAGCGCCGAGCCGAGGTAGGTCGAGATCGCGCTCCAACCCGCGAGCGGCATGGTGGTGGGACCGAACAGGAGAAGGCCCGCTTGTCCCGCAAGTAGCCCCCGGATTCTGAGATCCACCGTGCGCGGCAGGAAGAGCACCGCGGCGATCATTTGGGCCGCGGCAGCGAGGAGGAACGCCGGAGAGAGGACCGCCGTGGCGATCGCGTTCCAGAGCGTGGGGTGGCTCGTGGCGCCGGAAGCGAGGGTCGAGATTCCCCCCAGGAGAAGATCACTCGCGACCAGCCCGAGGAGCACTAGGGGTAGGATGTAGGGCGAGAAGCCTCGAGGACGTGCGGGTCCGGCAACCGAGGCCGCGGTGCGCGAGCTAGCGTAATTTCGATGCGCCAGCAGGAAGGATGCGCCCACGAAGGCGAGCCCGCCTCCGACCGGGACGAGAAGGAGCGCACCCGGGTAGCCGTTCAGGTCGAGGAAGACCCCACCCAACGAGAGCAGGAGACCGAACAGGACGACGAGGATCGGCAGACCGGGTTCGCTTCCGCGCCTCCGGTGGAGAAATGCTACGAGGGGGCCAACGCCGGCCACGATCGCCGTCAGGCCCCACGTGAGGAGAGCGCTCAAGCCTCCGTTAATCGAGCTGCCCACACGAGTTACGAGCCAGCGGGAGCAGCCCAGCCCCTACCGGTGAAAATACGCGGGCTCGTTGTATATAGAGGCTCCTCAGCGGGCTCTCGAAGGAACGGTTCCAAGCTACTTTGGGGCGTGGCCATCCGTCGCGGTCCTTGACCGGAGCCAGAGCTTCCCCTTCCGGAGCGTCCCCCAGCTCCGTCGCGTGACGAGGCGCAGTTCTGGTCCGGGGGCCGGTAGGGTTGAATTCCAGCGGGTGCGGGCTTCCGCCACCTGAAGGTGCGCCACCTCGACGAGGGCCCGGCCCGAGGTGAGTCGGATAACGCGGGGGCCCGGTAGGCCGGGAAGCGGCGGCAGGCTCGAGCGCAGCCGGGCCTCGAGCACCTTCGGCGATAGGGGGGCGCCCGCCACCTCGAGACCGAGGTAGCGGGAGCGGAAACGAACCGGTTTACCGGACGAGGTCGATGACTTCCTCGGACTCACCAGCGGCGTAGCCTCCCT
>JAKIWH010000129.1:0-2746 GCA_022750125.1 Thermoplasmata archaeon
CCTGGTCGTGACGGCGGCGTTCTACATCTGGATGATGCAGCGGATGCTGTTCGGCCCGATGGAGGGGGTCCCCGAGGGCGCGAAGGACGTCCGCTGGCCGGAGGCGCTTGCGATGTCGATGCTCGTCGCGCTCACCGTGCTCTACGGCATCCTCCCCGGGCTTCTCACGAACGTGATCATCCACTCGCCCGTGTACGGGCTCCCGTAGCGGAGGTCGCGGTTGGTCGACTCCACCTTCCTCCTTCGGTTCCTCCCCGAGCTCACGATCCTCGGAGCGGGGCTCCTCGTGCTCCTCGCCGAGCGGCTCGGCGAGGATCGCCGTGAGCTGTTCGGCGGGATCGCGCTCGGGGGGATGGCGCTCGCGCTCCTCTTCGTGGCGGCGGACACGGGGCTCGCGGGGCTCGGGCCGCTTCGAGGGGTCGCGGCATCGAACGCCGACGCCCCGGTCACAGCCGGTGTTCTCTACGCCTTCAGCTCGCTCGGGCTCCTCTTCCAAGGATTTTTCCTCGCCTCGGCGCTCCTCGTCGCGCTCGCGCTCCTCTCCCGGCCGAGCCGGGAACCGGGAAGCCCCGTCGCGTACGCCCTGCTCTTGTTTGCGACCCTCGGGATGCTCCTCGTCGCGCTCGCGGCCGACCTCGTCTTCCTGCTGCTCGCGCTCGAAGTGACGGCGATCTCGAGCTACCTCCTTGTCGGCTACACCCGCCGCGACCCGAGGGGGCTCGAGGCGGCGATGAAGTTCTACATCATCGGCGCCCTCTCGGCCTCGCTCTCCTTCTTCGGCGCCTCGCTCCTCTACGGAGCGTACGGCACCACGAGCCTCACCGTGATCGGCCACAGCTGGCCCGCGGGCGCGGGCTCGCTCGCCTCGGCGGGGTACGCCTTCCTCCTCGTCGGGCTCGGCTTCGAGGTCACGGCGGTACCGTTCCACATGTGGGCGGTGGACGTCTACGACGGCGCCCCCACGGAGGTTTCTGCGTTCCTCGCCGGGGGCACGAAGAAGGTGGGACTGTTCGCGTTCTTCCTCCTGTTCCTCGGACCGCTCCTCCTCGTCGGGACCCTCTCGACTCCCGCCGGGAGCGCTCGGGAGTCGATCCAGCTCGCGCTCGCCCTCCTCGCCGTGCTCACGATGACGCTCGGCAATCTCCTCGCGCTCCTGCAGAAGGAGATGAAGCGCCTTCTCGCGTACTCCTCGATCTCACAAGCGGGCTACATGCTGCTCGGGCTCGCGGTGGGGACCGGGCCCGCCCTCACCGGCGCTTCGCTCCAGATCCTTGCCCACGTTTTCCTCAAGACCGGCGCCTTCCTCGTCGTCGCCGCGGTCACCGCGCTCGGGGTCGGCCCGCTGGTCGCGGACTGGAAGGGGGTGGGCATCCGACGGCCGTACCTCTCGGCGGCGTTCGCGCTCATGCTGCTCGGACTCGCGGGCATCCCGCTCACCGTTGGGTTCGTCTCGAAGTTCGTCCTGTTCTCGGCCGCCATCCAGGCGGAGGGATGGTTCCTCTGGCTCGCGGTGGCCGGACTTCTCAACAGCGCGCTCTCGGTGTTCTACTACGCGCGGATCCTGAAGACGATGTACGCCGACCGACCGGATCCGGTCGCCC
Organism: Thermoplasmata archaeon; assembly: GCA_022750125.1. GTDB lineage: Archaea > Thermoplasmatota > Thermoplasmata > Lutacidiplasmatales > UBA184 > JAKIVR01. The sequence continues at coordinate 1,602 of JAKIWH010000129.1, forward strand.
CCTTGCCCGCGGAACCGACGCTCGCCTTCGACGGACTCGGCTGGGGTCGGGCGAGCGCGATCGGTCTCGCCGCCGTCGTTATCGTGGCGCTCGGCATCTATCCCCAACCGGTGCTCTCGGCGCTCGGAACGGCCGTGCAGCACTTCCTGACGCTTGGGGTGTAGGGAGATGGAGAGGTTCGACGTGGTCGTGGTGGGCGCGGGCCCGGCCGGGAGCACCGCGGCGCGATTCGCGGCCTCCGGCGGCGCCCGTACCCTTCTCGTCGACCGCCGACCGGAGCTCGGCGAACCGGTCCAGTGCGGAGAGTTCCTCCCGACGGCCGAAGAGCTCGCCGACCTTCTCCCGGCAGGGGAAGCGATCCGCGAGTCGTACTGGATCCCCCCCGAGACGGTGCTTCGTGAGACGGAACGGATGGTCTGCGTCGCCCCCTCGGGGCGGGAGTTCCGGTTCCCGCTCCGTGGGGTTTCGGTGAGCCGCCGGGCGTTCGACAAGCGACTCGCGCTCGCGGCGGAAGGCGCCGGGGCAGAACTTCGGTTTCCCGCGGGCGTGACCCACGCCTCGACCGAGAGCGTACGGTTCGCGAACGGCGAAGAGGTCGGAGCGAAGGTGATCATCGGCGCAGACGGTCCCGTGTCCACGATTGCGAGGTCGGTGGGGTTCACCGTGCGTCGGGAGATGTACCGGATGATCACCGCAAGCTGCGAGGGGGAGTTCTCCAACGAGATCGCGCTGCACTTCGGGAGCCTAGCTCCCGGGGGGTACGGCTGGGTGATCCCGAAGAGTCGGGACGCGAACGTGGGCCTTGGCGTGACCTCCCTCCCGGCGGGGAGCACTCTTTCGACGCTCCTCGACAGATTCACGGAGTTGGTCGGCCTCTCTCCCGGAACCGAACGGACCCGTTGGTGGGTCCCCATCGGGCCGCCTCCAGCGAGTGCCGTGCGGGGCAACGTGCTCTTCGCCGGTGACGCGGCCAACCTTGTGATGGCAACGAACGGGGGTGGGATTCCGACCGCGATCCTCTCGGGGTTCGACGCCGGGTGCGTGGCCGCCGCCCACGTGCGGGAGGGGGTCGCGCTCACGGAGTACGACCGGCGGTGGCGCTCCCGGATGGCGAGTTGCGCCGGATCGCCGCGGTGTGCGCCGCG
>JAKIWH010000129.1:2756-3103 GCA_022750125.1 Thermoplasmata archaeon
CGCATCAAGCGGTTCGGAGACCAGTTCGCCCGGTCCGATGCCCTGCTCTCCTTCGGGATGCGCTACCTCGGCGCGCCGGGGCTCGATGCGATGATGCGGATGCGCTGGCCGCGACGGCTCCTCGGGGTGGCCGGATGACGAGCTCGGCCCCGGAGGGAGAGCTTCCGCTCGAGGCGCTCGTCGGGCGAAGCGTCGGCGCCGAGCTGACCCCGGAGCTTACCGAGCTCCTGCCGGCGCTCGCAGAGGACCTCAAGGAGATCGATGCTCGGCTCCAGGAGGTGCTCGGCGCGACCTACCCGCAGCTCACGGAGGCAGCGCGATACGCCTGCCAAGGAGGCGGCAAGCGG
>JAKIWH010000130.1 GCA_022750125.1 Thermoplasmata archaeon
GGAACCGAAGACCGCGATCCTGCTGTTCCGCTCCGGAAAGGTCGTGTGCACCGGCGCGAAAAGCATGCGGGAGGTCGAACTCTCCATCGCGACCGTCGCCGGCCAGATCAAGAAGGGTGGACAGAAGATCAACATGCACCCGAAGATCCAGGTGCAGAACATCGTCGCGAGCTCCGACCTCGAGGCCGAGATCAACCTCAACGCCATCGCGGTCACCCTCGGCCTCGACCGCGTCGAATACGAGCCGGAGCAGTTTCCGGGACTCGTCTGCCGCATCGAAAAGCCGAAGGTCGTCATCCTATTGTTCGGGTCCGGGAAGCTCGTCTGCACCGGGGCGCGCAAGCCTTCGGACGTCGAGGTCGCCGTGAAGAATATCACGAAAGAACTGCGCGGCGCGAGCCTCCTGCGGTAAGGCGGGTCCCGCGACCGCGCGCGTGACGCTTCCCCCCGACCTCCCGGTCATCGACCATCATTGCCACCTCTCCCCGACGGGCGAGGGGGTTCGGGCTGCCGGGCGTTTCGCCCGGGCCGGCGGAACGCATCTCTTCCTCACCACCCAGTCGTACGCTCCCGGTCCGATCCTTCGGCTCGAAACGTACCGCGAGCAATTCGAGACCACGGAGCGGCTCGCAAAATCGATCCGGACCGAGACCGGAGTCGTCGTCTACCTCGTCGTCGCGCCGTATCCGGTCGACCTCGTCCAGGCGGCGGCGGCCATCGGGGCGGCCCCGGCCCTCGACCTCCACCGCGCCGCCCTCGACCTTGCCGGCCGGTGGGTTCAGGAGGGGCGTGCGGTCGCGTTGGGGGAGGTGGGGCGCGCCCACTTCCCTGTCGAGCCGGACGTCTCCGCCGCCATCGACGAGGCGTTCCAGTATGCGCTCGCCGTCGCCCGCGACGCGGGCTGTCCGGCCGTGGTCCACTCCGAGAACTTGGACGCGGACGGCATGCGCGCCCTCGCTCGCCTCGCCTCCTCGGTCGCGTTCCCGCTCGGACGCCTCGTCAAGCACTATCAGCGGACGGTCGTTCCGCCCGAGGCCCGGTCGGGGATCGTCCCGTCGTACCTCGCGCGTCGGGAACTGTGCGCGGCGAATCTCCGGGAGGACGGTCCTTGGTTCTGGGAGACGGACTTCCTCGACGACCCGAAACGACCGGGGGCCGTTCTCGACCTGGAGACCGTCCCGCGTCGCGCGAAGGCGGTCGCCGAGCAGCACCCGGAGGACGTCGAGCGGCTCCGCATTCCCTTCGTCTCCTCGGTCGAAAAGGTCTACGGGTTCGCTCCCTCGCGGGAGGGCAGCGGCCGATGACTCGGAAACGCGGTCGGCTGATCGTTCTCGAGGGGATCGACGGGAGTGGCAAGTCCACCCTCGCCGACGCCCTCGCCCGCCGCTGGCGGTCGGCCGGTCGGCCGGTCGCGCGCTGGCACGAACCGTCGGACCCGGATCTGGGGGCGAGAGCGGCGTTGGTCGGTCGGTCGAATCCCTGGGCGGCCGCCCTGATCTTCACCCTGGACCGGGCCGTGACGCGGCCGCAGCTCGAACGCCTCCTCGTCCGCTCCGACGTGATCGCGGACCGCTCGTTCTACTCGACGCTCGCGTACCAGGGCTCCCTACTTGCCCCTCCGGCGCGACGGCGACTGGAGACGTTGCTACGCCGTGTGGCCGTGGCCCCGGACGTGGTGCTGCTCCTCGACCTCAAACCGGAAACGGCGCTCGAGCGGGTCGGGCATCGGGGCAAAGCCCGCTCGGAATTCGAACGCCTGGCGACGCTCCGTCGGGTCGCGCGGGCGTACCGGGGGTTCGCTCGAAAGGAAGGGTGGTCGGTCCTCGGTGCGGGCCAGACCCCGGGTGAGCTGCTCGCCGACGCGGAGCGGCGGCTCCCGCTCCCGCGGCGACGCCGGCCGGCACGGCGAGTCTAATCTACCCGCGGCTCGTCGGTCGGCGCAGGGACGACGTTGGGCCGAATCCTGCGCGCCGAGGAGACGCTCGACCCGAGCTTCTCTCCTCCGAAACTGGTGCGCCGGGACACCGAGATTGCCCTCCTTCGGAAACGGTACCGGGATTCGCTCGCCAAGGGGACCGCCTACCATCAGCTCCTCACCGGCGGGATCGGCAGCGGCAAGACCGCCATCGCGCACCGGCTGAGCTCCGAGCTTGAGAAGGGCGGCAAGCTGGGGGGCCTCGCCGTCCAGCCGGTCTACGTGAACTGCTGGCGACGGTCGAACGACCGAACCGTCCTGCACCACCTCCTCCGCTCGGTCGGTGTCTCCCTTCCCGACCGGGGATACGCCCTCGCCGAGATGCTCGATGTGTTCGAGCAAGGGATCCGGAAAGCCCCGCGCCACCTGCTCGTGGTCCTCGACGAGGTCAGCGCCCTCGTCCGGCAGGAGACGAAGCTCGTGTACCTCCTGACGCGCGCCCCCGAAGTGAACCTCGGCTCGATCTCCCTCTTCCTCGTCGCCTCGGAGGACGTGCTGCCCTACCTCGACGCGGCGAGCCGCTCCAGCTTCGGGGTGACCCATCGGCTGCAGCTCAAGGGGTACGGACGGGAGGACCTGACCGAACTGCTCCGGTACCGGGCCTCCCTCGCGTTGGCCCCAGGCACCTATCCCGACGAGGTCCTCGACCAGATCGCCGGATTGGCGGAGGGAACCGCGGACGCCCGGTTCGCGATGGAGGTCTTGGCGAACGCGGCCCGCCTCGCCGAGGAAGCGGGCGCGGAGGCGATCGAGCCCGAGCACGTGCGAGCGGCGAAAGGCTCGGGGTACCCGACCATCACCGAGACGAAGCTTGAGGAGCTCGCGGAGGCGCCCCTGCTTATCCTCCTCGCCCTCGCCCGGTCGCTCCGCGGGCCGAAAGCCCGCGTCCCGACCGAGAAGGTGCGGGCGACGTACGCCTCGGTCGCCGAGGAGTTCGGCGCGAGTGCCGTCAGCCGGGTGACGTTCTGGCGGGCGATGCGGGAGCTCGAGCGGGAGGGGATCGTGCAGGTGGAACCGACGGGCAGCGGACAGTCCTCCCGGGTGGGCATGG
>JAKIWH010000001.1 GCA_022750125.1 Thermoplasmata archaeon
TGGCAGAATGGTTAATGCGACGGACTGCAGATCCGGTTCCTGGGGGTTCGATTCCCTCCCTTGGCTCCTCCCCTCAACGCCGGGGGCTCGGCGCTTCCGCCACGTGCAGAGCTCAAACTTCTAGGCTTGGGCCGAGCAGTTCCACCTCGAGGGGAAAGAAGGACCTATCGAAATTCGTACCCGCGTTGACGACCGTTTATTAGGATGGGTCAACGCTCGACCGTCGGGGTGAAGGGACGCCGGCGGCCCCTAAGTTCCGGTCGATCCGTCGACTCGCTCCGGCTCCATCCCACCGAGCAGGTCCACCCGAACGTCGGGGCCGAACGGAACGCCGTACCCGACTGCGCCGTCTCCCATTCCTCTCGGCGCTGAGCGCGGCCCTAGCCATTGGGCTCACCGTGGCGCTCGCCGGGGGGCCCGCGCTGACGGCCCTACTCGACTCTCGGCCGCAGGGCGCTCCCGCGCCCTCGTTTCGAGCGGAAGCGGCCGGCGCGGCGGGCGCCCTCCACGTGGGTCCGCCGATTGCGGCGACCCCCCCGGACTTCTGGTCGCTCGTCCTCCAAACGACATGTCCGAACTGTATCACCACCCAGCCGTTCATCGGCGCCTACCTCAACGCGACCCCCTTCACGACCTTCCGTGTCGGACAGGACAGCGACCAGTGCAACGCCTCCGCGGACGTGCAGTACGGCGACAACGGGGCTCCGATGGGGCCGTGCAGCACCAACCTCTCGGCGTACCGCTCCTGGTGTGGGTCGCGCGCGCCGCACTGCGAGTCGATTGTCGACCTGCCCGCCGAGAACAACAACAGCGCCGAGGACGCCGCCATCGCGCAGTACATCGTTGACACGGTGGGGTTCCAACCTGAGTACTGGGCGATCGGCAACGAACCGATGGGGTGGAAGCATTACGGTATTCCCTGGTCGCACTGGTCGGTCTCCGACCATTCCACCCCTACGCCCATCGCGTTCGCGTACGACGCCCGCGCGGTCATCGCAGCCGTCCGCGCGGTCGACCCTTCGGCCCGGTTCATCGGCATTCAGGGTGCCTGCGAGTGCAACGGGGACTACTTCCAGGCGGATGTGGAAGTGAACGGTCCCAACCTTTCCGGGATCGCCTACCACACCTATCCTTCCACCGCCCGGTCCACCTTCGAGACGCTCCAGCAGTTCTACGACCCCCTCGCGAGTTCGACCAACATTACCACGAGCTACGCCAAGGTGCGGGCGTCGGTTGTGGGCCACTGCGTCCCCTGCAGCACGCTCCCCATCTTCGTCACGGAGTACAACGCCGGCCCCGGCTGGGCCCCCTCGAACTGGGGAGGAACGTATGCCAACGCCGTGTTCCTCGCCGCGTCGGCGACCCAGGCGCTCCAGGCGAACGTCACGCGCTGGGCCATTTCGGACTTGCAGACCTACGCCACGAGCTCCGCCGACTTCTCTTTGATGACGGCCGACGGCACCGTGCGGCCGCCGGGGCTACTGTTCTCGGCCGTGCTCAGCCACCTGGCCGTCGGCGAGGTGCTCGGGACCCAGGTCCGGACGCCGGTGTCGAGCGTCTGGGCCGTCGTGAGCCGGAACGCCTCGATGACGAGCCTCCTCCTCGTGAACGCGAACCTCGAGAGCTCCGTCTCGCTGAATCTCCCCGCCCCCTTTTTTCCGGATGACCCGGCCACCTTCTACCAGTGGTCCCCCGCGACCCTGACTCCAAGGATCGAGCCGGGTTTCCTCGCCCCGGTCCTGACGGTTCCGCCTCAGGGGATCCTGCTGGTGGACGAGCCGACCGGCGCGGCCCCGCTCGCGGCGGCCGCCTCCGCGATCCCCGCGGTCGTTCCCAACACGGTCTCCTTCAGCCTGAACACCACCGGCGGCGAGGCGCCGTACCGTAGCGTCTGGGGCTTTGGAGACGGCGGAGCGTCCGGCGCGGCTAACGTCAGCCACACCTACTCCTCCCCGGGGCCGTACCAGGCGACCGTCGCCGTAACCGATGCCACGGGGGCGACGAGCGTAGCGGAGCTGACGGTGACCTTCGCGCCCGGCCTCCCGGCCCTCCGAGCCGCCTGCGACGCCGGGCCCGTCTCCGGCGCGGCCCCGCTTGCCCTGTTTGCCCGATGCCTGGGGACGGGCGGTCCTGCGCCGTCTGCTTACACTTGGACGCTGGGAGATGGCGTCCACGTGGACGGATCGCAGGTCGAGCGCACGTTCACGCAAGCGGGAACCTATCGCGTCAGCGTCCAGGCGAACGAGAGCGGAGCGATAGTCGTTCTCGGAAGCTGGAATGTCAGCGTGGCCGCCGGACCGCCTCCGGTGCCGGATCCTGCCCCCGAAGCGCGATCGGGTGGCGGCCTCACGTACGGCCTCGAAGCAGGCCTCGTCGCCGGGGTCGCTTCGATGGTACCGTATCTCCTGCACCGATCCCGGTCGCGAGCCCGGGGTCCGCCGGTCCCTCCCGGTCGCGACGGCAGTAGGTTCCCACCATGAGGAGAGTCCGGAGCCGGCGCCGGACGAGTCGGGGACCCGCACCGTACGGTGCCGTCCCCCGGGAGCCCCCCGTCGGGAACCGGGCGAACGCCCCGAACCAGTGGTTCGCCGCTCCGTCCGCGAAGACCGGATAGGTCTCCACGACCCCACCTCCGGCGCGCCGGGTCGCCCCCAAGGCCGCCCGTAGCCCGAGCCGTGCCGCCCCGCGGTGCCGCCTCGAGGGGGGGACGAGGAGGCAGGCGATCCGCCAGTGCGCGGGGGCGTGCCCGCGGCCCGGAACACGCGGTATCTGCGGCCACCGTCGATCAAGGGTGGCTCCGTGACGCGTCCGAACTGGCACCACCCCACCGTCTCGCCGTCCTAGGAGCCCAGGATTCCGCGGGACCCTCCCTCCCGTACCCGGGCCCGGCGGTCCCGACGGTTGCGTTCCGAGCGCGCCTCTGGGTGCGGCTCGTGACCGCGGTCGGCCCGGTGGTAGTGCACGCATCGGCAATCTACCGCCACGCCTCGGAAGCGGCCGAAGAGCGCTTCGAAATCGGCCCACGTCGAGGGGGTGAGGCCGAGGAGAAGGTTGGAGAAGCACCAGCGGCCGAAGGTGCCCCTGAACAGCTTCGCGGAGGAGACGAGCGAGCGCCAGGCGCGGTTCTCCTCCAGAGGATCACGGTCTCACGTTGAAACGCTCGCGGCGCGCCCTCCACGATCCGAGCCGAGTGGCCCAACCCTCTCCCTCGTCAGAGGGCGAGGGGAGCCGCTTGGAGCAACGGCTTAGAGAGCTCCGCGGCTCCCTTCGCGTGTCCCGGACGGGGAGTTGAGGCGCCGGAAGGACTCGCCGACAACGGGAGAGCTGGACGGCGCTCCGCGGAGCGTCCGTCGGCGCACGCGACTCCCACGACGCGCTCGCGGCCCGAGCCCCGAGGATGCGATCTCCGCGTCGCCCCCGCGGTGGGGCGAGATCGGCCGACTCGCGCAAGTCCTCCTCGGCCTCTTTTCGGTGGGGTTCGCCGTCGTCGTACTCGCGTCCCCCCAGATCTCCCCCACCGGGCTCCTCCTCCTGCTCGCCGAGGCGGTGGGGTTGATCTCGGCCCAGACGATTCTCGCGGGGGGTCGGCTCCTCACCCGGGACGATGCGGGGTTCCACCTGCCGCGCTCCTGGCGCCGGAGGGTCCAGTCGCTGGGGATCGTCGGGGTCGGGCTCGTCGCGCTCGGGTTGGCCGCCTTCGCCGTCCTCGACCCGGCCCTCGCGGAGACCGCCGCCCTCGCCGCGCTCTCCCTGGCGCTCGTTTCCCAGGGGTTCGGGCGCGTGCTCCAGGGCACGGGCGTCGACCTCCCCCGGTGGCTTCGCGGCTCCACGCTCGGCACGGGCGTGCTGAGCGTCCTCCTCGTGCTCCTCGCGATCGCGTTCAATGGATTCGCCCTCACGGCGTTCGCGATCTTGGTCGGGGTCATCCTCATCATCACTGGAGTGGAGACGGTGGTCGCGGGGCTCCACCCGACCGACCCCCGCCAGTTCGTCCTGCTGAAGCTCGTCCTCTTCTCGGCGTTCTACGGCCTCATCCTGATCAATTGGATCGACCTCTACGGAAAGAGCGTCCCCGCGTACGGGGTCTGGCTCATCCTCACCTACATGGCCCCGTTCGGGGTGCTCATCGTCTTCGAGGGCTGGCAGTCCTGGCCGCTCGCCACGAGCTTGGGCCTGCTCGTCTCCCTCAACAACGACCTGGGCTACTTCTTCGTGGGCAATCTGATCTTCGGATTCCACGTCCCGCTCGGCCCCTGGATTGCGGGCCAGCTCGGACTTGAGGGTTCGACAATCGTGACGACCTTCGACGCCGGTCGTCTGACCTTCGACGTCACCTCGTGGATGATGGGACTCTCGATCTACGTACGGGCCGCCGTGGTCGGGCTCATCCTGTACTATTGGTGGCAGCATCCGGGAGAGATCGTGGCTCGAAGCGCGCCGCCGCCGGCGGCGACGTAGGTCGCCTCGCAGCCGTTTCCTCCGAGAGCGGCAGGGATGGCCGCTGGACGCTAGCGCCGGATTCGACCGGCGCCGGTCGCTCCCCCGGCCCGCCTCGAGCCAGGAAGCAGCCGGCGGCGGACGAGGCGGTGGTGCGCACCGTACGGAGCTGTTTCGCGAAACCCCTCGCGCGTGAACATCGATAGGGTGCCGAACCAGTGGTTCATCGCGGCACCGCGCGTGATGGGGTACGCCTCGACGACCCCGCCGCCCGCGTTGCGGATCGCTTGGAGTGCGGCACGGAGCCCGAACCGTGCCGCGCCACGCTGGCGCTTCGAGGGGGCGACGAAGAAGCAGGTGATTCGCCAGTCGGCCGGCGCTGTGCCGGCCGCGAGGAGGGCGCGGTACGTCCGGCCAGCTTCGACGAGGGGAAGTTCCTCCACGCGACCAAACTGGCACCATCCGACGGGCTCGCCGTCGTGGTAGACGAGGATTCCGTGGGCGCGTCCCCTTCCCACGAGCGCGCGATGATCGCGTCGGTTCTGTTCGGCGCGCGCGGGGGTGTGCGGCGCGTGGTCCCGCTCGGCCCGGTGGTAGTACATGCACCAGCATCCGCCCGCGACGCCGCGGAACCGGCCGAAGAACGCTTCGAAGTCGGCCCAGGTCGTGGCGGAAAGCTCCGCGGTTCGGAAGCTGTTGGACGGTCCCTGGGTGGAGGCGCCTTCGCGCACGATACCCCGAGGCACGCGACCCTAACCCGAGCGGAGCGGGGGCGGCGGAGGGGGAGGGAGCGGCTGGAAGCCGGCGACCGCGGGGAGCGTGGAGGGGAGGAAGGCGGGGTCCACCTGGCCCGTGGTTGCGTACCGGTACAGGGCGGCGCGCAGGACCCCTTCGACGGTGGTCGCGAAGATCATGGCGAACACCCAGACCACGACGGCGACGAGGAGAAGAGCGATGCCGAGCGCGAGCGAGGTCCCGAGAAGGAGAAGGCCCGCGATGAACGGGACGAGTCCAAGAAGGAACACTCCGACGATGATGAGGCCGAGGAGGAGGTTCGTGAAGAACCACCGACCGAAGGTGCCCCCGAACAACTTCGCCGAGCGGACGAGCGAGCGCCAGGCGCTGTTCTCCTCGTAGAGGATGACCGGCAGGACGAAGTAGGTCGCAACGCTCCAGGTGATCCCCGCGCCGACCGCGATGAGGAGCCCGACGATCCCGCGGAACCGCGAGGCGATCGCGCGAATGAGCAGCCCCACGGTCCCCGCGATCAGGCTCCACACGAGGAGCCGTCCCCTGCGGCCCCAGGCGATCCGGAGACCGTCGCCGACGGTCGCGTTCTTCCCGTCGAGCTTCAGCATCGAGGCGCCGATGAGCGCAGCGAAGAAGAAGTTCGAAAGGAACACGAGTACGAAGTAGAGGACGAGGAAGGAGACGACGATGAGCGCCGTACCGCCCGTCGTGTGGACGAACGCGAGCATCCCGCTTGGGTTCAGCAGGAACAGAGTAAGGTACGGAACGAACACCACCGCCACCGCGGCGATCATGAGGAGACCGCTCAGCAGCGGGAGCAGCAGAAGCGCCCGGTCCTCGCGGACCGTACGGAGGACGGCCTTGGTAATGCGCACCGAGTCAGACCAGCGCCCCATGGATGTCCGGGAATGTACTCGGTCCGAACGGGTATAACGATACCTTCCACGGGCAACCCCTTCGCGGAACGGTTAACTCGGCCGGTACGGTCCGGTGCCCCTCGAACGGACCGTGAAGGCGCTTGTCCTGGTAGGCGGGTTCGGCACCCGCCTACGCCCCATCACCTACGCGCTTCCGAAGCAGCTCATCCCGCTCGCAGGGAAGCCGATGCTCTACCACGTGCTCGACCAGCTGCCGGCCGACATCGAGGAGGTGGTGTTCGCGAGCGGCTACAAGGCGGACGTGCTCGAACGGTATCTCACGCAACACCCACTCCGGTGGCCGACCCGAACCGTCCCGGAGGCGACGCCGCTCGGGACCGGAGGCGGGATGCGGAACGCGGGAGCCGGACTTTCCGACCCGTTCCTCGTCCTCAACTCGGACGTGATCGCGGAGATCGACGTCCCGGGCCTCATCCGTCTCCATGCCCACCGCGGCGGGGTGGGCGCGCTCTCCCTCTCGGAGGTCGAGGACACCCGACCGTACGGCGTGGCCGCCCTAGGGGCCGACGACCGGATCGAGCGGTTCGTGGAGAAGCCAACCCCCGAGGCCGCGCCGTCCCACTGGATCAACGCGGGGCTCTCCATCTGGCGGAAGTCGGTGCTCGAGAGGATTCCCGAAGGTCGAGCTGTGAGTTGGGAGACGGAGATCGTGCCTGGACTCCTCTCGGAGGGAGTGTTCGGGTTCCGGTGTCCCGGGTTCTGGGAAGACGCAGGTACCCCCGAGCGACTGCTGCATTCGCAACGACTTCTCTTCGACGCCGGTCGTGGGGGCCCCGCGAAGCTCCCCGACGGGAGCCGAGGGCGTGGTCCGGTGGCTTTTGCCCCTTCCGTGCGCGCCGAAGGGGCGGAGTTCGGCGGGTACGTCCACCTGGATGCCGACGTCCGGTTGGGCGCAGGCTCCTTCGTGGAGGATTCCATCCTGATGGAGGGCGTGCAGGTCGGTCCCAACGCCCACGTTCGCCACGCGATCCTCGGCCCGCACGTTCGAGTGGCGTCGGATGCCGCCGTGGACGGCGAGGTGCTGGCGAGCAACCTGGATTCGCGAGCCCCGTAGAGCTTCCACGGGTCCCTCCCGAATCCCGATGAGTTCAGCGTACAACCGACGTACCAGGAGGCCGCGTTTAAGAACCCGGCGCGCGCCCTCCTATCGATGTTCGGCTCGCGCCCCGCAACCGCGATGAGGGAGACTCTCGAACCCACGGATCCGGCCCCCAGGGTTGGTCGCCGAAGCCATCGCATCTCGGACGGAGGGCGGGCCAGCCCGGTTCGACCCGCGCAAGCTCGTGCGGGTTGGGTCATGATCATTGCCGTCCTGGTGCTGCTCTCGCTTCCCACCTACCTCCACGCAACGCCCTCGCGCGCGTCCACGCCGCCGTCCTCCAACGCGCCGGTCGCGCGCCCAGCTGCGGTCGTGGACCCGGGTGCCGCACTCCTCGCGGCCGCGTCCCGCTCCCTCGCCGCCCCCCCTCCCCTCGCGGGAGCTCCTGCCCCATCCTCCCACCTCCACCCCTCGGCAACCGCGCTGACTTGGCACGCCGCGGCGACCAACGGGTCATCTCCCTCGGCTCGCGCGGCACCGGCCCTGGTGTACGACCCGATCCTGGGGACGGTCGTGCTGTTCGGCGGGTACGACCCGATGAATGCGGCCGACCAGGACACTTGGGAGTACAGCGCGGGGAACTGGACGCAGCTCTCCCTCCCCGCCTCCGCCTCGCCTCCGGGAAGATGGAACGCGAACTTCGTCTACGATGCCGCGGACGGTTACGCGCTGCTCTACGGCGGCCGGAGCCTCTATCAGTTCTTCAACGACACCTGGACGTTCACCTCGATCGGCTGGAGCCAGCTGAGCCCGACCCACCCCCCGCCGGCGGGTTTCGGCTCGATGGCCTACGACGCGAAGGATTCGGTCGTGCTCCTCTTTGGGTCCGCCCAAGGGAATATTCCCGGCGGATCGGGCTCGCCGTGGAGCGACCTAGCCGTCACGTGGGAGTTCCACGGCGGCCGTTGGAGCAACATCACCTCCACGGCCGGCACCGCCCCCCCGGCCGCGTTCATCGGGGCGATGGCGTACGACCCGGTCGACGGGTATGTACTTCTGTACGGCGGTGAGACCGCGAAGCAAGCGGACTCCACCGGCCCGTACGTCCCGGCGCTTACGTGGAGCTTCTCGAACGGTACTTGGACGAACCGGACCCCGAGCTCGGCTACGAACAGCCCCGGGGGCGCGGGCGGGATTGTGAATACCGGGCTAGCGTACGATCCGGTCCTTCAGGGGCTTATCCTGTTCGGGGGACAGCTCTGGGCGGCCGGAGGAGCCGGCCCCTCGTCGGAAACGTGGGAGTACGTTCACGGCGGTTGGACGAACCTCACGGGTTCGTTCGGCCTCTCGCCCCCTCCCCGGAGCTTCACCCCGCTCGCCTACGATCCCCTCGGAGCGCAGCTCCTCGTCGTAGGCGGTGGCGGTTACAGCGGACAGTACCTCGGGGACACCTGGGCTCTCGGGCCGGCCAACGGCTCCCCCCGGCTCTTTGTCACGATCAACTCTTCCTCGTACACGGGAGTCGCACCGCTGACGGTCCACCTGAGCGCGAACGCGAGCCAGGGGATCGCGCCGTACACCTACAGCTGGAGCTTCGGGGACGGCTCCGCCAACGCGAGCGGGGCGAATGTGACACACACCTTCGGTTCGAGCGGGGGGTTCACGGTGACCGTCAGCGCCACCGACTCGAACCTGACCCACGGCAGCGCCACCGCCCTCGTCTCGGTTCTCCCGCATTGGGCGCTCGCCAACGCCTGGAGTGAGGTGGGTGGGCCGAACGCGAGCGTCCTGCCCCAGCCGGCGAGCCGCTCCGCTGCGGCGCTCGCCTACGACCCTTCGCTCAAGGAGGTGGTCCTGTTCGGGGGATACGCGGTCAACGTCTCGGCCTACGGCGACACGTGGGCCTTCTCGAACGGGAGCTGGACCGACCTCACGACGACGCTCACTTCGGCCCCGCCCGCCCGTTGGGAGGCTCGGCTCGTCTGGGACGCCCAGGACGGCTACCTGCTCCTCTTTGGGGGCCGGGACCCAGCCCAGTTCTTCAACGACACTTGGAGCTTCTCGGCGAACGGCTGGACCCAGCTCCACCCGACGCTGAGCCCTCCCGAGGGATGGGGACAGCTCGCGTACGACGGGAAGGACGGCTACGTGCTGCTCTTCAGCGCCTCCCAAGGGAACCTACCCGCCGGGACGTACAACGCATGGGTCCATTGGGACATCACGTGGAAGTTCGTCGGAGGGAACTGGACGAACCTGACCGCGAGCGTCGGTACCCAGCCTCCCGGGGTGGTCGCGGGCGTGATGGAGTACGACGCTGCCGCCGGCTACGTGCTGCTCTTCGGCGGCCAGACCTCGAACAATCTGAACGGCGGCTGCGAGTACGCTCCCGGTCTCACATGGACCTACACCCAAGGACATTGGACGAACCGGACCCCGAGCAGCCTCAGCTCCGTTCCCGGCGGGAGCACAGGAATCGCCAACGCGGCCGCGGCGTACGATGCGGGACTCGGGGGCGTTCTCCTCTTTGGGGGCGTCGTGCCTACACCCGGTGGCGGCTGCCAGTCGGTCGCGGACACCTGGCTCTACGTGAACGGCTCCTGGTCCGTTCTTCCTTCCTCGGCAGCCAACCCCGTGCCGATCGACCGGCAATCGTTCGCGATGGCCTACGACGCGGTCGACAACGAATCGGTGATCGAGGGGGGCAACGTGTACAACTCCTACCTCTATCTCAGCGACAGCTGGGTGTTCGGACCGGCCCGGTCCTCGCTCGTCGCCCAGGTAACGGTCGGGAACACAATCGGCGTCGGCAATCTGACGGTAGAGTTTACCGCGCGTGCTTTCGGAGGCCACGCGCCGTACCGCTTCAACTGGAGTTTCGGAGATGGGCATGCGGTCACGGGCACGGCTTCGCAGGACGCCGCGTCGTCCGCGCACCCGGCTGTCTACTCCCCTTCGCTCCAGGTGGTGGATCACGCGGGCCACTCGGTGACCACGTTCCTCCCGCAGGTGCGCGTCGCGGCGGCGCCCCACAACACCTCTCCTCCCACCAAAGCAAACCCGACCTCCTCCCTAGGCTCGGTCCTCGCCCCGAGCCCGCTCGGGATAGTGGTGCTGCTCGCGCTCGTCGCGGGCGCGCTCCTCGGCGGGACGGTGGTCGCTTGGTGGGGCCGAACTCGGAATCGATGGAGGAACGAAGGCTACGCCCTCGCCGCCGGGCTGCAGCGGGGCGGACCCCCACCGGAATAGCCAAGTGCCGGAGGCCTTGACACGAGGCGGGGGCCGCCCCGGTTGATCCACCGCCCGCTCGGCCATCGGGGCCGCTTCTGCCGGGACAAATCCATCCGTGCGCCTGTCCTCTGGCTCGCGGCGTTCCTGCCCGTCCTTCTCCTGGGGACCTGTCTCACGAACGGAGCTGGGCACTCGGACGGCGAGCTACTCCTTCCAGCTCACCCGGGTCTTCCGTGGGTCGATCTTGGGGCCGCCAGGTCACCTCCGGTCGACCCGGGCTCGACACGAGTGTGCGTTGGGGCCGTGCTCTCGGAGCACTCCCCCCTCCTCGCTCGCGTTCTCCCCTGGAGCTTGCTCTCGTCGATTTCCGTCTCGATTCGCGCTTCGCAGACCGCGGGCTTCGCCCCGGCCTCGGTGAGCTTCGAGGCGACCCCCGGGGGGGGCACGCCTCCCTACACGAAGCTGCTCTGGAGCTTCGGGGACAGCACGAGCGCGAGTGGTGTAGATGCGGTCCACGCCTTCGGCAACGCCGGCAATTTCGAGGTTCGGTTCGACCTTCAGGATTCGGCCGGTGCGACGGCGTTCGCGACGACCTGGGTCAATCTCTCGTCGTCGTCGCCGCCGGCGGTCCCGGCCGCTCCCCCCTCGATTCTCTCCTGGGTGTTGCCCCCCGTGCTCGGCGCGGGGTCCGCCGCCCTGGTCCTGTGGGTGGGGTTGCGTTGGCAGGCGCGCAGCGCGCGACGGGTGAACGGCTCGCCCAGCACGAAGGGATACGGCGACACGGACGGATCTCTGACGCCTAATCATGGTCAGTCTCGCACCGGTAGCGAAGAGGCTCGGGTCGGAGCTTCGGGAGCGTCACCTCCGGCAGCCACGTTTCTGCCTCCCCAGGGCGGTCCTCGTCCGACCGTCGCCCAGCGTCGGCTCACCCAAGAGGTGCTCGTCCACCTCTACACGTTTGGACGATGGAGTCCGGACACGCTCCCCCCGGCGGGTGCAACGCAGGGGGGAATCTCGAGCGCCATCGGATCCGGCCAGAGCGCCCTCAGCAATGTGCTCCGCCGGCTCGAGGCCGCCGGATTCCTGACGAGCGAACTCACGCACGCCTCGGGGCGGACCCGACGGGTCAAGGCCTACCGCCTGACCCCGAGAGGCGAGTCGCTCGCACGGACGCTCCCACCGCGCGGAGGAGGAAGCGGTCCTGAGCCTTCGGCCAGGACCCGCTAGTTTCATCTCGGCGAGCCGAGCCGGCCGCCTGAACTTGACGTCGCGTTAGGCGGAGCGTGTCAGTACGGTTGCCGAAGGCCGACCCCGCCGGAACTGGCCCGCGAAATCGATCGCCGCAGCCATCGTGAGGTAGGCACCGGCGACCGCGAGGGGGAGGAGGAGCCACCAGCCCCAAAGTCCGCTCGCGATCGGGCAGGGGTGGGGCGGACCTTGAGCGGATTGGCTGCACTGCTCGTTCGCCTGGTGGGCCAGCCCCGTAGAGACCAGCACAGCTCCGAAGGCGAGCAGGAGGAGCAGGATCCCGAGCGCCAATCGGATCCGCAGCTTTGGGGCGGAATCACGGTCGGCCGTGCGATTCGGCATAGGCGTAGCCGGCGCAGTTCGTCGCGCTCCAATAGGCGTTTCCAAGCACAATCCGCCGGGCCGGCTAGGCGAGGTTGCCGGTCGCGGGAGCTCGGGCTGGAATCCGTAGGAGCATCGGACGATCAGACGGGCTTGGCCATGATGATGTTCGTGGGCTTGAACCCGAGCTTCGCGTACAGCGATTGGGCCCCCGCGTTCTCCCCGAAGACGTGGAGCGCCACTCGCGTGGCCCCCCGCTCCCGTGCATCCTTCTCGAGCTCGGCGAACACGGCGGTCGCTAGGCCCCGCCGGCGGTGCTTCTCGTTGATCCCGATCCAAAACAGAAACAGCTGGGGTGGCCCCTCGGTGTGCTGGAAGGCGAACCAGACCTCGCCGACCCGCTCCCCCGTCGCCCCGTCGCGCACGACTCGGAGCACATGATCTGGCGTCTCGACCCCGTTCGGGAGGAGTCCGGCGAGCTCGGCACGGGCTCGGGCAGGAGCATCGGCCGGCGTCCAGGTTCCGGCACGGACATGATCCGCGGCGTACAGATCGACCGACTCTGCCGCGAATCGTTCGTACTCGTCCGGGGTCATCGGGACGAGCTGGATCATCGGACCGCTAGAGGGATTCTCCCGATAAGCGCGCGGCCGAACTGAGAGTCGTGGCGGCCGGCTCGTCGCGCCGGCCCGCGAAGGCCGGCCCGGTGACCAGCACCTTGAGGGCCACCCCGGGTCGTGCCGCGAGCTCGAACGCTTCCTCGATCTCTGCGAGCGGGGTCCGGTGGGAGACCAGGTCGGCGACCGGGAGACGGCCTCGCGCCACGAGCGCATGGAGGTCCGCAACGTCCCGTTCCGTGGTGGCGTAGGTCGGCACGACCCGGAGCCCACGAAGGTAGAGCTGTTGAAGGTCCATCCCGAGCCGGCTCCCCGCGAGGGGGAGCCCGAACAGATTCACGGTTCCGCCCCGGCGACCCAGGCTCCCTGCGAGCTCGACCGCGGCGGGTGCACCCGTTGCGACCACCACGAGGTCAGCGCCTGCCCCATGGGTGCCTCGCTCGACCGCCTCGCGTACCTTTGCGGGGTCGCGGGGGTCGAGGACGACCTCGACGCCTCCCCGCGAAGCGGCGTCGCGCCGGAGCGGGGAAAGCTCCGTACCTCCGATCCAGCCCGCCCCGAGAGCGTGGGCGACGCGCGCGTAGAGGAGACCGACCGGGCCTAGCCCGAGGATCATGACCCGGTCGCCGGAATCGAACCGAACCGCGCGGAGCGCCGTGAGGGCGCACGCGGCGGGCTCGAGCAGCGCCCCCTCCTCCCACGTGAGCTTTGGGTCGAGCCGAAGCACCGCGCCCTTGCGCACGTGATCCGCGGAGACCCGGAACTTCTCGGCGAATCCCCCCGGGTCAAGGTTGCTCTTGGCATACTCGGGGCAGAAGGTGAAGGCGCCGCGACGGCAGACCTCGCACGCGTAGCAGGGAACGTGGTGGTGCACGAACACCCTGTCCCCTACGTGGAACTTCTCGACGCCTTCCCCGAGCGCGTCGACGGACCCCACCGCCTCGTGGCCCAGGATCCCCGCCGTGCGGTAGTTCCCCCGGAGCTTCTCGAGGTCGGTGCCACAGATGCCGCAGGCGGCGAGAGTAACGACGAGCTCGCCCGGTCCCGGTGTGGGGGCGGGGCGTTCCTCGATCTGGACCCGTCCTTCCGAGAGGACCCCGACCTTCATCCCGCCTGCACGGCCGCCGTGATCGCCGCGTCGAGGATCTCGACCCCTTCGTCGAGTTCCTCCCGCGTAATGACGAGCGGGGGGATGTAGCGGATCGCGGACTTCCCGCACGGGAGCATCAAGAGACCGCGCCGGTAGGACTCCTCGATCACGCGATCGCGAAGGAGGGGCGCTGGGAGCTTGCCGGGTCCCTTCTCGATGAACTCCGTCGCGACCATCAAGCCGAGCCCGCGCACGTCGCCGATCTCGGCATGCTTGCGCTGGAGCTCGCGCAGCCGCTGCATCAGGTGTTCGCCGCCCGTACGGGCGTTGTCGAGCAGCTTCTCCCGGTCGATGACGTGGAGCGAGGCGAGGGCCGCTGCGCCGGCGACGAGATTCCCGCCGAAGGTGTTGGAGTGCGCGCCTTGGTGCGGGTAATCGAGCTCCTTCCGGAAGACGATCGCGCCCATCGGAAGCCCTCCGCCAAGCGCCTTCGCGCTCGCGATGATATCCGGGACCACCCCGTGGTGCTCGATCCCGAACCACTTCCCCGTGCGGCCAATGCCCGCCTGCACCTCATCGGAGATGAACAGGATCTGATGTTCGTCGAGGATCCGCTTCATCGCCGCGTGCCAGCCCGGCGGCGGGACGATGTAGCCGCCCTCCCCGAGCACCGGCTCCGCGATGAACGCCGCGACATCCTCGGGCGGGATGGAGGTCTCGAAGTAGAGTTCCTTGAGGATCTTCGCGCAGTAGAGATCGCAGCTCGGGTAGGTGAGCTGGTACGGGCACCGGTAACAGTACGGGGAAGGGATGTGGTGGCCGCCGCCGACGTACGCCCCGAACCGCTCCCGCTGCGTCGACTTCGACGAGGTGAGGGTGAGCGCTCCCATGCTCCGGCCGTGGAACGCCCCGAGCAGGCCGATCGTGATCGGCTTCTGGCGGTAGTACCGCGCGAGCTTGACCGCGGCCTCGACACTCTCGGTGCCGCTGTTCGTGAAGAACACCTTTTTGCCGAAGGTGCCTGGAGTGATCTCCGTGAGGCGCTCGGCGAGCTTCACCTGGACGTCGTAGTAGTAGTCGGTCCCCGCGAAGTGCATGAGCTTCGCCGCCTGCTGCTGGACCGCGCGGACCACGTCGGGGTGGCAGTGACCGACGTTGAGCACGCCGACGCCGCTCGTGAAGTCGAGGATCGTGTTGCCGTCGACGTCGTGGATCCAGACGCCGCGGGCGCTCTCGGCCGCGATCGGAGCGCTTTTCGTGGAGGTCATGAGGAGCCGCGTGTCCTCGGCGACCATCGCGCGCGCCTTCGGCCCGGGGATGGGGGTCACGATCCGCACCCCGCGGTGTCCGGGAGCGGCCGCCGGTACGTTCTGCGTCGGCATCGGGGCGGTCGTCGTCTCACTCATGGGCTTCCTGCGCGGGGAAAGAGGGCTCCGAAGAAAAGGGTTGGGTCGACTCCGGAACTTTCGCTGGGTCGTCCCGAAGCGAACGGTTAACAGAACCGGTTCCCTCGGTCAGGAGGAGAACTCCCCTCGACGCGGATGGAAGAAGCTCCCGAAGAAACGGCTCCGCTCGAGCTCGAGGAATCCCTCGGCGCTTCGCCGGAAGATACGTCGGCGACCCCCGAGCTGGAGGAGGCAGACCCTTCCATCGATGCCGGCGAGGAGCCGCCGGTCGTACCGACACCGCACCGACAAGGCCGACTCCTGATCGTCGTCTCGGTCGTTCTCGTTGTGCTCCTCCTCCTCGCCGCTGCCCTGTACACGGGAACCCTCGGGCCGAACTCCAAGTCGCGGAACGCTCCCCCGGCTCCGAACTCGATGAGCTTCTCGGCCGCGTTCGCCGCGGTGAATAGCTCCGCCCAGTCCGTGAGCGGCGGGCCGTGGGCGCTCGTCGCTGCGGTTGGTCTCGACGTTCTCGCGAACGGCACGAATCCGTTCTCCTTCAACTCCACAGCGAGCGGGGTGTGTGCGACGGGCGCTCCCCCTCCTTTGGTGCTCGCCTCGACGACCGACGCCGTGCGAGGGCTCTCGCCATACTGGGTCATCTCGTTCGAGTCCACCTCGAGCAACAGCATCCTCGACGCCGTCGTTGCTAACGGCCAGGCGCAGATCCTCGGGACCACGCCACCGACGAGCCACTGCTTCGGTCCCGGTCGCGTAGGGACGCTTCCTCCCGTGGGGAACATCGAGGATTCGGCCCAGCTCGCCCCCGCGCTCCCGAGCCTGACGCTCTTCTCGATGAGCTATCCCAACGCCACGATAGTGTTCTCCCTTTCCGGCGAGGGGAGTGGCATCGGTCGGAGCTCGGGTACCGCGTACTGGCTCGTGGAGGGGAGCCCCTGCTTCGGGCCCGGGGGAACGTCGACGTCCTCCCCCGCCCCCGGCGACCCGGTCTACCAGGGCGGCGCCAACGCGACCTCGAGCGGCAACCTTGGGGATCGTATCATTCCCGGCATCGGTCGATGCGAGACGCCCGGGACGCTCGCTCCGAGCCTCCAACTGTTCGCCTCCCAGCTTGTCCTTGCCGGTTCCGGCTACGGCTACGTGAGCGCCGTGCGGAGCGTCGCGAACGGCGTTACGCCCGGCATGTTCCGTCCCGTGGTCGTCGCGAGCGAGTTCGTGAACCCCGGGATCGCCGACCCCCAAAGTCAGGTCACCGGGTTCGACGTGATCGCACTGAACGGCTCGACCGTCGCAGTCTTCAACACAAGCGTGGACGCGTGGACCCAAGGCGGGAACCTTCCGCTCACCGCTACGGATTCCCTCCGACTCCTCACGACGAGCCAGATCGACGGCGCGAGTTTGGTGCTCGAAGCCAACTTCCCCGAGAGCGGGGAGATCGGGATCTCGCTCCCCTGACCCGGGCTTCGCCGGACCCTCAGGGTTCGCCGAGTTCGCGAGCGGACTCCTCGGTCGCTGTTCCTGCGGTGCGTTCAACAGCGGACAGCACGAGGGCGTCGCGCGCGTCGTATCGAGCATCGGGCTTAAGGGGAGGATTCCCGGCTCGCCGCCGGCGGGGGAGGATCACGGAGTCCCGGAGACGTCGGGGGCGGGAGGAGCCCGGCGCTCCCCCTCCCGCACCGACGTACGTGTTGACCGAGCTCGCCCGCGGGTTCCTCCTGAACCAATCCGAGCCGGGGCGCGCGAGCCGTTTCGCCTCCCAGTTTCTTCAGGAGCAGACCGGTGGACCGCTCTCCCACGCGCCGCTCCACGAGCGACCGCTCGCAATCCGGCCGGCCCGCTTCGTGCCCCCGACCGGCGAGTCGGAGCGCTAGGCGACGACCTAGTCGCTCGGTCACGGGCGCCGAGCCGCGCTACCGGAGAAGCCCGAGCTTCGCCTTGACCTCGCGATACGCAGCGAAGTCGGCGGGAAACGTGGACCGGGTGAGACAGACCCGGACCCCGTTCGGGTCCCCGAAGAACCGCCCGGGACACACCAGCACTCCACGTCGGAGCGCAGCGCGGGCGAGCCGGTCGCCGCCGAGGGTGCCGACGTTCCGGTCGAACCAGACCGGTGCGGCGATCGTCGCGGCGCTCGGTTCGACCTCCACGAGCGCGCGACGATTCCGAACGAACCGTTCGCGTACCTCTCGGAGGATGCGGGGCCGATGCCGATCCAACGCGAGCGCACCGGAGATGGAGGGCGGCGGGATCCCGTCGAGGAGCCAGCTCACGCTGCGAAACGACTCGACCTGCCCCTCGGGGGCAATGGCGTATCCCACCCGCAGGTCGTCCGCGCCGAACGCCTTCGTGAACGTTCCCGTGAGCCACAGCTCCGCACTTCCCCCATCGTGCAGGGGTGGCGCGGAGGTGAACTCACGGAACGTCTCGTCGACGAGGAGCTCTCGGCTCCTCTCCGCCAACGCCCGGACGGACTCCGACGGGAGAAGCATTCCCTCCGGGTTCGAAGGATTGGAAAGGAGCGTGAGTTCGACCTCGCCCACCTCAGAGATCGTGCGGAAGCCAGCGAATCGAGCCGTATCAAGGAGAGGCGGATACTCCGGCAGCCGGACGCGGACTCTCGGGCGTCCCCCCGCACGTCCGGCATGGCGCCGCGCGAGATGGAGCAGGACGAGCGTGTTCGCCTCCGTCGCACCGTGCGTGAGGAACACCCGCTCTGGCACGACTCCGTGCCGACGGGCGATGCGCCGTGCAAGTTCTTCCGGGTCGGGCAGCGGCGGTCGCCGCAGCGGCGCCCGCACGCTCCGGATCTCGCCCCGCATGCCGCTCTGGGCGAGGTCGTGCGGGAGACCGGCGTTGCGACGGATGTACTCCCCGAGAGGAAAGCGCGGGTGGGTCATCTCGGAGCGCACGGTCAGGTGGGTCGCTGGCCGTCCGGTCGCATGAGCTTCAGGTAGGCGTCCTCGAGGCTCAACGTCGAGGAGGCGAACGAGCGGATCGCGCCGACCTGCTGGCACGCCACGAGGAGCTTCGTGCGCGCTTCGTCCGACCCATCGAAGGTGAGGCGGTAGCGGCTCGGGCCGACGGCCTCCAGCTTGGACGCGAGACCCGCGAGGGAGGCGAGCCGGTCCGCCGAGGGTGCTGCGACGAATTCGACATCGATCTGAGTCTCCTTGAACCGGCCCGCGAGCCCCGCGACCGTGTCCTGGGCGACGATCCTCCCCTCGTTCACGAAGATGACTCGGTCGCAGATCTCGGTCACCTCGGGGAGGAGGTGGCTCGACATCAGGATGAGTCGTTCGCGCTTCAGCTCGACGAGCAGGTTCCGGATGATGACCCGCTCGGCGGGATCGAGCCCGCTCGTGGGCTCGTCGAGGAGGATGATCGCCGGCTCGGAGATCAGGGCGGAGGCGAGGACGATCCTCTGCCGCTGCCCTTTCGAGAGCTTGCCGGTCCGCCGCTCGAGGGGCGGAAGCTCGAGGAGCTTCGCGTACCGCTCGATCTGGTCGTGCAACCGCTCGGAGGAGAGTCCACGGAACTCCCCCACCATCTCTAGCGCCTCCCGACCGGTCTGCTGCGGGTACGGGTCCGGGGATTCGATGACAGCCCCGACATCCCACAGCGCCGCCTTGGGTCGCGACGTAACGTCGGTGCCGTTGATCCGAGCGTGGCCGGTCGTCGGACGGAGGAGCCGGGTGAGGAGCTTGAGCGTCGTGGTCTTCCCCGCGCCGTTCGGGCCGAGGTAGCCGATCGCCCCCACCCCGTCGAACCGGAACGTCGCGCCCGTGAGGGCCGCTGTGCTGCCGAACTTCTTGCCGAGCTGCTCGGCCTCAATCGAGAGCGGCACGGTTCACCCCGTCGACTCCTTGAACTCGTAGATCACGTAGCTCAGCAGCAGACAGACGACGAGATAGGCCGCCATGATGACGAGCCCCTCCCAGAGGTACGGCTGGTACGCCGCGAGGGGACCCTCCAGGCGGTGGGGAAGGGAGACGATCGGCTCGGTGATGGCGACTTCCGCGTAGTTCAGGGCGAACCACGGTTCGATGTTGGCGATGGCCGAGACCACGCCGGTAATGATCGGGAGGATGACGAAGAACATCAGCACCGTGAGGAGGATGCTCAGCGCCGGGGTCTTGACGAGCGAGCTGAAGAAGAAGGCAAGCGCGACCGCCGCGGCGCTGAAGAGGAGCGCCACGAGCATCGACTCGATGACCGGCCCGACCGGAAGTCCGCCCGTGAAGTAGAGGTCCATCGCGATCGCGAAGATGTAGTAGAGGAGCGCGATGAGGAACGTTGTCAGCACGGCCGCGATGTACCGGCCGAGCAGCAAGATGCGCCGGCGGATCGGCAGGACGAGCGTGTAGTAGCCGGTCCGTGCTCCAAAGTCGGTCGAGATCGCGTCGCCGCCGAGGAGCGCCGCGCTGAAGTAGACTATCGTCGCAAGAAATCCGAGGACGCCCGGTCCCCCCGGCCCAGCAAGGAACGCCGAGGAGTCCGAAGTGAGCCGGATCGTCCCGTTGCCCTGGAGGTAGGCGAAGACGCTGAAGACGATCGTGCCGAGCGCGAGGACGATCCCCACCATCGCGAAGAAGCGGTACGTCCGGAGGTACGACTGGAGCTGGTAGCGCACCGCGACGAGGAGCTGGCGCTCGTCGGGAAGGACCGCTTCGGTCATGGCGCGTTCCGCGGGGGACCCGGCGCGGCCTATTTAGCGCCGGCCCAAACTTCGGCTATCGGGGGCCGCGCGGACCGGCACCACGACCGCTTCCGGGGGGCCGCTCATACTCCTCGGGTACCGTGAGCGTAAGGACCCAGTTTGGTTCGTCCACCGCCTCGGCGATCCGGACCACGCCCGCAAGGCTCGTGATCGCGTACGCAGCCTCGGGGCTCCAACCGTTCCCTGCGAGCCGGTCGATCATCTGCTCGAGCGCGTGGCGCGCGGCCTCCCGAGGGTCCGGCCCGATCCCCAGCGTCGATATCGACGCGGCCTCGGGTTCCCGCGCCGCGGGCGAGCGGACCTGGGGAGCACGGACCGGGCGGCGCTTTCGAAGCATGAGACGGAGCCGGACTCGTGCCGGCATCTCGATCCCCGTCCCGCAAAGCTCGCCCCAGCCTTGCCGGCCGTGCGGGTCCCCTACGGAGAGCCCAGCCCCCGGGACTTCGACCGGTAGGTCAACGCGCGCGCCCTGCGAGAGGAGGGGGAGGTCCAGGTTTCCCCCGAACCGCTCGGGAGGAACCATCGGATGCTCCCCCTCCGAGGGGAGGACGCCGAGCACCCCGAGCATCGGTCGCAGCGGGAGCTGGACGCCGTCGAGAAATCCCGGACGGGCGACCGCCACCCCACCCCGAAGTCGCCAGGTGGAGAGCGTATCCTCGAACCGCATGCGGAGGAGTCCGAACTTCTCGAACACCGCCGTCCAGCCCCACGTTCCGGCCTCGATGGAGAGGATCTCCACGCGGAGAGCGTCTCCCGGCTCCGCCCCTCGAACGCCGATGGGACCGACCGCGGCATCGACCCGCTCCCAGTCCATACGGGCGAGGTCGGCGGAGGTGGACTTCGGAGTGAGCTGCCCCGTGGAGGAGTCGGGCACGAGGACCTCCACGATCTCCCCCGCGTCGACCTCGAGAATCGCCGGAGTGTTGGGACGCCAGCGGAGCTGCTGGTTCTCGGGAACGCGCCCGTCGAGACGGTGGAGTTTCATCGCGAGGGGCAGGCGCGCCGCGGCTTAACGCGAATTCGCGTCCCGTCCAAGGGAAGGTTCTTCCCCCACACCGACCCGGCACGATCGCATGCGGGCGGGACCTGCGATGCGCCGGCGCAGCGAGCTCACCCGGGACTCCATCGCCTGGTTCGGAAGGGGCGCTGCGCTCCGCGTGGCCGCGCGACGGTCCGCGAGTTGCGTCGAGTGCGGGGTCGCCTTGCGCACCCGACGCACCCCGTACTGCAGCCGCGGGTGTCGTTGGCGCTTTCACGGCCGCTTCTTCTGGGACGCCGCCCGTCGGGTCGTCCTTCGGCGCGACCGGTACACGTGCCAGGCCTGCGGCATCCGAGGGCGGAAGAGCGCCCTCGACGTCGACCACATCCACGAGATCGCGCTCGGGGGAGCGCCGCTCGATTACAACAACCTCCAGACCCTGTGCCGCCCTTGCCACCGCGCCAAGACCTCACGGTTCCTGCGCGAACGGCGCGGAGTTCGGGTGGGAGGACCCCCGGCAGCCCCGGACTCACCCATCGAGAGCCCCGAGTGGTTCCCCGCGTGAGCAGGGACGGGTCCCGCTCTTGGAGTTAGTTTACTCAACACCAGCCCACCGTTATCCGACGACTGGGCCTCATCGGGCGGGGTAATCGAACAATGTTCCGCGCTGTCGAAGAGGTCCTAGAGGCTCAGCCCACGATCGAGGGGGCCGGCGTGCACCTACGTCGCGCCTTCGGCCACCGGGAGGTCCCGCGCCTCGACCCGTTCCTGCTGCTCGATGATTTCCGCTCCGAGAACCCAGCCGAGTACGTCGCGGGATTCCCGTGGCACCCTCACCGCGGGATCGAGACCGTCACGTACATGCTCGACGGTCGAGTCGACCACGAGGACAGCCTCGGGAACAAAGGCTCGATCGGACCCGGGGACGTCCAGTGGATGACCTCCGGGAGCGGGATCATCCACCAGGAGATGCCCAAGATGGGGGACTCCAAGATGGGAGGCTTCCAGCTCTGGGTGAACCTGCCCCAGGCCCGCAAGATGAGCGACCCGGGCTACCAAGAGGTCGCCGATCGTCGGATTCCCGAGGCAACCCCCGCCCGAGGAGTCCGGGCCCGCGTGATCGCGGGGGAGCTTGCGGGGGTCCAAGGACCGGTCCGGGAGATCTCCGTCCAACCGCAGTTCCTCGACGTGCGGCTCGAACCTCGGGCGGAGTACACGCATCCGACCGTTCCCGGACACACCGTCTTCTCCTACCTGCTCGAGGGGTCCGCCACGTTTGACGAGCAGGCCGCCGACCGGGTCGACAACGGAAACCTCGTCCTGTTCGGCGACGGAGCGTCGGTGCGGCTGCGCGCGGGTGAGCGCGGCGCCCGCATGCTCCTCATCTCGGGCCGGCCGCTCAAGGAACCGGTCGCCTGGTGGGGGCCTATCGTGATGACGAACCGCAAGGAGCTCGAGACCGCGGTGGAGGAGTTCCAGAACGGGACCTTCCTGCGGCACGGAAACCCGCGGAAGCCTGCCCCACCCTCAGCGGCCGACGCAGAGCGTGCGGCGCACTCTTACAAGTAGGCGGAAGGGGGCCGCGAGCGCGGCTACTTGCTCGCCTTGGCGGGGGGCGGGTCCGCGGGCTTGGGGGGAGCCGGCGCAGCCTCCGGCTTCGCCTCCGGCTTGGGTCGCGGAAGCTGGAACTGCTGGATCGTGTCCCCCACCCGCTTCGCCACCTCGGCCGAGAGGGCCTCCCGCTCCTCGGGGCGCCGGATCATGATCGTGAGAGTGAGCTCCGTCCCTTGCGCCGTCCGCGACTTGAGCGCGAGCACCGGCGGATAGCGCCGGTCGAGCCTCAGCCGGAGCTTGCTCAACCGCTTCAGGAGCTCGCTCTCGAAGAGCGGAAGGTCGACCCCGCTCCCAAGGGTGAACGGCACGGTGAGCTCCTTCCAGGCCTGGGGGGAGGTGTTGACGAGCACCTCGGTCATGAAGATCGAGTTCGGGATCGAGACGAGCTGGTCGTCGCCGGTGATGAGCACCGTGCTCGTCGCGTTGATCTCGATCACCTTTCCCGAGAACTCCCGGACCCGGATCGAGTCCCCCACCTTGTACGGGGAGTAGATGTCGGTGAAGTACTTCGCCCCGAAATTCTCGAGCTGCTCGCGGAGGGCGATGAGCACCGCCACCCCGGCGAGCGCGATGACGAGGATCAACACGTCGGAGTTGATCCCCAGCTCCTGGATCGCGAAGATTCCCCCGATGAGCCACACGAGGATGGCGCCGAGCCGTCGGGCCCCCGCCGCCACCTGCGGTGCGCTCTGGCGCATCCCACGGCCGATGACGAAGGAGGCAAGTCCCGCCACAAGGGCGGTGATGGCGACGATGAGCGCCGCGTAGAGTTCGGGGAGGAACTGGACAAGGGGATTCATGGACTACGCTCCCACGACCTCGGCAAGAAGGCGGGCCTCCGCCTCGGACGCGGCCTCGATCGAACATTGCCGGGCGGTCGTGAAGCCTTGGCGACCCAAGCGGCGGCGAAGCGCTTCATCCCCCAACAACTTCGACATCTTCACCACGAGCTCGTCGGGCTCGTCCGGGTCGAACAGTACCCCATTGCTCCCCTCCTTGATGAGTTCCGCTACCCCGGCCCGTTTGGTCACCACGATGGGCCGGTGGTGGAGCCACCCCTCCACGGCCACAAGTCCGAATCCTTCCCTCAGCGACGGGAGGAGGGCGACCGAGCACCGTTCGTAAAAGCAGTCGAGCTCCCGCTGGGGTAGGTGACCCGTGAACACCACGCGGGAGCGGAGCCCGAGCTCGTCGACGAGTCGCTCGAGGTGTTCTCTCCACGCCGAGGACTTCGATAGCCCGAGTCCCTTGCCGGAGCCCGAGAAACTTCCGTTCCCGACGAGCGCGAGCTTGAGCCGCGGCTCCTCCCGAACGAGCCTCGGGAGAGCCCGGAGGACCCGGTCCTGCCCCTTCATCGGGTCCATGCGCCCGACGACGAGCAACAGCACATCCCCCGGCTCCACCTGGTAGCGCGCGCACACCCGCGCCATCTCCTCTTCGGTCGGAGTCGTGTAGTCGCTAGGATCCACGTACGGGTAGATGCGGCGGGCCGCCCCCGAATGCCCGAACGACTGGAGCGCCGCCAGGTACCGGTCGGTGCTCACCACGACCATGTCGTAGCTGTTGAAGTAGGAGGAGAGGGCCGGCTTCCATGCCTCCGGGATCTTCTCCTCTTCGAACGGGATGTGCCAGCGGAACACCTTCGGCTTGAGCGTGTTCAGCATCTGCCCGACGGGCAACTGCTGGAAATCGTGGATGTAGAACAGGTCGAAATCCTGCTCCTGGTCGAGCGCACGCATCCGCTCCGCGGTGATCCGATTGTAGTACGCGTAGTCGGTGAAATCGACGCTCCAGAACAGCTCCTCGTCGAGGTCGGTGTCGGGCAGGCCATGGACCGTCCCCCAGATCGCCTCCTTCGTCCTGGCGTAGCTCGCAAGGCGGGCCGGGTCGAGCGCGAGGTTGTGGAGCGTGACCCCCTCGAACGTGAGTGTCGCCGGAGCGGTCGGATTGAGAGAGATCCAGTGCGCCTCCCCCAGCACCCCCGAACGGAGAAGCCGCTTCACGAGCGGGAAGACCATGCGTGTCACCCCTCCGGGAGAAAACCGGTAGTCGACGCCTTCCGCCAGCGCGGAGAGTCCCGACTCCGCATCGAGGGGGGGCATGAGCTCGAGCTTCTGGGGGGAGATGAGAAACAGAACGGGCGGCGTCTGTGTGTTGATGCACACTCCGAGCCCCGTCGCCTTCGCTACGCGCCGGGAGGCTCCGCGTGGGACGGGTGCGTGTGCAGGCCGACGGGCGGCGCTCGACTGCGACATCTCCGTCGACCAACCCCCGCTACTGGCGTGAGTAGAACTGGGTATCGGTCTCTTGGCGCGGAGCTTACGTCCCGCGACCCGCCCGGGGGGAGAGGAAGGTCAGAGAGCGGAATCCGAGAGAGTCGAGCGGAGTGAAACCCGTGCGCGTGCCGACCTTCGGGCGAGTTACAAATAGGTGGACTCCCCACGACCCGGCGTCATGGCCGAAGCGCCGGCTCGAGGCAGGTCCACCCTCACCGATCGATCGTCGGTCGGGGGAGAGATCTCCGAGCTGCTCGAGGTCGTGAACCGAGAGCCCGCTTGCGCCGAGGCGCCCCCCGCCCTCCTCGATTCCGCGATCACTCCCAACGACCGCTTCTTCGTGCGCAACCACTTCCCGGTTCCGACGATCGACCTGCAGAAGTGGAAGCTCGAAGTAGGTGGAGCCGTTGCCCGGCCTTTCGAGCTCACGTACGAGGAACTCACGGGTCGCCCGCCACGGACCCTGAGAGCGCTGCTCGAATGCGCCGGTAACAGCCGTCGAGCCATGTACCCGCCCGCCGAGGGGGTGCCGTGGAAGCACGGCGCGCTCGGGGCTGCGGAGTGGCAGGGGGTCCCGCTCTCCGCGCTGTTGAGCGAAGCAGGGGTTCTCGATAGCGCGCAGGAGGTCGTGCTCACCGGCGCGGACCGCGGCACCGAGCCCGGGGTCCCCGGCGAGATCGCCTTCGAGATGAGCCTCCCCCTCGCCAAGGCGCAGGAGCCGGACACCCTCGTGGCGCTCCGTATGAACGGCGAGCCGCTCTCCGCGATCCACGGCGCGCCGGCGCGGGCCATAGTACCCGGCTGGTACGGGATGGCGTCGGTGAAGTGGCTCACCCGGGTGACCGTGAGCAACGAGCCGTTCGGCGGATTCTTCCGGACTCAATCCTACGTGATGATCCCCGAAGGCCCGGACACGGGCACTCCTGTCCTTCCCGTGACCACGCTTCGGGTGAAGTCGATGATCACGTGGCCCGGGGAAGGGGTCACCCTTGCGCCGGGGAGCTACGCCGTCCGGGGGGCGGCTTGGTCCGGCGAGAGTGCGATCGCTCGCGTCGAGCTCACCGCGTCTTCTTCAAAGACGAACGGCGCGGTGGAGCGCTGGCTCCTCGCACGGCTTCTCGACGAGCCTTCGACCCACAACTGGAGCCGATGGGAGTGTCCGATCGACCTGAGCGAGGAGGGTCACTTCGTGCTCCGGGTCCGAGCGACCGACCAAGCCGGGAACACCCAGCCGGCGCACGCTCCGTGGAACTACCGCGGCATGTCGACCAATTCCATCCACGCGGTCCGGGTGACGGTTCGACGGTAGGGAGCGGGACTTCGGCGGGCGTCCCGCCGCCGCCCCGCCGCAGCCGATAAGCGGACGCGTGTCCGAGGGGGAACGATTGGATGGCCGAGAAGGCAGTGGCCGCCGCTCCAGGGTCGAGCGCGCCAACCGGACGAGCGCCCCTCGGGGCGTCGGAGGTCGGGATGATCGTGCTCCTCGGCCTCATCTGGGGCTCCGCGTTCGTCGTCATCCGGCTCGGCCTCATCTCCGGCGCCTCGCCGCTCGCCTTCGGCTTCGGTCGATTCGCGGGCGCCGCGATCGTGATGGGCGCCCTCGCCCTGCTCGCCCGCGAGCGGGCGCCCGACCGGCGGACGCTTCTCCTTTCGGCGCTCGTCGGAGGCGCCTTCTTCATCGGGGGCTACGCCGCGCTCCTCTACCTCGGGGAGGCGGTCCTCTCGGGAGGATTCTCCTCGGTGCTCGTCGGCACGCTCCCGCTTTGGAGCTCGCTCTTCGGCTTCGGCATCCTGCCGACGGAGCGGCTTGGAAGAAGCGGCACCCTCGGCCTCGGGGTCGGGTTCGTGGGCCTCACGGTCCTCTTCCTCCCGGATCTGCTCGCCGGCGCTTCCGGCTCTCTCCGAGCCGAACTGCTCGTGATCGGGGCGGCGGTCGTCGGTGCAGGATCCTCGGTCCTACTTCGGCGCTGGCTTTCAGGACCGACCGGTCAGTGGGGTCTCACGACCGAGTTCGCCGCCGCCGCGGTCATGCTGGGCTTGCTCGCGGTCGCCGTGCCGGGGCAGGCGGCGCTTCCGTTCACCCCGGTCGTGCTCCTCTCCCTCGCCTACCTCGTCGTTCTCCCGTCCATCGTTGGATACACGATCTACTTCCGGCTGCTCCACCGGGTGGGACCCGCCCGGGCGAATCTCGTCGCCTACGTGAATCCGCTCGGGGGACTCGGCATTGGGGCGCTCCTTCTCGCAGAATCGGTCTCGGGCTTCGAGGTGGCGGGCTTTCTTCTCATCGTCTCGGGCCTCTTCCTCGTCCAGCGGGACCGATCGTAGCGCTCGGATCGCGCGCGACCTACGCTTCGAGACTCGGGAACCGGTAAAGGCTCCATGCGAGCCCGACGAGACCAACGACCGCGAGCCCGACAGGAAAGAGGAGGCTCAGGCTCCGTTCGAGGAGGAACCAGCTTCCGACCCCGGCCGCCACTACTCCGGCGAGGACCCCCGCGACGAGAGATTGCGCCGCGCTTCGGGTCACCACCGCCCCGGCCGCGGTGACACCGCCCAGGAAGAGCAGAAGACCCGGCAAGCCCAGGGCAAGGTGAAGCGGGATCAGGATGGGGGCGGTCGCACCGGTCGGGGTGCCGACGATGAGCCCCGAGAGCTCCCAGACGAGCGCGGCCCCGACGGCGTAGGATCCGAGGACCCCCACCAGGACGAGCGTGAGCCGTCCTCCGAGCTGCGCGCGACGACCCTGCGGGAGAGCGAAGGCGGTCAGGTGCGCGCCGATCGCGAGGTCTTCGCCGACCGCGAGCGCGACGAGGTCGAGCGCGAGGACCCCAGCAAGTCCCGCCGTGATGAAGAGACCGAGCACCCGCGCCGTGTCGACGGAAGGGACGTGGAGGTAGAGGTCCGCGACCGCGCTTCCGACCGGCGCTGCGACGAGGGGGAGGATGAGAAGCCAGAGCCGGCGGGATCGGCGGAGGCGTCTGAGCTCCCAGCGCGCGTTCAAGAGGAAGGCGTTGGTCACGGTTCCTCTTCCCTCCCCACCGTTTCGAGGTACCGCCGCGCGAGATTCCCCTCGGCAGGTGTGGCCGCGAGGAGAGGCAGACCGTGCCCAACGAGCTGCGCGAGTAGCGCCTCCTGCTCCTCGTCGCCCCCCGCGAAGGCAACGGTGACCTCCGGACCCGAGGCTTCCACCACCTCGACCCCGGTGGTGAGGCCCGATCGGAGCTCTTCCGTGGCGAGGGGACGTCGGAACCGGAGCCGGAGCGCGCGGAGGGGAACTCCCTTCGCATCCCGGGGCGATCGGTCGACCGGCTCGTCGCCCACGAGCCGACCCCCCCTAAGGAACAGAATGCGGTCGCACACCTCCGCGACATCCTCCAGGAGGTGGGTGGAGAGGAGGAGCGTCCGTCCCTCGCGACGGAGCCCGCGCAGGAGCGCTCGGAGGTCCTGGCGCGCCGCTGGGTCGAGGCCGAGCGTTGGTTCGTCGAGGAGGAGAAGCTCCGGGTCGCCGAGCAGCGCGACCGCGAGGAGAACGCGGCGATTGAGGCCGGTCGAAAGGGCGCCCATCGGCCGGTCGAGGTGTCGCGCAACCCCCGTCTGCACCGCGGCGGCCTCGACCGTGCTCTCCTCCGTCGATCGCGGGAGCCCCTTCGCCCGGGAGGCGTACTCGAGAAGGTCGCGCCCCGTCAGGTACGGCACGAGACCCGGGGTTCCCACGAGCACCCCGACCTTGTGGAGAGCCGAGCCGGACGCAGGGTCGGGACCCCGGCCGAGCAAACGTACCGAGCCGGAATCCGGCGCCGTGAGCCCGGCGAGGAGCTTCAACGTCGTGGTCTTGCCGGCGCCGTTCGGCCCGAGGTAGCCGACCGCCTCCCCCGATCCAATCCGAAAGCTGAGATCGCGGAGGGCGACGTGGTCGCCGTACCGCTTGGAGACCCCTTCGAGCGCGACCGCCTCGGTGCTCACGCGGTCGGCCACGCGCCCGGTCGAATATCATACTCGCGATGCGCAGGCAGGTGCCTGCTCCCAGAGTCCAGCCCCCCGGAGCCGGGGGGTGAGGCGCTCACCGAAATGCAATTGGCGCCTCCTCCTTTCAGTTCGCGGGGCATTCGTTGGCAGGGAAGGCGCCTCGAACGATTCGAAGAACGATGCGCGTCCGGAAGCTTATCCGGGCCCCGCTGCCGTTCGTCTACCGGTGGTGCACCGATTTCCGCGAGGACGACGACCGGATCACGAACTCGATCTACCACTACCGTGCCGAGATCGTGCGTCTCGGTCCACGGCGGCTCCTGCGCCTCATTACCCTCCCCGGAGAACAGTTCGCCGACGACACCCAGGTCGAGCTGATCCGGCTCGCGCCTCCCGACCGTTGGCGGCTCGACCTCGTGAGCGCCGAACTCGACGAGACCGGCTCTTACCAGCTCCGCCGGGTCGGACGAACCCGAACCCTGCTCGAAATGCGATTCGAGAAGAGGTGGAGGCTCCGCAGAGCTCCGGACCAGCGCGCGTACAGGAAGCTTTTCGATCGAGTCTGGGACCTGTATGTGCTCTCCATCGAGCCGCAGTACGGCCGAGCGCCGAAGAGTCCCTCCCGCCGCAGCGCGAGCGGCTGAGAAGGCGGAGCTGCAAAAGCTTCGAACTACGCCCCCTTCCGGGGGCACGGGGGATTACCAGCTACGAAGGGCCTGGGCTGCCTGCTTCCTCGCGGCCTTCGTCTGGTGCCCCGGACCGGTCCGCGTGTAGGCAGTGCAGGCGCACGCCCGACACTTGCCGTCCTCCCCGTGCAGCCGCCGCTGGTGCAAGCAGCCCGGGGTCTCGCATTCGGTCGTCACGTCGTGCGGGGTGTACGACGTTCGCATCTCATATAGAACCGGGTGGGCACGAACGAACGTACTTCTCGTCGCCCACTGACCACAGGGCGCTCGTCCGCGGTCGGCGTACCTACGCGAATTCGCCCTTCGGCCGCAGAAACTTTACGACGTACCCGTCCGGGTCGTTGAGCGTGAAGGCCGTTCCGTACGGCCATTCCCTCAGACCGGACTCGATCTTCGCCTTGGCCTTCTTGGCCCTCGCGTACACCCTTTCCACGGGGCGGAGCTCGATGTTCACGATCACGCCGGCGCCGAGAGGCGTGCTCACCCACTTGCGATAGTTCCGGTACTCGCCGCCACTTTCCCCTGGCATGATTCGACCTAGGGCGATTACGGCCTCGCCGAGGCCGACGCCCGCGTAGGCTAGCTTGCCGTCCTCCCCCTTCCATTGCCAGCGAGCCGTGAATCCGAGGGAGCGGTAGAACGCGAGCGACCGCTCGACATTCTTCACGTTGAACATGACGCTGATCTCGGCCTTCATCCGCCTACCTGCGCCCTCCATTCGAGGAGGGGAGATAGGCTGGCGCTCGAGTCCGTGCCCTCACCGTTCCGTCGGGGAGGGGCTACGTGGACCGGTGCGCGACGGGTCTCGAGATTGTTCGACGCGTGTCGATCCAGGTCATCTCGGGAGGCTCGACGTCCTTCTGCCAAAGTGCGCCGATGATCTCCCCGAGGTGGTGCGCCTCCTCCAAGGTGGTTTGGAGGATGGCATCCCGCAAGGTGTAGTTCCCGGGCATCCAGAACGCCTTCACTCTGCGTTCGAGGTCAGGTGGGCCGAGCGCGCTCAGCGTCTCGTCTACGCCCTTCCAGACCCGGGAGGCGTACGCGTCGAACCCCTTCCATTCCTTCGGATGACGGGAGGAGTCTTCGAACAGCGCCTCGAGCTCCCGGTCGCTGTTCCGACCCCGAGCGATGTAGACGAGCCAGACCTCCTGGACGTTCAGGATGTGCACGAGGGTGTCGAACAGCGATTCGTGTCCGATCCCCCGCCGGCGGAACGCGCCCTGACGGGGAAGTCTTCGCACACGGCGAGCGAACCGCTCGAACACGGCGCGGTTGTACTCGGCGACCGAAAGCGCGTCCCCTAGGGGGAACTTGAGTGGGCGGGCCATGCTCGCTAGATCCGACGGCGGCCTTAGTCTCCGATGCGCTACCGTTCCTGCGCGGGGGGCACGGTGAGCCCCCCGGTCTCGACCGGCATCGGGCCCACCGCTGAGTCTCCCTTCTACTGCTTTCCCATCTGGTAGAGGCCGATGGTGTTCCCTTCGCTGTCCTTGAAATAGGCGGTGAACCCCATCGTACCGTCTCCGATCGGGGTCTTCTTCGCCGTGATCTTCCCGCCGTTCTTCTCGATCGTATTCTCCGCGGCAGTGATGTCGTCGACGATGCATGACGTTCATCTTCCAGCCGAAAACGGCGGAGTAGAACTTGCGCGCGCGTTCGGGTTTGTCCGCTGGGATCTCAAAATGTCCAACTTCGCCGCTCATGGCTCTTCGGGCCACTGGACTATTTTGAGCCTTAAAACCCATTGCAGGGGCGATGAAACACTCCCCCTCGGGGGAGTCGCCTAACGGGGGTCCCGGAGCCGACCCGCCGACAGGCGAGCCGGCTCCTGGAAGAGGTTACTGGCCGGGTCCCGTGCCCGGACTCGTCGGGGGCGGGGGGGTCGGGTACCCTGGCGCGGGGGGGTAGCCGCCCGGTCCCGGGGGCATCTGCCCAGGGTAGACGCCAGGGGGCGCTCCGCCCTGCGGCCCCCCGTAGGCGGCCGGCGGGGCACGGCGGCGGCGCCGCATCACGACGAGCGCCGCGAGGAGCCCAGCGAGCACGACGACGACGGCCACCACGACGAGGACGGTGGGGAACGAGGAGCTGCTCGAGCCCCCGCCCTGGGAGGTGGTGATCGCCTTGTACTGGCTCTCCGCCACGCTGACGGGCTCTGGGCCCGCCTTGACCGAGAGCGAGTGGGGCGCGGACCCGTTCGATCCCGGTAGGGAGAGGGAAGAGGTGCCGGAGGCGCTCGTCCCGATGATGCCCCCGTGCTGCTGGTAGTAGGCGGACTCTCCCGTCGTCAGTCCGGAGAGACCCGCGTTCGGCTGCGCGCCCGCGGCGGGGCTCACGGAGCCCGAGAGGATGCCCAGGTAGCCGCCGAGGCCCGAGTAGAGGACCGCGGGCACCATGACCCAGCCGTCCGAGGCCGCGAAACCGCCCGCGCCGAAGTCGAGCAGGATGATCTGCGCGGTGGTCGACGTCGCGGGGTTCGTGTAGTTGTCCCAGAGGGTGTAGGAGCCGAGGTCGGTCCCGTTCACCGAGAGGTTCCCGGAGGGGGCGACGTGCCCGCTCAACCACTGGCCGGAGGCGGCCGAGTGGCCGCCGATGTTCTCGGTGAGGCTGTATCCGCTGTGGTAGCCGCCCGTCGCGGAGTAGGGGGCGAAAGCGGTCCAGGTGTCCCCGGGGGAGGGGTTCAGGGGGACGAGCCCGAGCGGGCTCGGGAAGTTCACGGTGGAGCTCTCGTTCCCGCCGAAGACGAAGCTCGCGGTCCCGCCGGTCGAGGTCGAGTTGATCGCGATGCCCTGCACGTTCAGGTTGCCGCTAAAGTTGAACGACTCGCTCGAGGCCGCGTTCATGATCGCAGTCGCGGCCACGTTGCTGCCGGTGAAGCTCCCCGAGGGGGTGAGGTTCACAGTGCCGGCCGTCAAGTTGGTGAAGCCGACCGCCGTCTCGAGGCCCTGGATGTTGAGGCTCTCCGAGACCTGGTGGCAGCTGCCCGTCCCGTTGGTGTTGAGGCAACCGGAGACGGAGAAGGCCGCCGAGACATTGAGCGCCGCCTGGCCCTCGACCTGGGTCTGCGTCGAGGAGACGTTCGTCTGAGTGTAGATGACCACCCAGCCGATGTAGTAGTGGAAGCTCAGCGTGATCGTCTGGCCGCCCGTGAGGTTCGCGCCGAAGCAGCCGTTGTTCATGCAGGAGTAGGCTGCGGAGGCGTTCCCCCCGAACGCCCACTGCTGGGTGGCGCCGGTGGCGGTGTGCACCGGGGCGATCATGGGCGAAATCGCGACGGGGGAGCCGAACGCGGCGCCCGAAAGCGCCATCGTGAGGGTCATGCAGAGCGCAAGACCCAGGCTCGTTCCCTTGACTAGGCGGCTTAGCTTCGACAACGTTGTCACGGCTGTATCTCCGAAAATGGCAGACCGGGGAGGGGGGAAATAGCTTCCGGTACGGGGGAGCGACTCCCGGGCGACCCCCAGGGGGGCGAACGGTCCCACGCTCGCCACCGCCTCGCGAACTCCACCGTGGGCTCCTCCGCCGCGGTCCGCGGCTGGGGAACCGCGGCCCCACCTGAAATATTGTGCCGTGCTAGGCCTGGAATCGGCCCGGTCTGAGATGGCGAGTCGGGCACGTTCTGATCGAGCGTCGGCGCAACCTACGCCGAAGGTGGGGAAGCTCGACGAAGTGCACCTACCTGTCCTAAATCTGGCACGCATGCGAGATTACTACGAAGCAGAGCTTGGGTTCGGGGTGGCGTTCTCACACGAGGACCGGATAGTCGCGTTCGATACGGGCGGCGCGATGCTTGTGCTCGACGCCACCAAGCCCAGGACGGGCCCCGTGTACCTCGGATTCCAGGTGACGGGGACCGCCGAGCTGATCGCACGCCTTGCGGCCAGAGGGACCCCTGTGGTGGTGCCGACCTCGAAGCAGCATTGGGGAGAGCTCCTCACCATCGTCGAGGATCCCGAAGGAAACAGGCTTGCGTTCGAAGAGGGGACCGGATCGAAGGGGCACCATCATCGGCCCCAACGTGCCCGGGTCCGGGCTGAGGGAAAGTAGAACCTGGCCCGGGCGCATCCTAGCTCCTCCGGCCCGCCTCGGAGCTCGCCCGGGCCCCACGAGGCCGCCGCTTTCTCGCGACGGCGAATAGGCCGCCGTCGTAGGTACGACCATGTTCGCTGTGCCGCTCGACCGCCGGCACGAGGGGTCTTGGCCCTGCCCTTTGCCACCCTTCATAGCGAAGCTAACCTACCACGCCCGAGCCCAGATGGGTCGGGACCAAATGGCGCTACGAAAGCTAGGGGATTCCTCGAGTCCTGCGCGGTACCTGCCGCTGCCGATTCTCGACCCGACTACGGGTGCCACTAGGACTCGCTATTCCCAGCCGACCCCGGCGGAACTCGAGAGCAAGATCTCGCGTGCCGCCGCTGAGTTCGTTCGCTGGAGCCGGATTCCCGTCGCTAAGCGGACCGACCACCTTCGGGCCGTCGCGAAACTGTTCCGAGTCGGCGCGCCGCGCTGGGCCGAGCTCATGGCGACAGAGATGGGTAAGCCGGTCCGCGAAGGGGTCGCCGAGTCGGAAAAGTGTGCTTGGGCGTGCGAGCATTACGCCGAGCACGCGGAGGCATACCTACTGCCTGAGTCTCTCGGGGTCTCGGGCTCGGTCGCGGTCGCGGGCTACGAACCGGTAGGCGTCGTGCTCGGAGTCATGCCCTGGAACTTCCCGTTCTGGCAGGCGATCCGATTCGCGGTGCCCGCGCTCGCGGCTGGAAACGTAGTGCTTCTCAAACCCGCTTCCAACGTCGCCGGATGCGGTCTCGCCCTCGAGAAGATCTTCCGGAAGGCGGGTGCCCCCGCGGGAGCGTTTCAGACGTTGCTCCTGGAGAGCTCGCGCGTCGCGGAGGTGGTGGGAGATCCGCGGGTGCGGATGGTGAGTGTCACGGGAGGCTACCGGGCCGGGACCGAGGTGGCACGCGCCGCGGGAGCGGTCGCCAAGAAGGTGCTCCTCGAACTCGGAGGAAGCGACCCGTTTCTCGTGTTGGGCGATGCCGATGTCCGGGCCGCAGCCGTCGCGGCCGTGACGGCGCGATTCCAGAACACGGGGGAGAGTTGCATCGCCGCGAAGCGATTCATCGTGGTCAACTCCTGCCTCGCCGAGTTCCTCGAGGTCTTCGAAGCCAGGGTCCTCCGACTGCGGGTGGGGGATCCGCACGATTCTCGTACCGATGTCGGACCGCTGGCGAAGAAGGAGCTTCGCGAGGAGCTCGTGCGCCAGATCGAGGGCTCGGTCCGCGCAGGGGCGAGGATTCGGCTTGGCGGCGCGCCGCGTGAGGGCCCCGGGTTTTTCTTTCCTCCGACCGTCGTCGACCGGGTCCGGCCGGGCATGCCGCTCTTTGACGAGGAGGTGTTTGGCCCCGTCGCCTCGATCATCTCGGCCCCGAGCGACGCGGGGGCCGTTGCTCTCGCGAACGAGAGCCGGTTTGGGCTGGGGGCGAGCCTCTGGACTCGAGACCCTCGGCGGGCCTCGGAGCTCGCCCGCGAGATCCAGGTGGGCATGGTGTTCGTGAACGGGATGGTCCGCTCCGACCCCCGAGTTCCGTTCGGCGGTGTCAAGGAGTCGGGATTCGGCAGGGAGCTCGGGCGGCACGGCCTTCGAGAACTGACGACCACGAAGCTCGTCTGGATCGAGGGAGGAAGTGCGAGAGGGGTCGACCACGGGGGGCGCCCCCAGGTCCAGGGTCGCGACCGGTCGCGATCTAGGCGGGACCCTCGTTGAGGGTTCGCGTCATCTCCACCATGTGGACGCCCTTGCCGTTGTAGTCCCGCGTTGCCCAGACGGTCCCGACTCGAATCCGGACGCCGGAGTACTCCGCCCGGAAGCCCATCTCCTGGTGGAAGCGAAGCGAACGGGCGTTGTCGGGGTTGACGATGCAGCGGACTGTTCGGCAACCACGCGCGCGGAACCGGCGGAACAGCTCTTCGTAGAGGCGGTGGGCGATGCCGCGTCGCTGGGCAGTCGGGTCGGTGGCAACGAGGTGGATGTACCCGATTCCACGTTTCGACTGCGCAACAAACCCGAGGACGAAGCCGACGACCTTGCCGCGCTCGCGCGCGACGAGAGAGGTGGCGGAGAAGTACTTCGTGAAGAGGTGGTAGATCGAGTTCCGCTCGTGGAAAGTGGGCCAGGCCCGGTGGGCCACGCGGATGCAGTCGAGAAAATCCTCGGGAGCGGCGGAGCGGATGGTGACCCGCGCCGCCGGCGCGGCTCGCGCGCGTCGCATCGTCCCGGAAGAGTTCGCGATTGTTTAAGAAGCAGGGTCTCCTCCCCTCGGCCACTCGCACATGCCAACTCCCGGGGCGGGCAAGTTCTACCACCTGGCGCTCACCCTCGTCGCGATCACCGCGCTCGCGATTGCGTTCGCGGGGTCGGTGATCGTCGGAGGGGACAACCTCCTCGTGAAGGTCGTGATCGGCGTGGCGACCGGCGCGACGAGCTCGCTCGTCATCCTGGGCCTCCAGCAGCACTTCCCGAGGGACGAGGCGCGGTTCGGGGTGATCCGCGGCCACCGGAAAATCTACGAGCAGTACGAGAAGTCAGTGCGGCAGCTCGACGACCGGCGCACCCACGCGGTCTACACGACCTCCGCCTCCGTGCAGTCGCATACGGTCGCGGAGGAGTGGGACGGATTCCTGACAGCGTTCCTGCGCGCGAACGATTCGGTCGAGTACCACCGGATCCTCGTGTTCGACCCCCAGAAGATGAGCCCCGAGTGGACGGGGCGCCTCGAGGACATCCGGAAGCGCTACGCCGGGCTCTCCAACTACTTCGAGTACCACTCTAGTGGACCTGCGACGATCGAGTTCCTTCTCGTGGACGAGGACCACGCGTTCTTCACCTTCCCCGCGACGCCTCGCAGCGGGGAGTCGAACGGAGTCATCGTCCGCGACCCCGAGACCTGCCACGAGCTCGCGGCGTACGCGCGCCACCTCACGAGCGTGCTCCCCAACGTAGCCTCCTCCGCCGCGGCCGCGTAGGCGCGGACCGCGGCGACCGTCCCCGAACTCCTTCCGACCCAACCGGCCTGACGGATTCAGGAGGGGGGCGAAACGCCCGTTCCCTCACCGACCGTTTCCTACCCTCCGTTTCCGACCTTAAGCGGTCACGACCCCGTCTTCTCCCGGTACCATGTTCGAGGTCGAGAGTCCCGCGTACGAGCTTCCGTCGATACGGCCGGGCTCCTCGGCGATCCTCCTGCCCCGCCCGCTCCTTCGGCCCGCCTCGGAGCTCGCCCGGGCCCCGCGCGGTCGCCTCTTCCCGCTCGCGCCGCACCTCTACAGCTGGCTCGAGCGCCGGTTCGCCCCGGGGGAGGCGACGTACCTCTCGGGACCCGCCGGGGCGGTCCACGGCTTCGTCTCCTTCCTGCTCGCCGCCGTCGCGGCGGCGGAGCGCACCGTCTCCCTCCGGGACGGGGCGAACCGGTTCTCGCCGTACGCCATCGCCGCGCTCGGGCGGCGCTGGGACGTTCCTGTGGAGGACCTCCTCCTGCGCATCCGGCTAGCCCGCGCCTTCACGGCGCACCAGATGGTGACGCTCGCCGAGACCTGGCGGGACGACGAGGTCGGGGAGACGGCGCCCGCCGACCTCCTCGTGGCGGGGGACCCCGCGCTCCTCTTCGCCGAAGAGGAGGTCGAGCCGTACGAGCGGGCGGCGCTCCTGCCGTACGTCGCACGCTGTCTCAAGGATCTCCTGCGGGTCACGAACCTCCCGCTCCTCCTCGTGCGGTACTCCTCCCTCGGGGATTTCGAGTGGGAAGGAGGGGGCGTCCCGTTCCACGAACTGCTCACGCTCCGGCCGAGCGAGTCGGGCGGCGTGCTGCTCGAGGCGGGCCGGGCGCGGGAGCGGCTCGAGCTCCTGGAGCTCACGCCCCACCAGCACCACCTCGAGGAGTACGAACTCGACCCCGCGGCCGCGGGGGGAGGTGTGGAGCCGTGGGACGGACCGTCCCTACCTACCGCGATGCCCTGACCGAGCTCCTCGCCCGGTGGGAGCGGGAGTTCGGCCGAGCGCTCACGAGCCCCGCGGACCGGGCGGCGTTCCACGAGCTCGTGGTGGCCGCGCGCCGGTACGTCTCGCAGGGCACCCTCATGACGAGCGGGGACCTCATCGAGCGGGCGCTCCTCTCGGTCCTGGTGGACCTGTTCCGGCGCTCGCTCGAGCGGGAGTCCGCGCTCCCCGTCGTAGCGGAGCTGCCGCTCGAGAGCTTCGCCCCGGACGAGTCTCCGTAGGGAGGGCGCGTGCCCCGGGGATGGCTCCTCGACATCACCTCCTCCCGCGCCGGCGACACGCTGCTCCTCTGGATCCGGGAGCGCGGCGGACCCGTGCACCGCGTCGAGGTGCCGTTCCTCCCACCGTTCTACGTGACGGGCAAGGAGGATCGGCTCCGGGAGCTCGGCACGCTGCTCGAGCCGCGCTCCGACGTGGCAAAGCTCGGAGAAGAGCCGACCCTCGCCTCCCTCTTCGAACCCGAGGACCCCCCGCGCCCGACGCTCGCCGTCACCCCGAACTCCCACGGACGGCGCCGGCGCCTCGCGACCGAGATCGACAACTGGGGCGGTTGCACCGATTTCCGGCTCTACGACGTCGACGTGAGCGCGCCCCAGCAGTACTACGCGGAGCACGTGCTCTTCCCCGGGGCGCCCATCGCCTGGAGCGGCCAGCAGCTCACGGCGCTCGAGCCCGCGGAGGAGCCCGAGTACCTTCCCCCGCCGCTCAAGGTGCTCGAACTCTCGGTCGAGGTGGTAGGGGCGCGGCGGGGCCGGCCCGCGGAACCCACCGACCCTGTGGCGCGGGTGCTCCTCGGCGAGGCGGTCGCGGAGGAGGAGAGCGAGAAGGAGACGTTGCTCGCGCTCGTGGAGGAGCTCCGCCGGCAGGACCCGGATCTCCTCTGGACCCAGGGCGGGGACCAGTTCCACTTCCCGCAGCTCTACCGCCGCGCGATCGCCTCGGGGTTGAGCCCCGAACAGTTCCACCTGGGGCGGGAGCCCGCCCCGTTCGGGCTCGGCCGCGTCGGCTCCTCCTACATGAGCTACGGCCGGATCTACCACCAGGCGCCCGCCTTCCCGCTCGCCGGCCGGTTCCACCTCGACATGAACGAACGGTTCGTCCAGGATGTCTCGCTCGCCGGGTTCCTCGACATCGCCCGGATCTCCCGGCTCGGCCTGCAGACGGTCGCGCGCCAGTCCCCCGGGACCGCCTTCTCGGCGATGGAGATCGCCCGGGTGCTCGCGGACGGCTTCCACGTCCCGTGGAAGAAGAACCTCCCCGAGCGGCCGAAGAGCGCGCGCCGGCTCGTCGCGGCGGACCGCGGGGGGCTCATCCTCACTCCCCCGGTCGGCCTCTTCGAGGAGGTGGACGAGTTCGACTTCGTCTCCCTCTACCCGTCGATCATGGTCGAGCACAACCTCTCGGTCGAGACGCTCGATTGCCCGTGCTGCCCCGAGAGCCCCCACGTCGCCCCGGGGCTCGGCTACCGCTCCTGCACGCTCCGGGACGGGCTCGTGCCCCGGACGCTCCGGCCGATCCTCTCCCGGCGCCGGTACTTCAAGCGGCGCAAGAAGGAGACGACGGGGACGGAGAAGGAGCGGTACACGGAGCTCGGCAAGGCCTGGAAGTGGGTGCTCGTCACGAGCTTCGGCTACC
Source organism: Thermoplasmata archaeon (assembly GCA_022750125.1). Lineage (GTDB taxonomy): Archaea > Thermoplasmatota > Thermoplasmata > Lutacidiplasmatales > UBA184 > JAKIVR01. The sequence continues at coordinate 38,998 of JAKIWH010000001.1, forward strand.
AGGGGTACCGCAACGCGAAGTTCGGCCGGATCGAGTGCCACGAGGCGATCAACGCCTACGCGCGGGAGCTCCTCGTGGAGCTCATCGCGACGGCGCGGAGCGCCGGCTGGGAGGTGGTGCACGGGATCGTCGACTCGCTCTGGATGCTCCCGCCCCCGGGGGGAGACCCCGAGGCGTTCTGCGCCGAGGTCTCGGAGCGGACCCACCTCCCGCTCGGCTACGAGGGGCGGTACCGCTGGATCGTGTTCCTGCCGGACGCCGAGTACGGTCTCGGCGTACCGCAGCGGTACTACGGGCGGTTCCACGACGGGGAGTTCAAGCTCCGGGGGATCGAGGTGCGGCGCGGGGACACGTGCGACTTCGTGCGGGTCACGCAGGAACAGGTGCTCGAGCTGCTCGGCAAGGCCGCGAACGGCAACGAGTTCCGGGCGGCGATCCCCCGGGCGCTCGCGCTCGGGAAGGTACGGGTGGACCGCCTCGCGGAGGGGAACTGGCCCCGGGAGGAGCTGCTCCTCACGCAGCGGATCGCGCAGTCGCTCGAGGAGTACCGACTCCTCTCGCCCACGGTCGCCGCGCTCCGGCAGCTCAAGGAGGTCGGGATCCTGCGCAAGCCCGGACAGGAGGTGAGCTTCCTCCTGATGGAGCGCTCCTCCCGGGACTGGCGACGGAAGGCGCGGCCCGAGCAGCTCGTCACGGGGCAGGAGGATTACGATGTCCAGGCGTACGCGGAGCTGCTCGCGAGGAGCTTCGCGACGTTGTTCGCCCCATTCGGTCTCACCGAGGGGCGGGTGCTGCGGGGCTGGGGGTACCCGTACCGCGCCGCGCCCACGCCGACCGTGCGGGACCACAAGTCGCTCGAGTTCCGTGGGCAACGGAGCCTCGGGAGCGTAGTGTAGGCGGGAAGCCGGAGAACGGAGAGAGGAGAGGGAGCAGCCGCAGAGGGCCGCTCCAGGGCAGGACCCCCCGACGCTCGGTCACGAGGGAGGGGTCCGCGATAACGGCTCCGAGGTGTGAAGTAGCGAGGAGGACTGTCAACCGAGGCGGGGTAGGGAGGATGGAATCACGCCGCCCCCTGGGATCCATCTCGTTTCTCCTAGTCGCACTTCTCCTCATACCGCCCTCGCTGGGAGCGGGGGGAAGCGGTCCGACAGCCCACGCCCCCCAGGCGTCGAGTGCGACGGGGAACTCGGCCGGGGCACATGCGTGGAGCCCGGACTCCGGCCTCTCTTCGCCGGGGGCTCCCCGGGACCATCTGGTCACAACCCAGCTCAGCCCGCTTCCCGGGGCCAACGCCGGCTTCGGCACCCCTGCTTGGCTCGCCTTCGACGCGGCGGACTCGGCGTTCTGGGTGGCCGTCCCCCCCTCGAGCCTCGACGAGATTCCGGCGAACGACACGACCCGCGTAGCGGCCTCGGTGACCGTCGGGGGCGACCCGTTCGGCGTGGCGGTGGACAGCGCGACGGGAAACGTGTTCGTCACCAATGCCGGCTCGAACACGGTGAGCGAGGTTTCCCCTGTCAGTGCCACGGTCATCGGATCGCTCTGGACGGGGGACGAACCGAAAGGGATTGCCTACGACAGCCAGGACAGCGAGCTGTACGTGGCGAACTTCTACGCCGACTTCGTCTCGGTCTACTCGGCGGGAGGGACGAGCGTCGACCTGGTTGCTACGATTCCTGTCGGGCACAACCCGCTCGGGGTGGCTTACGACCCCGCCTCGGGGAAGGTGTTCGTCGCGAACTCGGGCTCGATGTCCGTCTCGGTCATCAGTCCCACACGGAACGTGGTCGTCGCGACGCTCCCGGCCGGCGCAGGTCCCTACGGGGTAGCGATCGACAACGCGACGGACAACGTCTACGTCACGAACGAGGGCTCGTACAATATCTCGGTCTTCAGCGCCTCGAGCTATGCGACCGTGGCCTCCATCCCCGTGGTAACCGGCAACATCGACCTGCAGGGGCTCGCCTACGACAGCCGCACCGGTCAGATGTGGGTGGGCGCTGGAGGGGAGTACCTCGTCCTGGTGAACACCAGCACGGAGAGCGTGGCGACGTACCTGACGGTCGATCCCTCCGGGGTCGCCTACGACCCGTCCACGGGCCTCATGTGTGTCACGAACACGTACAATACGACGTTCGAGTGCGCGACGGTCCTTCCGTACGGATCGAACTCGGCCAACGTCACCTTCACCGAAACGGGGCTGCCCCCCGGGACGACCTGGGAGGTCGCGGTCGAAAATAGCGCGGTCCAAACCTCGAACACGAGCCAACTCGAGATCGCCCCCTGTCCCCAGGGCCCCTGCGTTTCGGACTACTACTTCCTGATCCAGCCCGCCGGCGGCCTCGTTCCTACGCCCGCGACGGTATGGGTGAACTTCACCTATCCGTTCAAGCCGCCCCCGATCAGCATCGGCATCGCCGCCGGCGCGCGGCTGTTCAACGTGACCCTCCAAGAACGGGGACTCGTGCCCGGGACCGGGTGGATGGTGGACCTCGACGGTGTCCTCTTGGCCTCCACAGGCGGCACGTTGACGGTAGAGCGGACGAACGGCTCGTATCCCGTCGACTTCACCTGCCCCAACTACATCGTCCTCTCGCATTCCTCGGGCGTTTATGTGCACGGAGCCGATGCGAACGGCTCCGTCAACTTCTCCCTCGCGAAATGGGGTGCGAGCTTCTCCGAGACGGGCCTTCCGTCGGGCTACGCCTGGTACGTCAACTTCACGACGGGACCGGTCGGCTTCGCGCTACCTTCCTCGGGACCAGTAACCTACGCGTACGCGAACATGGTCGCACCGAACGGGACGTACAACCTCACCGTACAGGATGCGGGCAATCTCTACCAGACCACGGAGAATCGGACCGTCGAGATCGACAGCGGCCGCGTTCTCCCCGTGGCGGCCACCCAGGTCGTGTTCACGACCGTGAGCTTCTCGGTGGAGTTCCAGGCGCGGGGGCTGCCGGCGAACGCGGTCTGGAGCGTCGCGCTCGACGGCACGAAGATCTCCTCCACCTCTCCGAACATCACCTTCACGGAGCCGGTCGGGAACTACTCCTACGTCGTCACGACCGTAGCGGGGCTCGCGGCAGCTCCCGCCTCGGGCTGGGTAAACTTCACGATCGGTCCTCCTCCCGCTGTTCCGATCCTGTTCAGCTCCACCGAACGGTTCGCGGTCGTGTTCCACGAGACCGGACTTCCCTCCGGTACCGGTTGGGCCATCGCCATCGGGAGCTCCTTCGAGAGCTCGGCGACGAGCAACGTCAGCTTCGAGGAGCTGAACGGGAGCTACTCCTACCTCGTCTTCGATGTTCCCGGGTACACCACGACCTACTCAGGTCAGTTCCAGGTCAGCGGCTCCGCAGTGCGCGTTGTCGTCCCGTTTCTTCCGCAGACCTACCCGGTGATCGTCGTCGAGTTCGGCCTGCCGAACGGCACCCAGTGGAGCATCACGGTCACCAACGCATCCTCCGGGTACAACCGGACGTACTCCACGAACGGTTCGGCGATCCTGTTCTACCTCCCGAACGGCACCTTCGATCTTTCCGTGGGCTTGCCCAACGGATACACCGCGGTCGTCTCGCCCTCGACGTTCACCGTCGCGGGCCGCGTCACCACCGTGCCGACCGTGCATGCCAGCCGGACCTTCGCGCCGACGGGACCGACCCCCGGAACCCGCCCGGCGGGTGCTTGGCCGCTCTGGTTGGAACTGGTGGTCTTCGGTGGCATCGCGTTGCTCGTGGTGGCCGCCGCCTTCGCGGGGAGAAAACGACGGCCACCGACGGGCACGACCACCCCACCCCGAACGGAAGGTTCCGCTCGACTCGGCTAGCGCGACTTCCCTCGGGGCCCAAGTTCTGCTCGTCCACCCCGGGCGGACTTCGGAGACTAGGGCGGAGGTCGGGACCGCAGGGGGCGCCTCGAGGAATTTGGTGCGGTAGCGCGCGTCCCCCGGCTCTCACCGAGGAGCGGACCCTGCGGGAATGGGGGTATCCGTTCCGGGCGGCCGGTATCCCCGCCGGCGGGAATCGGAGGTCGCTCGAGAGAGGCGGTCAGCGAACTCTGCCCCCCGCGGCGAACCTCGGGCCGAGCGGGCCGACCCCGAGCGAGCCCAAGTCTGGGAAGGGAGCGTCTAGACGGACGCTCCCCCGGCCGGACGCGGGTAACCCCGGACCCGGCGCCTGCGGTTGGGCTCCTAGGTCTTCCCTGCCTTGCGGTTTCGCATGAGGAGCACGGCCGCGAGGGCGCCCAGGGCGAGGAGGACCGCGAGCCCGATGGCGATCCACTCCCAGGTGGGCATTCCGCTCGACGAGGTGCCGGGCGAGTTGGACCCGCCGCCACCGCCGCCGCTGCCGGCCGTGGTGAACACGATCGGTTGGGCCACGGAGTTGCCGGTTACCGTGAGGGTCCCGGAGGAGGGGGTCGCGTCGTAGCCGGACTGGGCGGCGATGGTGTAGGTGATCGTCCCGTTCGCCTCCGAGAAGGCGTTGGTGTCGGTCAGCGAGTTGATCAGCACCCCGTTCAACGTGACCGACCAGCCGGTTCCGGCGGTGAGTCCCGACTCGGTGAACGTCACGGTGCTGAAGCTGCCCGAGGCGCCGGCCGTGAACTGGATGGTCGCGGCGGCTGGGGCGCCGTTCACCGGCACGCTCCCCGAGGCGGGGCTCGCGGTGTAGGCGGCGACGGTGCCGGCGGTGTACGCGTAACTTCCGCTCGGGACGTTGAATTGATTGGTGGTGCCCATCGAGCTACTCAGAACCCCGGCGAAGGTGACCGACCAGCTCGTCTGGGCCGGAAGGCCGCTCTCGGTGAAGGTGACCGGATAGGTGGTCGGCGCGGTCGTGGTGGGCACGACGATGGTGGCGCTCGCGAGGGTCACATCCCCGGTGGCGGCCAGCGCCCGGCCGTTCAGCTGGGCACCGGTGCTCAGGGTGATCGAGGTGTGCGCGAGGAGGGTGCCCTGCATGACCGAGGTGGTCCCGAGCGACGCGGAGCTTCCCATCTGCCAGAAGACGTTGCCTGCCTGCGCGCCGTTCGTCAGGACGACCTGGCGGCCGGAGGTGGTGGTGAGGGCGGACGCGACCTCGAAGACGAAGACCGCGTTCGGGTTTCCGCCGCCGCTCAGGGTGAGGTCCCCGGAGGAGATCGCGAGAGACGAGGTGGACTTGTACAGGCCCGGGGTCAGGGTCTGGCCCCCGAGGTTGCCGGCGACGCTGACCGCGCAATTGGAGCGACCCGCAGCGTCGTTGAATGCCGTCGTGAGGTCGAGCTTGGCGGCGGCCGAGGCCGTGTTGGCTACGTTCTCGACGCCCGTGTGGGTTCCGGGCGGGAATCCTGTCACCGCGGAACCGGGGCTCACCCCGATGTCGCCCGTGAGGGAGCTCGGACCGGTGTTGGTGATCGAGGTGGCGGAGAGGGCCGCGTACGAGGATGTCGAGCCCAGCGCGACGGCGCCCTGTCCGCACGTCGCGGCGGGGACGACGCTCGTGCCCGTCGCCCGCGGAATCACCGCCACAAACGCAGCGAACACCATGGCGAATCCGACCAGTACGCTCAAAGCTCGAACGCTTCCTCGCTTGCTCTCCATCGACATCTGCTTCAATCCATGCGGTCCGTAGACCAAGGCGCCATCCGCGCCGGCCAGGGGATATACTGTTCCTGAACTCGAGTTCAGCTAGGATGGCACTGGTCCGGTCGATCTCGCGAGGGCCCTAACGCGCCGACGGCGCCGACGGGAAGATCCGGTTCCCGCTCCCCTTCACCGAGTCGAGATCGTCGATCGCGCTGAGGATCTTGGTCGCCCCCTTCCCCCGCGCCGTGAGCTTGTACCGCTCGCGCGCGAGGTGGGCAACGAGCCCGCTCTCGGTCAGCTTGCGGAGGTGGAAGGAGATCTTCGACGTATCGTCGAGGTGGGCCGCTTCCATCGCCTGGGTGAAGCTGCAAGGCCCTTCCGCGAGCCGCTTGAGCACCAGCCGACGGATCGGGTTCCCCAGGGATTCGAGCGTGGTGTGGGCGTCGGCCGACACGATGGACGCCTGGACGGCGAGGGCGCCGGTGGCGCTGATCTTTTCCGGATCGTACCCCACGGCGAGCGGCCCCTTGCCTTCGAGGACCGCACGCAGCCGTTCGAGCAGCTCGGCGATCTCCTCCTCGCGGTGGCGTGCGAGGAGCTGCTCCACGGCCGCGAGGACCACCCCCGCCCGATCCTTCGGGGCAACGAAATCCTCCACGGCACCCCGGATCAGGAACGGGTTCTCGGCGTCGAGAACGATGTGGCTCACCTTGTCCGCCACCGCGGGCGGTGGGGGGGGCGAGATCAGCAGCACCTCGTACCCTCCTTCCGCCGCGAGGGACTTCGCGTACTTGGCCGGGTCGAGCGGTCGAGCTCCGGTACGGATGAGCGCAAGCTGTTGGCTGACCAGCTCGAGCACGCGTCGTACCTGGTCAGGCCGGATAGGCTTGGTAAGATAGTCGAACGCCCCGAGTCGGAACGCTTCGACCGCGGTTGCCACGGTCCCCGGGGTGGTGAGCATGACCACCTGGAGCCGCGGCCACCGCTTGCGCGCATCCGTGAGCAGGTCGAGGCCGCTCTTCCGTCCCATCCTGAGGTCGGTAAACATCACATCGTACTCTTCGCCTTCCAGGGCTGAGAAGGCAAGCGCGGCGGAGGGCACGTCCGTGACGCGATGGCCGGTGCTGTTCAGAAGGCCACTGAGGTCTTCCCGGAACTCCGCATCATCGTCAACGAGCAGTATGCGCATCGCTATGGGAGCCCCTCCCCCGCTCGGTCTTGGGGGTTACCTTGCGGCGGCGCATAGAAAGGGGCCGAATAGAGTTTTCGAACGACCTTCATCCGACGGGCTGGAGGTGGTACTAGGGTGGCTAGCCCGGCTTCGTTCGCCGTTCGGCCGAACGAGGGAACCGAGGATCCGCCGAGTCCAGGGAGGGACGAATCCTCATGCGGCGCTACACTCCTCAACTAGAATCGAGGGACGCCTTATCCTCCGCGAGACGGAGCGGTGCCCATCGGCCGGGGTTGATCTCCGGCGGATGGAGCAGTACGATGACCGCAACAACGACAAGGACGACGAGAACCGGTTTCGCCTATCGACACAGCAGCCCCGTAGGGGAACTCCCAATCCTGGTGGGCATTCTGGCCATCCTCATCGGGCTGGTCGGGTTGTTCTTTCTCCTCGTCGGGCTGCTCGTCACGCTCGGCGCCGTCGGGTTCGCCCTCCTTCCCGCAGCCTCAGCCTACGCCGTATTCTCCGGCACCGCGCTCCTCGCGGGAGTGATAACACTCGTCTTCGGAGCCGTCCTCGTCTTCGTCGCGACCGGCCTCTGGGACCTCGAGGTGTGGGCGCTCGCCCTTACGGGGATCGTCGTCGCGCTCCTCGTCGTCCTGCTCGTCGTGGCCGGGAGCTTCGGCTGGTCGCTCCTGATCTCGGTTGCGCTGTTGATCTACCTCGTCGCCGTCCGGGGCCACTTCTACTAATCCGGTGAGCCGTAGCCCTTCGGAACCGGGACCGCAGCTGAGGGGTGCGGATGCCGGGAGGGATTCGGACGCGCGTTCCTCGAACTCAGCACGCCGTCTCTTCGGGCCCCGGAGCGAGGGACTGTGCCGCCATCTTCCCAAGTGCTTGTCCCTGGTGGGAGTCGACCGACACATGCCCGCCTGGAAGCGGCCGGACGCACTCGGGGGTACGGTGACTCCCGCTCGTACGGTATCGGAATCCTCCGCACCGCCAGGTTTCGGGGTCAGCTGCGGACCGGCGACGGTGGGAGTTTGCGTAGATGGCGAATAGCGAAGCGGAGGTCGGCGCCGACGAGCCGAAGGGACTGCGCCGGATCGGCCTGGGAGCCGCGATCGGCCTCGCGGCTGGGATCGCGGGTCTCGTGCTCCCGGTCGCCCTGATCCTGCTCGCGACCTACAGTCCGGGAACTCCGTTCCTACGCGGAGTCCAGCTGATCCAGGTGACGGCCATCATGGCGCTCGCGGGAGCGATCCTCTTCGCCCTTGCCCTGCTCGCCTACCGTCTCGGGTTCACGGCACTCCGGCGCTTCGACCCGCGATTCTGGACGGCCTCGATCCTCTGCATGATCGGGACCGTCGGCGTGCTCCTCGTCGTCCTCGCGATCGCCATCGCGTTCACCTCGTCGGATGTGATGGCGAACTGCATTCAGGGAGCCCCCACGCACGCGCTCACGTGCCTGCAAGCCGCGGCGCCGCTCGCTTCCTATTCGGCGCTCCTCGGATTCTGGCTCCTCTGGCTCGGGGGCCTCGGCATCGTGGTGGGGATCGCGCTCGCTGCCTTCCGTTACACCCAGGGCTGGTTCTACGGGGGCGCAGCCCTGTACGCGATGCTCTTGCTCGGGCTCATCGCTCCCGCCCTCGGACTTCTCTTCCCCATCGGGGCGCTAACCTACCCGATCCTCGCCGCTCCCGTACTCGCCCTTCTCGCGCCCGTCACGATCCTCGAAGGTAGTCAGCGGGCACGTCGGCGGAACTAGACTCCGCCCGGACTCGTCGCTCTTCCGCTCGACTTCTCGCGTTTCGGGCCGATCGCCCGCACGGGGGGGGGCGGGCTTCCGACGTCTTTCGAGCTCAGCTTCAGCTTTCCGGGATATCCAAACGCCGTGCGATGCGCCGCTCGGCCGGCTTTGGGCGAGTCCTTCGGTCTCAACTCTCGAGACGTCTAATGGCGCAACGTGACACCTGATCCGCCTGCAAGGTCCTGCAAGAAGGGCGGGGGAGGATCGGGCCCGCCGTCTCATCGGTGGAGGGTGAGCCGAGGCAGCGCTGCGGCGGCGTGGAGCGGACCACGCCCGCCCAACCCTCCGTCCGCTCCCTTCGAGCTCGAGCGCCGCTATCGGACTACTTCGTGCCCTTCTTCGCCATGAACGTCACGCGCGTTCTCCGTGGCGACTTCTTGCCCTCGAGGAACGAAACCCGCTTCGCCCCGCTGGACTTCGGCGCCGTGTACTTCGCTCGAACTCGCCGCGGCATCTTCTTCCCTTCTAGGAAGGAAACTGTCTCCCTGCGCTTGGTTGCCATGGGAGACACTGCGGCGAGCCACTGCTAAGCGGTTGCTGAAATCGACTTGAGCGAGCCATCATCCCCTGCGGGCTGCTCGCCTGTCCCATGGCAGTCCATCAGATCAGCCTCGCCGGCGCTTTGGTCATCATCCTACTGGCGATTGTGTTCCTGTTTGTGATCGGGCCGTTCGGGCTTCTCATCCTGATCCTAGCCGGTGTGCTGCTCTGGTACGCGTTCGGACCGGGCGGAGTGCGCGTGGTCGTTCCCGCTTCGAGCTGAGCGAGAACTCCCGCAGGCCGCCGAGCGCAAGCTGCCTGCTCAGGTTGGTCAGTCTTGCGAGCGCCAGAGTCTCATGTACGCCGGCCCTTCCGAGCGCTCCGCCCGCCAGAGGTTCCCGGCTCCGACTCTATCCGCTTGATCTTTTGGTCCGCATCGTCCAAGCGCCGGTCCCGCCCGTCCGCCTCGAGCTTATCCGAGAGTCGGCCGGTCTCGTCCGCCCGGTTGGCCGCGTCCTCCCAGAGGACGGCGGCTTCCGCTCTATCGAACTCCGCCGCCTCGAGCCGCTTCGGCTTGGTCGCCACGGCTTTTCATCGACCCCGCGAATCGGGATAAGTTCGATAGCCGTCTCCAATCCGACCCGAGTCCACAGGGCCGAAGCGAACCTTCGCAACCCTAGCGATGGGTTCCCGGCGGGTCCCGAGGAGGCACGCGCCTGCAGATCGATGAGGCCACAGGGGGGGAGGACGCCCGAGCGCGCTCTCCTTCGAGTCGTCAGGGGCCGTTACTTCTGGGTTTAACCGCTCTGCGGGCTGACCCCTCTGCGGCATGACCCCTCGAGTGCGGCGACGCGGCCCACGGATCCTGGTGATCGACGTCGGAGGGACCCACGTGAAAGCGGGCTTCCCGAACGAGGCCCGGGAGATCCGCATCCCCTCCGGGCCCTCGATGGATCCGGAGAAGATGGTCCGGAAGCTCAAGAAGCGACTCCGAGGGAAGCGGTACAACCGGGTGGCCATGGGGTATCCTGGGCTCGTGATCCACGGCCGGATCCTTCGGGAACCGCACAACCTCGCGAAAGGGTGGGTGGAGTTCGATTTCGGGAAGGCGCTCGGTCATCCGACCCGGATCCTCAACGACGCAGCGATGCAGGCGCTCGGGAGCTACGAGGGGGGGCGGATGCTCTTCCTCGGGCTCGGGACCGGACTCGGAACCGCCATGATCGTCGACGGCGAGCTCGAGCCGATGGAGCTCGCCCACCTGCCCTACAAGAAGGGCGGCTCCTTCGAAGATTACGTCGGGGAGGCCGGGCTCAAGCGGCTCGGGAGGAGGCGCTGGCAGAAGGAGGTCTTCGCGATCGTGCGCACGCTCTCCTCTGTCCTCGAGCCGGACTACGTCGTGCTGGGGGGCGGAAACGTCCGGAAGCTCAAGGGGCTCCCCCCGGGGGCACGGCGCGGGGACAACCGCAACGCCTTCGTCGGCGGAGAACGACTCTGGACGGACCGCGGAAAACGCGCTCCACTCGGAACTCGCGCCGGGTAGCGGGCCACAGGCCTAGCCCAGGTTGCGGGTCGGGCAGATCGTGGAGCGGAGGGGCGCGTATCGGAGATCGATGAAGCGCGGGACACGAGTACATATCCGAGGCGTCCGTGCGTCCGGGCGAGGACGCATCATGTGCTTGACCTGTGGTTGCAAGATGCCCAACGACCGACACAAACCCGGCGACATCATCCGGGCCGACATCGAGAAAGCGGCCAAGAACTGGGAGCTCACGCCTGCCGAGGCGCTCCATAACCTCGACGAGACGGCGAAGCTCGTCAAGAAGTAGGACGGACGCGGCTACCCAGAAGGGCGGGGCCACGGGGGGACGAAGGAAGGGTCCAACGCCCGCACGACCTCAAGGAACCGCTCCGCGGAGGTGGGCCCGAACCCCTCAAAGTGGTTGTTGAAGAACGCCCACGCATCCGGGAGGCCCGAGGTGCGAAGCGTCTCCGCCCACCGCTTCATCTCGCTCCCCCGGTCGACCCGGATCTCCCCGTGGAGGTCGGCCGGAACGGTCTCGTGGTCCCCGATGAAGCGGAGGTAGGCGAAGTTACCGGTGATCGCGGGGGGCACGTCCACGAAGGTGAGGCTCGACCAGCACAGCGCGATCTTCTGTCCCCCGAGGAGGCGGCCGAGCCAGGCAAGCCCCTCTTCGGTGAACCATCCTTTCTCCCGGAGCTCCACAACGTACTGCGGGCCCGGCGGGAGCGCCTCGAGGAACTTGGTGAGGTAGAGCGCGTTCCCCCGGTCGAGCGATGGCGGGGCGCGGAACCATGGGGCGAACTGGACCACGATCGGTCCGAGCTTAGGCCCGAGGAGGCGAGCGCTCTCGACGAAGGCGAGGATCGACTCGGGGGAGAGCTCCTTCTTCGCGTCGAAGAGGTCGCGAGGCAGCTTGAGCGCGAACCGGAACCCGTCCGGCGTCTTCTTCGCCCAGCCCTTCACCACGTACGGGTTCGGTGCGGCGTAGTAGGTGGAATCGACCTCAACCGTGGCGAACTTGCCCGCGTAGAAGGCGAGCCGGTCCCCGTCGGGGATCCCTTCCGGATAGAAGCGCCCAGCCCACGCGGGCGAAGTCCAGGAGGAGCACCCAACCCTGAGCTCCATCGAAGCCCAGCAGGCGGTTCGGGAGCCTTAGGCGTATCGAGCGAGCCCTCCCTGTCCCCCCACGGCGTCCTCAACCCTGAAGGGCCGCGCCGGATTCCCCTGCCATGGCCGATCTCGGATTCGCAGACCTTCTCAGCGTGGTCCAGACCATCGCGATCATCGCGGCGCTCGTGATGACCGTCTACTTCTCGCGACGACAGATCCAGGCGTTTACGGCCGACCTCGAGACCCGGGTGCTGAACGACATCGACGAGAAGTTCCACCGGATCGGCGAGATCCTGATCGAAAAGCCTCAGCTCCTCCCGTCGATCTATCGAGCGTCTGGGACTGCGGCGGCCGACATCCCGTTCACCTACTATGTGCTGTTCTTCTGCGCGCACATCCACCACATGCGCGAGCGGAAGATCCTTCAAGACAACGAGTGGGCCGGGTGGCTCCAGTGGATGAAGAACGCATTCCAGTTCGGCGACCTCGGGAAGCACTGGGTCGAAGGGAGGATGGAGAGTTGGTTCGACCCGTCGTTCCGAGCTCCTACGCGGTTCGGCGCAGGTAGCGCACCCCACCGGGGCCGGGGCGACGTCACCATCGAGTGGGCCGGGGGGCGTCGGGCGACCGAATCCCATTGACACGCAAGAGACGGAGGAGTCATGACGAACGGAATGCTTCGAGCCTAGATCTCGACCCGGTCCTCAGGCATTGCTTGCGGGTCACACTGACCCGGGTGGCCTGCGGGCGCCTCGGTTTTGGCCACCAATCAGGAGCATCACTACAGCGATGGCGAGGCAAGCAACGGCCACCCCGAGTCCCACTAGCACCAGAGCGAGACCCTCAGGAACACCGAGGAGGCTAGGGGTGGGATGTACGGGTGGCGGAATCGGGCTCGTCCTCGCCGTCAACGTCCAAGAGGCGTTCGCGGAGCCTCCGACACTGTCGTTCGCCCATACCCGCGTCGCGTAGGCTCCCGCTCTCGGGAAGGTATGGGTCACCGTTGGGCCCTCACCCGTTGCCCCATCCCCAAACCTCCACAAAAACTGAAGAGGTCCCGTACCGCCTGCGCCCACTACTGCAAAGCTCACCGGCTCTCCCGCGAGGGTGTCTGAGGCGTTTGCGACGACGGTAACGGTTGGGGGCGGGTTCACGACGAGGGAAACCGCCGGAGACACCTGCTCGAATCCATTCGAGTCGCTGAGGGCGAGCGATATCGTGTAGACACCCGCCACCGATGGAACAAGGAGTGCACTCGTTCCGCTAGGGGAAGAGCCGGGCGGAAGTCCGAGCCACTGCTCGAGGTATTCTCCCGTCCCACCCGAGATTGAGACGTTGGCCGTAACGCTCTGTCCAGCATCGATCACCGATCGAGACAGCCAAGGTTGGGTGATCACAGGATCAGCGTACGAGGTAAGGGTGACAGGGCCGAAGGTCGAGGGCCAGCCGTTCGAGTCGGTCGCCGTGACGGTGGGTCCGAACCTCCCGGTCCCGTTAATGGCCGAACACACGACTACGGGCGAGTCCGCAGGAGGGGGGCAACCGGGCGGAAGTCCGCTCCAGACGAAATCGAACCCGCCGGAGCCCAAAGTAGCTCGAGCTTCGACGAGCAGGCCCTGGCCGAGGTCCACGGAGGTGGGCGCCTGCAGGACGACCTTCGGGTCCGCGAAGACGTCGAAGCTCAGGTTGGAGGAGGTGAGCGATGCCCCCGCTGCGTCGGTGACCGTTACCCAGACTAGGAAACGACCAATCGCGCTAGGGTAGCAACTGATGGATCCCACCGTCCCGGCACAACCTGCGGGTAGTCCCGTCCAAACGTATGAGTAGCCCCCGGGACCTGCGAAGGCCGATACGGAGAGAGTCACCAGCTGTCCTACGTCTAGAGATGTCCTCGACGCGCTTGCCGGAGTGAGCGAGAGGGCCGGTGTGACTGTGATTTTGGACCGAGCCCATACCGTGCGTGGAGCCCCGTCGGTGACGTTCAGCCAGAGGGTGTACTCGCCGGGCATGCTGGCCAGACAGGTTGCGCTCAGCGGGCCGGTGAGGTTCTGAATCTTCACGGTGGACTCCAACGAGCAGGTGAGCCCGACCGCCGGCTCGACCGTAGCGCTCGCGTTATCCCTCCCGTTCCCCACCGCCCACAGGGAGGCGTTCACCGAGAAGTTCCGGCCCACTTCCTGGAGGGGGCCGGACGCTAGGGTAGGCGCCCGGATTCCTAGCAGCGTCGACAAGATCGTGATGTTGGGCCCCCAAACTGGGTCACCGACGAACACGGCCCCCGCCATGGGGTCGTAGACCAGGCCGGCTCCCCCACTGTAAAAATCCGAAGAACTGGTGCAGGGACACGGATTGATCAGCGAGCTCGTCACCTCCTTTGAGCCGTTGAGGGCAATGAGTTCGGTCACCCCCGAAGTCATGACGTAGTCGAGCCCGTTGGCCGGGTCAAACACCGTCTGGACGGTGGTCTCGTTCGCGGGGACTTTGATTTTCGCGAGTACCCCGGAGCCATTCGTCTCGTTCCCCGCGACGACGGTAACAAAGGAGCCGTTCCAGTTGGTGACCACGAGATCGTTGTGCAAGGGATCGTAGCTGAGTCTGAGGGGACTTTGGAAATCGTTCCCACCGCAGCACGAGGCGACACCGCCGATGGATCCTACCACCTGGGTCCCGTTGATGACGGTAAGGCTCGAATTGGAAAAGTCTACGGCGTAGACGAGCCCGTTCGATGAGTCGTACGCGACTCCAGCGTATTCTCCAGGAAGACTCAGTACGGAAACGATCCGGGTACCCGAAAGGATTGTGATTCGTGAACCGTAGTTGCTGACGTATACGTAGCCGTTTGCCGGATCGTAAACAGCGCCACTGGGACCATCGAACGCGCTCGCGTTCGTAAGGTTCTGAACGATGGTCGTTCCGTTCAGGACCAGAACTGTTTCCCCGGCGGAGGCGTCGGGGTTCAACTCCTCTGTGCCATACAGGTAGCCGGACTTGGGATCGAGCGTCAGGCTGCTGACGTAGCTCGGCATTTGGGTGCTTCGAACGACAGTGCCGCCGCGCACCTCTAGAATGCGGCCGAACGCCCACGGAGGTAGGATTGGACAGTAGATGCAGCCCGAAGAATCCGCTAGGAAGACCGTTGCGTGACCTGGATCATAGACGCCCCCAACCTCGTGCACCACTCCGAGGTATGCTCCCGATCCGTTACTCAGCTGGCCAACGGGCGTCCCGACCTCTGGAGCGGGAGTCGAATTCAACCCAACAACTCTGGACCCTGCATCCGAGAGGACGGAACTCGTCAGCGACGGGGGCTCGGCTAGCGGCTTCGAGTCCAAGCGTGAATGCCAGAGGAGAGGAGCATGAACTGAAACTGCAGAATCCCCCGAGAGCAGCTCGGCCGGTGCCGAACGATCGCTGTCCGGACGGAGCGTCTCACGTGGCGGCTCGGTCGAGGCCGCTTCGGGAGTCGAGCTCCCGGGCGCGGGCAACTCACTCCGTTCTGAGAGGAGCGCACCCGCGTCCGAAGGGACGGCTAGGAGGACGACGAGGAGCCCCGTCCCGACGACTGTGACTGCGCCGATGGCCCGCAGTTGAAGTCCCATACAAACTCTCCCTAGGGCACTTCGGACGCATCTCTCGTGCCAATCCGGTTCGATCGCCTCTCCAGCCTTGAGTCCGAGAATTGCGGCTTGAAGCAGCGTGGCAGACTCATGGACAGCCAGCCCTTCTCCACCACGGTCGAGCCACCCGCGCGTCTACGACCCGCCTGGGGGTGATGGACCTTTGCAAACTAGGATTGGTCGAGCCGCGGGCGGGCGAACGATTGAACACGGGCGATGCGTCGCAAGCTACCCCGGTCCCGCCGACGCCGTTCGGGGCAGCCCGCCCGCCTCAACTCTTAAAGACGCGAATCGTTCGACCGGTTGAGGAAGGCGTGCAGGCGTTCGTCAAGACTCACAGGGGGCCCGGGGGGGAGCTCGAGAAGGTCCCGGATCCACGACCAACCGAGGACGAGGTCCTGGTCGCCGCCCGGGCTGCCTCGGTGTGCGGCACCGATGTCCACATCTGGGAGTGGAACGAGTGGGCCCAGTCCCGGATCAAGCGGGTGCCTATGATCCTCGGGCACGAGCTGAGCGGCGAGGTCGTAGAGGTCGGTGCCCGCGTAAAGAGCCTGGCCGTCGGCGACCACGTCTCCGCCGAGACGCACATCGCGGACGGTACCTGCTACCAATGCCGGACCGGCAAGATGCACATCTGCGAGAATGTCCAGGTCCTCGGGGTCGACCGGGACGGGGTGTTCGCCGAGTACGCCGTGCTACCCGAAACGAACGCATGGAAGAACGATCCCGCCCTCGACCCCTCGCTCGCCTCCATCCAGGAGCCGCTCGGGAATGCGGTCCATGCCCTCCTGCCCGAGGACAACGTGGAGGACCTCGCCGGCAAGAACGTGCTCGTCACCGGTTGCGGCCCCATCGGGCTTCTCGCCATCGCGGTCGCCAAGACGTTCGGGGCGTCAAGTGTCATCGCGACCGAAGTGAATCGGGTGCGCTCGGATCTCGCGCACCT
Source organism: Thermoplasmata archaeon (assembly GCA_022750125.1). GTDB lineage: Archaea > Thermoplasmatota > Thermoplasmata > Lutacidiplasmatales > UBA184 > JAKIVR01. Next base: position 55,226 of record JAKIWH010000001.1, read on the forward strand.
GATGGGCGCCGACCTCGTGCTGAATCCGCAGACCGAGGGGGCGAACCTCGCCGAGCGGATTCGTGAGGCGACCGGCGGCTACGGCGTCGACGTCGCCACGGAGATGTCGGGACACCCGAGCTCCCTGCCGCTCGTCTTTGAGGCACTCCGCCTGGGAGGACGGGTCTCGCTGCTCGGACTCTTCGACCGCCCGGTTCCCCTCAACGTCGACGACGCGATCATCTTCCGCGCGGCGCGGGTCTACGGCATCTTCGGCCGTAGAATGTTCGCGACCTGGTACACCGTGAAAGGGCTACTCGCGAGCCCGAGCTTCCGCGACAAGATGGCCCGTATCATCACCCACCGCGTCCCGATCTCCGAGCTCCCGCGGGCGATGGAGCTCATCCACTCGAGCGAAGCCGCCAAGGTCTCCCTCCTCGCCAAGTGGTGAACCCCGTGCGAGACCCGACCTCCTTCCTTCGAAGCGAGTACGAGGAGCTGGTCCACGCTGACCTCGACTGGAAGATCCGCATCTTGGACGGTGCGAGCGCCCCCTGGTCGATCGTGGAAGGAAAGAAGGTACTCATGTTCTGCTCGAACAACTATCTCGGGCTGAGCAACCACCCCGCCCTCAAGGAGGCGGCGATCGAGGCCGTGCGGACGCACGGAGTCGGCTCGGGCTCCGTCCGACCGATCGCCGGGACGATGGACCTGCACGCCGAGCTCGAGCGCCGGCTCGCGCGATTCAAGGGCGCCGAAGCGTCCCTCGTCTACCAGACCGGGTTCGCCGCGAACTCGGGGCTCATCCCCCAGCTCGTGGGCGAGGGGGATCTCGTCGTGAGCGACGAGCTGAACCACGGGAGCATCATCGACGGGGTCCGCCTCTCGCGGGCGGAGCGGGCCGTCTACAAGCACGCGGACCCGGCCGACTTGGAACGGGTCCTCCTTGAGGCAGAGCGCCACTCCCCGAGCTACCGTCGCGTCCTGATCATCACCGACGGCGTGTTCTCGATGGACGGCGACATCGCCCCTCTCGACAAGATCGCGGCTCTCGCCTCGGGCCACGGAGCGATGGTCTACGTGGACGACGCGCACGGGGAGGGGGTCCTCGGCGAGGGCGGGCGGGGAATCGTCTCCCACTTCCACCTCTCCCGCGAGCAGGTCCAAGTGGAGATGGGCACCTTCTCGAAGGCGTTCGGCGTCGTAGGCGGCCACGTTTCGGGTTCGCGGGACCTCGTCAACTTCGCGTACAACAGGTCCCGGACCTGGCTCCTGAGCGGATCCCATCCGCCCGCGGTGGTGGCCGCCTGCCTCGCTGCCGTCGAGGTCCTCGAGAAGGAGCCGGAGCACGTCCAGCGGCTCTGGGAGCGAACGCGGCAGTTCAAGAAGGCGATGGCCGCCCTCGGATTCGACATCGGGCGGAGCGAGACCCCCATCACCCCGGTCCTCGTCGGCGAGAGCCGTGTGGCGAAGCGGCTCAGTCAGCGTCTGTTCGAACTCGGGGTCTTTGCCTTGCCCATCATCTTCCCCATGGTCGCCAAGGACAAGGCCAGGATCCGCACCATCATGAACGCGGCGCTCACGCCCGAAGACGTCGATTTCGCAATCTCCGCGTTCGAAAAGGCGGGGAAGGAACTCGCCCTTCTCTAGGAAAACCAGGCGCCACCTGCCGCTCGGCTCGCTCCGGCGCCGGACCGCTGGCGTCGCGCGCCGGAGCCCGGCTTCCTCCCGCTTCCCTTGTGCGTGAGGGTTATGCATCTCCTCCTGCTCCGACGCTCCCGATGGAGCCTACCGACGATTCCCGTGGATTCATCACGGACGGCGTAGGTGCTGGAGACCGCTCAGCTCGTCGCCCGATTCCGGCTTGCCGAGTCCCACGCCAAGCTCAACGCACCTCGGTGGTACTCGTAGCCCTCGCTGCGGTCCTGCTCCTCGCGCTTCCCGGCGGCGGAGTCGGAGCCGTCCTGAGCGC
>JAKIWH010000131.1:0-450 GCA_022750125.1 Thermoplasmata archaeon
AGGGAACGAACGGATCTCGGTAGTGCGGCCTCGGGTGGTGCTCCACGGCCTCTGAGAGGACGCTCTCGAGGAGACCTCGGGGTATGAGGACCGGCTTCTTTCGCGCCAGATCCTCAGGGGTCTCCACGTAGGGCGGAATGTAGTCGTGGCCGTCGGCGGTGATGTTCCGCCAGTTCATCGCTGGGACCCCGTCGTCGTCGCGCTCCCGACCACACCGCTTGTGGTTGCCCGGGTAGACGTAGCTGCAGGGCCCGACTCCCTCTATCATCGGACCGGTTGCCCCCGGCTCCAGCGGAGCCATTCGAGGAACGAGAATATGGTGGCTGCAATCATGAACCCGGCTCCGGCGGTGATGGCTACGATTGCGACCACATCTGCAATCTGCCAGGGAACCGCGCTCATCGGAGCCCCCTCGTCGTGGTGGCCTTCTTCAGAAGGTCCCAAAGCCAC
>JAKIWH010000131.1:460-2697 GCA_022750125.1 Thermoplasmata archaeon
GCGCGAGGAAGTACCAGAAGTGCATCATGTGACTCGTTCCGCCTGGACCGGCCATTCCCCGCGAAGCCATTGATGAAAGACTCCTATCGAAATCCCTACGGCGAGAGCGAGTTGGACAAAGGTGAACCAGAGAGGGGCACGATCTCCGACAGCTAGGAGCGCACCACTCGAACCTACTAGGCCCCCGGCGCCAACGAGCACCATAATCGCGGCGCGTGGGACTCCGTCGCTCATTGGACCCCTTTCGGCGCCTGGGCCGTCCACTCCTTGTATCGCCTTCGCGGCTCGTCGAGCGGCCAGCCACGGACGACCGCGCGGGAGAAGTCGAGCGCCAGGGCCTGCGCTCGTCCCCCGGACCGAATTGAGTGGTCCCGTACGAGATGGCCCCCAATGCCGGCGATGTGCTGGTGCTCCCTCCCGCAGAGGATGCACACGGAACGAGGATGGGGCAGGGGAGCGTGACAGATCAGGCACGTCGACGGGTCGTGACCGTTGGGGACTCCAGGACGAATCACGGGACCCCTTCCGCGCGAGGGGGCAACGGCTCGAGCCCGAGCCGCTTGCGGAGGGCCGCGAGTTGGTAGCCCGAGACCTCTTTCAGGTGGAAGTGCGCGCGGCAGTGGCAACAACGAACCGTCCGCCGGTTGAGCCAGACCTGCCATGCGGGGTGGTTGCACTTCGGGCAGACGTCCGTCATCGAACCACCCCTTGCGCCCGAGCCAGCATCCCGAGTGGAGCGGCGGCGAGCTCCGCCTTCCATTCGGCGGTAACGTCGGGAGGGGAGTGGTACGCCCGATCTCGTGCCGTGTAGAGCTTTCGAAGCAGGGCGAGCTCGTCCGGCTCGAATGGCAGGTCGACTTCCCCTGCTTCGCGCCGGGCACGGTCGGCCCAGAGGATCAGGTGCTGGAGATCCATCTTCGTCAGGATCAGCCTAGCCATTCGCATCCTCACTCGTAGACGAAGGCGTAAGCCACCTCGCCCTTCACCCGGTGCCCGGGGTTGTGCTTGACGTGGTTCGCGGCGAGCGCCTGGATGTTCTTGTACGATGACGACTCCCACTCGCAGGTAACACACGAAGCGAGACCGTGGACCGCACCGAACCGGGTGGCGCTCACGGGACCCCCTGAGCCGAGAGGAGCCCGGTGTGGTTCTCGAACTCGAGCAGCACCGCCTTCGGCATGGCGAGGAGGCGGTCGAGCCAGCTCTGGAGCGGCTTCCCGCCGCACATCACGTCGCGCTGGAGCTCAGCCGCTGGGAGTTCGGCCGGGCGAACGACACGCACGGACCGGAGGGTTGCCGAACCGATCTTGTGGCCGCGGTACGACCATTCGGTCGGGACCTTGAGGAGGGTGAATGGCTCGCCGACCTTCGACCGGTAGTACTCCTCCTTCTCTGGTCGGTAGCTCCGGATCGTGGTGAACCGGGGGTCGGCGAGCTTGTCCCACTCGACGGTGAACTTCACTCGGTTCACGGGCCCTCTTTGTGCGTGGTCTCCGCCACGTAGGCGCACCCACGGTAGCCGTGGCCCGTGGACCGGCAGACTGAGCACACGAGCCGACGCGCCGACTTCTCGTCCGGCCTGACAAGATCCCGGGCAGGCACATTCTCCCAGACGTGGGTCGTCGGCCGGTGCCGGCAGCTCTCGCAGAGTGCGTCCGGGGTCGGGACGGTCGAAGGGTCGAACCACTCTCTCATGGGCCCCCTCTCAGGCGCGTCCCGCCGACCGCGCGAATCGCGTACAGCGCCCTCATCGTGTGCCCGGTCGTTCTCGTGTGATCCCGCGCAGCGTCATCGCTCTCGGTCGCGATGGGGCAGCCTTCCACGCATTGCCAGGCGCCGGCCCTCCGTCGCGCTGTGGACCGCTCGCGCACTTCGCGCCTCCGCCGAATCAAGGCGACCGCCCGCTGGAGGTCGGGAGGCAAGGCGACGACTTCGGCTTCGGTCATAGGCCCCCTTGCGCCCTAGCGGGCGAGCCCTCCGACATCCAGCGGGCCGCCGACAGCTTCTCTAAACCCGCCCAGACCTTTTTCCGAGAGAGGAGTTGATTCCGATGGGGTTCGCGGGACCTTGCTGCAGGTCCCAGCGGGGAGGTGGACGTTCTGGGCGATCTCCTTCCAGCTCAGGCGCTTGGGCCCCCAGCGGAGTTCACGGATCCGCGCGGCGAGCTCGGGGGTGACCCTTCGAGGTCGACCTGGCGGGCGTCCCGATCGGGTCTGCCGCCGCCCGGCCTTGATCTC
>JAKIWH010000132.1:0-1046 GCA_022750125.1 Thermoplasmata archaeon
ATCGAACCCCATCCGGCCGGGGTTCGTCACGCCCAGGATCGCGTTCAGGTTCGCGCCGTCGTAGTAGAGGAGCGCTCCCGCACCGTGGACCGCTTTCGCGATCTCGACGATCTCGCTCTCGAAGAGCCCCGCGGTGTTCGGGTTCGTGAGCATGAAGCAGGCGGTCTTCGGCCCGACCGCTGCCCGCAGCTCGTCAAGGTCGACGCATCCGTCCTTCGAACGGATCTCCCGGGTCGTGAAGCCCGCCATCGCAGCGGAGGCCGGGTTCGTTCCGTGGGCCGTATCGGGCAACAGCACCTCGGTACGGTCCGCAAGCTCCCCCCGTTCGGCGAGGTAGGCCCGGGCGACGAGGAGCGCGGTGAACTCACCGTGCGCGCCGGCCGCGGGTTGGAGCGAGATCTCTGGTAGCCCCGAGATCCGGGCGAGCATCCGCTCGAGCCGCCACAGGATCTCGAGGGAACCCTGCACGGTCGCTTCGGGTTGGTACGGGTGGATCTCCTGCGCGTCGGTGAGACGGGCGATCTTCTCCGAGACCTTCGGGTTGAACTTCATCGTGCAGGAGCCGAGCGGATAGGCGGAGGTGTCGATCCCGAAATTCATCTGGCTGAGCCGGGTGTAGTGGCGGACCACCTCCAGTTCGCTCAGCTCGGGCCAGTAGAGTCGTCGCTTACGCCTGAGCCGCTCGGGAATGCCGGCGATCGGCTCCGCGCCTTCTCCGCCCGCGGGCGGCCGAAGCTCCCACCCGAGAGGTTCGTCCCACCGCGCTTGGCGGAAGCTCATGCGCTACCCCCGAGCGCGGCCCGTGCCGCGCGCGCGTACTTCGCGATCTCCCGGTCGGTGGTCCTCTCGTGGACCGAGGTGAGGTACGTGTCCCGCAGGGTGTCCTGCGCTGGGGCACGCGGGTCCCGGAGTGGGATCCCCCCGAGCACCTTCGCGCGTCGAAGCCGGTCGAGGAACGGGTCCACCTCTCCGTTCGACACGGAAACCGCGAACTCCCACAGGTACGGGGCGTCGAACCGGGGGGAGCGGAGTCCGGGCACCTCCGA
>JAKIWH010000132.1:1056-2679 GCA_022750125.1 Thermoplasmata archaeon
CGGGCCTTCTCGGCGAGCGAGGTGGCAAGGCGCTCGAGGCCGCGGGGACCAACGAGCGTCGCGTAGGTCACGAACGCAAGAGCGAGCAGCGATTGGTTCGTGCAGATGTTGGAAGTGGCCCGGGAGCGCCGGATGTGCTGCTCGCGGGTCTGGAGCGTGAGGGTGAACGCGCGACGCCCCTCCGCGTCAACCGTCGCGCCCACGATCCGGCCCGGGGAGAGGCGGAGGTGCTCGCGGCGGCAAGCGAACAAGCCAAGGAGGGGGCCGCCGAAGGAGGGGGCGAGCCCGAACCCTTGTCCCTCCCCGACGACGATGTCCGCGCCCCAGGCTCCGGGAGGCTCGAGGATCGCGAGCGCGAGCGGGTCCGCGACGACGGTGAGCGGGAGCTCTTTGAGCATCCCCTTGAGCTCGGGAAGCTGGGGATCCACCACACCGAACCCGTTCGGAAGGTCGACGAGCAGTCCCGCCACATCCCCCCCCGCGAGGGCGACCCGAAGTGCCTCGAGGTCGAGTTGACCGGTCGCGGGGTGGTACGGAACCTCCTCGACCCGGATCCCGGCGCCCGCGCCGTAGTTCCGCAAGACGCTCCGCTCTTCCCACGGGAGAGACGCGGGAACGAGGTACCTGTGCCCGTTGGAGACCCGACGGGAGAGGAGCATCGCCTCGCCCGCGGCGGTCGCTCCGTCGTAGAGGGAGGCGTTCGCATCGTCCACTCCGCTCAGCTCGACCCAGAGGGACTGGAACTCGAACAGCGACTGGAGCAGACCCTGGCTCGCTTCAGGCTGGTAGGGCGTGTAGGAGGTGTAGAACTCGCTCCGCGATAGGATCGCGTCCACGGCCGCCGGGATGTACCGGACCGGGATCCGGCCCCCGAGGAACGTCGCAAACTTCGGATAGGCGCGGTTGCGTCCCAGCGTCTTTTCGAGGTGGGCCACGACGTCCGGCTCCTCCTTACCGGCACCGATCCCCATCTTCCCGAGCCGGACCGACCGCGGGATGTCGGAGAACAGCTCCTCGGTGCTCGAGAGCCGCAGCTCGCGGAGCATGCGCTCCTCCGCGGCCGGTTCGGACGGGATCCACCGTGGCACGAGTGCCCTCGAGTGCGCCGCGACCCGGGCCGGCCATAAAGCTTCGATTGGGGCACCGGTCAGGTCGCGCTACGTGAAGGCTCGCGCGGGGCGGCGCACCCGATTCCGGCGTTCTCGTCGGGGTTCAACCGAATCGGCGTCCGGAGCGATGCTCCGTCCGACCGGTCGAGCTCTGGAGGTCCAGCACGAGCTCCCCGACCTCCGCACCGAGTTGGTCCAGTTCCATGGAGGTCGCCCGACGAACCTCGTCGGCAACCCGCATCCCACCCGTCGGAAGGGCTCCGCCTGCCGGCATCGAGAGCGCCGACGTCACGGAGTTCTTCACCGCGTCCCCGACCGCCTTGGCGAGGTCGGGCGTGCCGAAAGTGGACTTCCTGGCGTCCACGACGCGGTACTCGATCCGCACGGAGACGGTGAGCGGACTCAAATCCGGGGCGGTGGCCGACAGCGGGCCGACGGACTCCGAACGCGGCCGCATGTCAACGCGGATGACCTGGGCGAACAGGCTCACAAAGGCAAGTCCAGGCCGGAGCGT
>JAKIWH010000047.1 GCA_022750125.1 Thermoplasmata archaeon
CGTCTCGACACTCCGGGGCGCCGCGACGCAGCGCTCATAGGAGTACCTACGACGGCAGTGTTCTACGGCCTCTGGTTCACTGCGGCGGGGGCGGTTCCCCCTGGAGTCGCCTCGGTGCTCGTGTACACCTTCCCGCTCTGGGTAACCCTCCTTTCCTCCCCAGTGCTCGGCATTAGCCCCGGACCTCGAGAGATAGGGGCAATCGCGGCGGGGTTCGCGGGCGTCGCGCTCGCGGCGCAGCCCTGGAGGGCGAGCGGCTTGTCGGGGGGGCGGCTGCCTGGGGACTCGGCACGGTGCTGTTCAAACGACGATTCACGGGTGGAGTTGTGCAGGAGGCGAACCTCTACCAGCTTGCTGGCGGATCGGTTGGCCTGCTCGGTGGGACGGTAGCCACGGCCTCGTTCCGCTTCGAGCCGTCCACCTCCCTTCTGCTCATCGTACTATGGGTGGGGATTGTCGGGACTGCGTACGGCTACGCGACGTGGTTCTACCTACTAGACAGATTCCGCGCCTCCACGGTGAGCTCCTTCCTGTTCCTCGTGCCCGTCACTGCCCTCCTGCTCTCGGCGGCCCTACTGGGCGAACGGCTCAACGTCCTGCAGGTCGCGGGCGTTGGCCTCGTCGTCGGCTCGATAGTGGTGACGGCTCGCGCCCTCTCGCGCGGATCGGAAAGACGTCCCGGCACAGGCGCACCATCACCGCCCCTGACCGGAGCTTGAGTCGACCCGGCGTGTCCCCGAGTCCCGAGGGATTCGCAAGCTTCCGCCACCTCGCTGGGCAACCTCCGCTGCGCCGGGTCACGCAGGCAGTTCGGGCCAGATTCTTGGCTAGAATCGAGTGCGCATAAGTGCGTATCGGAACGCTTCTGCTAGCATTTTATGAACCGGATATACGTCCCCCCGCTACTATGACGCGACTCAGTCGTGCCGCAGGTCTCCTCCTCGTAGCCATGACCGCGATTCTCGTTATGCCGACGGCGGCGGCGATTGCATCCGCTGGACCGGCCCAACACGCGAGTGTGCCTCCGAGCGCCTCGGCCACGCTCGCGCGCGCGGGCCCGTTGCCGGGTGGGACCGCGCTCCTCAACCGCGCCTTGGCTGCCGAAAAGAGCGACCACATCCCGTCGACGGCCGTCCTGCTTCCCAATTTCAACGCGCCTCCCCGAGTCTCGAACGGTCTCGTCCAACCCGGCTACATCTCGGCCCCTGCTCCGATGGGGCTCGGGTACTTCGGAATCCAGGCGAAGAGCGGCGTGAACGTCGGAACGGTTTCGTACACTTCGAGCGTGGAAGCCTCGATCACCCTGAACTCGGTGAATCCGTTCTACCTTGCCTCTTCTTCCCCCGACATCTTCACGATGCAGCTCAACACCGTCCTCACCGACGTGACGGTGCTGGGGAACCAGTCGGGACAGTTCTGGATCCAGAACGTGCCCGTCTACACGGCGAGCACCCAGACGTTGAGCTTCGAGGACAACATCTGGAACTTCAGCGCACCCGGTGCCGCGATGCAGTTCCACACGCTGTTCAGCGACAACGGAAACCTCGTCCCTGGCGTCTTCTACTACGCCATCGGACCCGCGTTCCACATGCCGACACCGTTTACCGTCCGCCTCTGGAACAACGCGACCGTCTCCGACCTCCGCCCGACGATGTACTTCAACTACTCCGTGACCGCGTCGAACGGGAGCACGGTGTGGGGGTCGTACGACAAAGTGGAGTTCAACTCCTCCGCGGTCAACCCCCCGCTCTCCGCGGCGGCCTCGCCCACGTTCCAGATCGACGGGAAGCAGACCAATCCGATCGGACTGCTCAACGACGCTGAGGTCATGCTCGGCGGCCCCGGCGGCGGCTCCACCACCACGCTGCTCGGAATCAACGCGACGATGAGCCTCTACACCATGGCCAACGGCTCCGCCACCTACACGCCGGTGCCCGCCGCCTTCGACTTCGCAGCGGACACGGGGGAGACCTCCGAAGGGATCGCAGAAACTGCTCACACGGGCGCAAACCCGGCCGCTGTGCTGGGGGAGGGTCCGTCGTTCCTCGTCCCGCTCTGGGGGCTCGTCGGCGCTGCCACCACCACGCTCCGCCAGACGGTTCACCTGACCCCCTCGAACGCGTGGATTTTCGTTTCCCCTACAAGCAGCTGGAACACGAGCAAGGCCGCGTGGGCCCCCTCCTCTCCTTCGGGCACTACGGTCATCACGCTGCCCGCGGGAACGTACTCGTTCCGTTTCCTGCTGAGCGACTTCAAGCCGGTCGTCCTAACCGTGAGCGGATCGGGTAGCCACACCTGGACGGTATCGCTCGCCTCGAACACGGCCTACGGGGTCTACACGCCGCTCTGGGCCTGGAACAACGGCCAGCTCGCGGCCATCTCGCAACCCGGCGGCACCGGGTCGGTAGCGAATCCGTACTTCCTCAACAACATCGCCAAGGGGCCGATCGACCCACTGTTCGGAGAGTTCAACGACTTCTACTACCCGGTGTTCACGGGGGTCTTCCTCGCGCACACGAACCTCTCCGTCGCCGCGGACCAGATGCCGACCTTCGCGGTCAACTACGTCCTTCCGATGGAGTCGCAGTTCAGTGCGTTCTTCGGCACGCCGTTCAGCAACAACCTCGGGATGCAGTTCTACCACGCGCGCTACGTCTCGGTCGTGAACACCGCCTCGGTGACCGGGTGGGTGTTCAACGGGGACTCGTACATCTCGAACATCTTGTTCTGGGACTCTAGCTACGACCTGATCGCGGGGAACAGTTTCCAAGTCCAGAGCGCCGCCATCATCCTCGCGGGTGGCGGGCACACCGTCGTCTGGGGCAACAGCTTCACGGCCGCGACGACCACCGCCGCGAACCCGGGCACGATCCAGTACGGCTCGACCCAGGTGGGGATCCAGAGCTACGAGAGCAAGGATCTGATCTACAACAACAAGTTCTCGGTCCCGGTCCCCGCGTGGACCCCCAACTTTAATCTGTACACGGGGGCCCCCACCATTTACACGGACCGGTGGAACGTCTCCGTGCAACCCGCCAGCAACGTGCGGGTTGTGAACGGCTGGCATCTCACGGGGAACATCCTCGGGCTCTCCTGGCAGGGAGGGAACTTCTGGAGCAACTACGGTGCGCTCGGCAACCCGTTCGGGGTGCTGCCGTACAACGACTTCGGGCTCATCACCGTCGGGGGCGACCACCTCCCGCTGCTCACCTTCGCGATTCACCGGATTGTGTTCACGGAGTCGGGATTGTCCGTGATTGTTAACTGGTCCGTGACCATCAACGGTTACACACAATCGACGAGTGGGGGCAAGGGAAGCACGCTCACCTTCTGGGAGCCGGACGGCCTGTACGCATACGCAGTCACTCCGCCCGCTGGCTTCCACGCCCACCCGAAGACCGGAGCCGTCACCGTCAGCGGCGCGAAGGTCGGGGTCCACATCTACTTCACCTGAGCGGAGGTCCCCTCGACCGGGGCCACCGGCCCGGGTCCGGCTCCGGCGCGCGTAGGCAGGGAGACCATGTGCTAGGGTGCCGCACCCCGCGCCCTTGCCGCGGAGGCCGGGGAGCGCCGCGTAGGCTCAGGTTAACGGCCGGGGCTCGCGCCCCGACCGGCCAGGTGGCAGCCGTAAGCCACGTCCTGTTCTAGCAGCATTCGACTACGCGCCCTCCTCGACGGTCGGGGGACCGCTTCATCCCGTCCCTCAGGGCTTGCTCCAGGGGAGTCGGCCGTTTCACCATTTCCCGGGGGATCCTCCGGCGCGGCGCCATCCCCGTGCCCCCAGGCTGTGTCGTTTCTGCTCCGTAGCTCGGACTCTCGCCCGGCGGGCTTGCGCCCACCCCCACGGTCCCCGGAGCGTGGACTTTCCTCAGCCGAGGGCGGTTACCCGCCATCTCTACCGTCAGCTGCCCACTGCCTCCTGGCGGACAGGCGAGCGTGGCCGGGACGATAGCCGTTGCGAGGGCAGGGCGAGCGCCGGGGCCTCGAGAGACGCGCTCGCGCCCACGGTTCCTTCGAGGAGGCGAGGCCGGACTGCCCCCACCCTGCACTCCCCGTTCCTCCGAAGCTGACGAAAAGCCGAATAGCTAGGCTGCGTGGCGGCGCCGGATGGTTCCGAGTACTCGCGCGTCTCCGGAAGGACCGCGCCTCATTCCGGCCCTGTGGCTCGGACCGTCGGGGCAGATCCAGCAGTGGTCCGGAGGGGACACGGCACCGGCGCTCGGGGAGGACGGGAAACCGCTCGACCTGTTCGAAACGGCGGACCGCCTCACGGCGGAGTACGGTCGGATCTACATCTACGACCTCGAGGGGATTCAGCACGGCACCTCGCAGCTCGATTACCTGCAGGAGATCTCCCGCGAGGCCGAGCTCTGGGTCGACGCGGGGATCGAGGACGCCGGCGATGCGACCGACATCATCATCGCGGGGGCCAGCCGAGCGGTGCTCAGCACCGCACGGTTGCGCAGCGCCTCGGAGCTCGGGCGGGCGTGGAAGCTCACCCCCGAGATCATCCTCGAGCTCCGGTACCAGAACGGCGAGCTGCGGACCGCCGCCGAGGACTGGGACGCCACCCCGGTTCAGATCGCCCAGTCGGCTCGGAGCCTCGGTGTGAAGGACCTCATTCTCCAGTTCCGTGGGGGGCCGATCGGCTGGGACTCGGTCCGCCAGATTTCCGCCGGTGGCCCGACGTGGGTCGCCGGCGAGTTCACGCTCGAAGAGACGGCGTCGCTCGAAGGGACGGGAGTCTCGGGCGCGATCTTCAACTACCCCCCGGAGGGGTAACCCGCTAGCCTTTGCGAGGAGTCAGCCAACCGAGCCGTTCCAGCCCGCCGACGAGCTCCTTCGCCGCCTCGGCAGGCCCCTGGCTCCGCGTGTCCACGAGGAGCTCGGGGTTCTCGGGCGGTTCGTAGGGGTCGTCGATCCCCGTCATCTCCTTGATCTCGCCGGCCCGCGCCTTCTTGTAAAGCCCCTTCACGTCCCGCTGTTCGCAGACCGCAAGCGGCGTGGTGACGTACACTTCGACGAACGCCCCAATCTCCTGCCGGGCCTTCGCCCGCGAGCTCCGGTAGGGCGAAATGAGGGCCACGATGGGGATGATCCCGTTCCGGGCGAGCACCTTGGCGACGAAGGTGACCCGCTTCGCATGCGTCTCACGGCTCGCCCGGTCGAACCCGAGGTCCGCGCTGAGACCGAGGCGGACCTCGTCCCCGTCGAGCAACTCGACCCGGTAGCCGCGCTCCTCGAGGAGCGGGGTGATCGCCTTCGCGAGCGTCGTCTTGCCGGCCGACGGAAGGCCGGTGAACCATAGGCAGAACCCTCGAGGCGTGGCAGGACGGTCGGTCATGGCCCCGCGAACACCTCGCGGCTATGAGCCTTCTGGATTCGAAATTCCGAGCGGAAGGGCGATTAGCCGTACTGCTTCGGCCGCCGAGTAGGGATGCCATGGCCACCCGCGCGATCCATCACGTCCAGCTCTCGATCCCTGAAGGGGGCGAGGCGGCCGCGCGCAAGTTCTACGGAGGGCTGCTTGGGCTCGAAGAGCTCCCCAAACCGCCGAGGCTCGCGGCACGCGGCGGGGTTTGGTTCCGGGTGGGCCCGCAGGAGCTGCACCTCGGCGTCGAAGCAACCTTTGTCCCCGCGAGGAAGGCGCACCCGGCGCTACAGTGGTCCGGCCTCGCCGCCCTCCGCGAGGAGCTCACTGAAGGAGGCGTCCTAGTTCGTGAAGAGGAGCCGCTCCCCGGCTTTCGCCGCTTCTACGTCGATGATCCGTTCGGGAATCGACTCGAATTCCTTGAGCCGGAGGTCGAGTGATGGAGTGCGCGCAGGGCATCGCGAGTCCTTGGTTCGGGACGGTTAGCCCTTAGGTCAGCCAGGAGTCGGTAGTTCGATGGAGCTCTACTTTCCGGTTCTCTACGGGACCGTGCGTGAGGGCCGCCGAAGCCTCGTCCTCGCCCGGTACGTCGTCCAGCGACTCTCCAAGCGCCCGGGCGTGCGCGCAAAGCTGTTCGATCCTGCCGAGCTGCCGTTCGGCAATCTCGTACAGCGGGAGTGGGAGCTGCCGACGCCCGACCCGCGGGTCAGCGCCTTCGTCGGCGAGATGGCCTCCGCGGACGGCTTCGTCGTGGTGACGCCGGAGTACAACTACGGGATTCCTGGCACGCTCAAGAACCTGCTCGACAGCCTCTTCGACGAGTGGAACCGCAAGCCGTTCGGAGTGGTCACTGCCGGCGGGATTGTCGGAGGAGTGAGGGCGGCGGACCAGCTTCGTCAGGTGATCGCCGGCGTCCGCGCCGTAATGATTCCCGCCCACGTGCCGGTGCCGTTTGTGGGGAAGGCGTTCGACGACTCGGGCGCACCGCGGAACCCTGAGGAGCTCGACCCGCGTCTCGACCGGATGTTCGACGAGCTCGAATGGTATGCCCGAGCGCTCAGCGCGGCTCGGCAGGCAACCCCGAGTCCGTAGTCGCGCTTGCGATGTTTCGCGAATTGGTTGGGAGCCGTGACACGCGCCTTCAGGCCCCAGTTCGAACCGCCTCGATGACGAGGTGTAGCGGAATTTCTCGTATCCACCCCGCCTGAGTGGCCCCCTCCCCAACCATCTCCGGCGTCGGGGTGGGCTCTCTCAACCGCCGAATGAGGAGGCCCGAGTTGAGCAGCTCTTCCGCGTACCAGGAAAGCGGGCGGTGGTAAAACGGGGTCCGTAGCGTGGTGCCGTCCTTCAACCGCCAGGGACCCGTGGACTCGGCTACCTCTCGGTACGCCGTGACCTTCCGGTAGATGGTGGTGGTGAACTCGAACCGTTCGACGGCCCACCCCGCCCGCCCCGTGTCGAAGCAAGGATGCGCGATCGAGGCCACGAGTCGGCCTCCCGGCCGTAGCACGCGTCCAATCTCTCTCAGCGCACCCGCGCCTTCTGCGATGTCCATGAGGGACATGTTCGCCACGACCACCTCTACGGAGCCCGACCCAATCCCGGCGATGTGCACCGCATCGGCCTGCAGGTAGGTGACCCCCAGCGGGTCCTTTGCTTCCCTGCCGCGGGCGAGCTCGAGAATCCGGCGGCCGCGGTCGACACCAACGACGCTTGCGCCGGCGCGGGCGAGAATTCTCGAGATGTACCCGTTTCCGCAACCGAGGTCGAGCACTCTGGTTCCTTTGGGGAGCTCTCCGATCAGCTCGAACAGGCCAGGGTCGATGAGCGTGCGATGCCAGAGGTCTCCCGCCTCCCCCATCTTCTCGTCGTAGTATTCAGCGAGGGATTCCCACTCCGCCTCACCCGCCATCGTCGTCACCCCGCCACGGGATTCTGGCGGTGAGATACGGTTGACGTGCGCGGGCGGCGAACGTAGCGGCTCGCTCGTCGTGCTTTCATACCTGTCTCGAGTCATAGACCGCACCGGTTCCGGCGAGGTGCATGGTCCAGTACAAGTGGGTCGCGCTTTCGAACACGACGCTCGGGACGCTCATGGCGTCGCTCGATGCGAACATCGTGCTCATCGCCCTGCCGACGATCGGCCGCGAGCTCCCGGGGACTTCGCTCCTCGGGCTCCTGTGGATCCTCATCGGATACCAGCTGGTCACCGCCACGATCCTCGTGAGCTTCGGGCGGCTCGCCGACATGTTCGGGCGCGTTCGCCTCTACACCCTCGGCTTCGCGCTCTTCACCGCGGGCTCTGCGCTCTGCTCGCTCTCGCAGACCGGCTCCGAGCTCATCGGGTTCAGGATGGTCCAGGCGGTGGGGGCGGCGTTTCTCTTCTCCAACAGCGCCGCGATCCTCACCGACGCGTTTCCCGTCGGGGAACGGGGACGGGCTCTCGGCATCAACCAGGTCGCGATCGTGGTCGGGAGCGTCATGGGACTGCTCGTGGGAGGCGTTCTCACCGCGGTCGCTGGGTGGCGCTCGATCTTCTGGATAAACATCCCGATCGGCCTCTTTGCGACCGTTTGGGCCTACTACGAACTCCGCGAGCAGCACGCGCCGCTCCGCCGCGAGAAGCTCGACCTCATCGGGAACGCCACCTTCGGTCTCGGTCTCGCCGCGCTCCTCCTCGGGATCACGGCGTACGCGCTCGATGTCTTTCCGTTCCTCCTCAACGTGCTCCTCCTCGTCGGAGGAGCCGCGCTCCTCGTGGCGTTCCTCCAAATCGAGCGGCTCGTGCCGAACCCGATGCTCGACCTCGGTCTTTTCCGGATCCGGGCGTTCGCTGCGGGGAACCTCGCCATCCTCTTGAACGCGCTCGCGCGCGGCGCCTTCACCCTCGTCCTGGTGTTCTACCTGCAGGGGCCGACGATGCATCTCTCGGCGTTCTCCGCCGGAATCTTCCTCGTCCCGAGCTCGGCCGCGCTCGCCGTGCTCGGGCCACTGAGCGGGGCGCTCTCCGATCGGTACTCGGCCCGCCTTCTCTCCTCCCTGGGTCTCGTCGTCTCCGCGATCGGATTCCTCATGCTGACCCAACTCGGAGCGACGACGACCTTCGACGCGCTCTTGCTCCCGCTCACCCTGATCGGAGCCGGGATGGGGCTCTTCGCGGCGCCCAACCGAGCGGCTATCATGAACAGCGTACCGAAGGATCGTCGAGGGGTTGCCTCAGGAACGAGCATCACCCTCACGAACGCGGGCGCAACCATGAGCCTCGGCCTCGCCTTTCTCATCATGACGGCCTCCACCCCGCTCAGCACGCTCGAGGCGATCTTCTCCGGTGGCACCGCGTCGATGGGCACGCATCTCTCTATCGGCCACTTCATCGATTCCGTCCACGTCGTCTACTACCTCGCCACGGCGCTCGTCCTCGCCGCGCTCGTCCCCTCGCTGCTTCGGGAGGGCCGCCCCCCTGATCCCCGGCAGCTTCTCCATCGCGCGACCGTCCGCAGGCGGGCCGGGCTTGGGGTAACTCCGGACCCAACGAACGAGCGAGGTTAGTGTCATCGAATCTGGCCCCGCGGCTTGATCAGGGGGACTCTCCGCCGAGGGCCCCCGATTCCCGTCGGGGGGGGGACGGGCAACCCCCCTTCAGCGAAACCTAGATCGCGACTTCGTACAGACTACCGGCGCCCTGTCCCGGAGCGTCGCCGGCGTGCCGATGGGCGTCCTTGAACGCGGGACTGTCCACCCAGGCGAGGAAATCCTCGCGGCGCTGCCAGTGGGTGAGCACAACGACTTCTTTCCCGGCCTCCTCCCGCCACAGCTCGAACTTGACGAACCCCGGCTGAAGGTCCACCTTCCCGGCCCGGTGCCGGAACACCTCGACCAGTCGGTCGGCATCGGCGGGGGTGTCCACGGAGATCCTGTTGATTGCGATCCAGCTCACGGTCGCGGGAGCGCTGCGAGGCACTTGAACTCTCCCGGGGCGCTAGCCGGTAGCACCCGACGCTACCTCCGCCGGACGGTCGGGTAGAGTTGGACCGTTCCGACGGCCGGCTCGAGAACGAATCCGATGAGTGTGAGCAGGATGGCAGGGAGAATGAGCAGCTCGAGAAGGAGGACGGCACCGTCAAAGCCGGGACCGAGTCGCCCGGCGAAGGTCTCTCCCGCGAGGGCGAAGGTGCCCAGGGCGACTCCGCCCAGCACAAATTGGAGGTTCATGGATCGCGATCGACCAGAAACGACTCGGCTCGCTTGACCTCTTCACCCAGAGATGCCCGCCCAGCACTCCGCGACGCTGGGGGAGCCGCCACTGCGACGACGACATCGTCTGCCGCGAGCGCTCTTGCACCACCGACTGACGCTGGGGAAACCGCCGGATACTAGTACTGGTAGTTGGTGGGCTCGCCACCGGAAATTCCGCCCAGGAACGCACGACACCCTACTGTTGGAAAATCCGGTTTGCAGGGGGAACAGAAGCTGAACAGCGGCGCGACGGACCCGTCATCGCCGGCCCCCGACACAGCGCCGGTCCACCCGC
This sequence comes from Thermoplasmata archaeon, assembly GCA_022750125.1. Lineage (GTDB taxonomy): Archaea > Thermoplasmatota > Thermoplasmata > Lutacidiplasmatales > UBA184 > JAKIVR01. The sequence continues at coordinate 9,903 of JAKIWH010000047.1, forward strand.
TCCAGCGGGAGGGGGCCTCGACGCTCCGGGCCTTGGTCGTCTTCGGAATTCTGCTGTGCCTCCTGATGGGGGCGCTCGATAACTTCGTGGTCCTAACCGCGCTCCCGAAAATCCTCCACGAACTGAGCGCGTCGTTCGCGGAGCAGAGCTTCGTGATCAGCGCCTACCTCATCACGTCGACCGTCGCCGTCCCTATCTTCGCACGTTTGTCGGACATGTACGACCGGAAGACGGTGTTCCTGTCCGGACTGTTCATTTTCATCGCCGGGTCGGTGCTCGCGGGCCTCAGCCAGAGCTTCCCCGAGCTCGTGGCGTTCCGAGCCATCCAAGGGTTCGGGAGCGGAGATTTCTTCCCCGTCGGTCTCGCCATCGTGGCGGTCGTCTTCCCACCGGAAACTCGAGCGCGGATCACCGGGCTCCTCTCGGGAGTCTTTGGTATCGCGACCGTCGCAGGACCGTTCTTGGGGGCGTTCATCGTCGACAACACGTCCTGGCGATGGGTGTTCTACGTGAACATCCCGGTCGGCCTCGCGGGGCTTGCGTTCCTGATGGCCGCCCTCGGGCCGGTTCGACCCGATCGTCCTGGCCGTTACGACCTCGGGGGCACCGTACTGTTGGCGGGTTGGGTCGGGACCCTGATGTTCCCGCTGGTCGAGGTGGGTCTCGCCGGCTGGTCCTGGACCGACCTTCGAGTCATCGTCCTCCTAGCTGCGGCGCTCCTGCTCCTCGCCGGGTTCGTGATCTGGGAGCTCCGGTTCCCGGAACCGCTCGTGCCGCTCCGCCTGTTGCGTAAACGCATCGTCGGCGCAAGCGCAGGCACCACGTTCTTGGTGGGACTCATTCTCTTCCCGCTCGCGACGTTCCTCACGTTCTTCATCAGCGACGTCACCCTCGCGGGCCAGATGCAGGGTGTCTCGGACACCGTGCGCGACGTGCTGTACGCGCTCGTGCTCCCGCTCGTCGTCGGGGCCGCGCTAGCGGGAAACCTCCTCACTCGTGTGGCGTACCGGCCGATCGTTGTCGGGGGGATTGCCCTCGCTTCCGTCGGGATGTTCTTCCTCACCTATCTGACCGTGCACACGCCGGTGTGGAAGTTCGCTTTCGGGTTCCTCCCGGTGGGGGGAATCATCCTTCCGCTCATCCCGCTCGGGTTCGGGATCGGGGTCACGTTCCCGGTGTTCTTGCTCGCCGTGCAGAACCAGGTGCCGGAGGCGGAGGTAGGCGCGGCGACGGGCATCGTCCAGTTCTTCCAATCGCTCGGTGGCGCGATGGGGCTCGCGCTCCTCTCGTCGTTCCAGCAATCGAGGTTCACGGCGCTCGGCCCCGCGGTGCCTGCGGGGGGCTGTCCGATCGGCGTGCAACCGACCCCGGCGTGCGCGGTCTACTTTGGAGCCGTGCCGGGCCCGCTGGCTCAGTCCTACGACCAGCTGTTCCTCCTCACTTTCGTGCTGACCCTGATCGCCCTCCTGCTCTCCTCGCTCATCACCGGGCGTCTACCGGTCGGGAAGAAACCCCAGCGCACCAAGCCAGCCGCCCCGGCCGAAAGTTGAGCCCGGCGCGCGCTGCCGTCCGCGAAGCCCTCATCTCAAGGTATTTGGGGCGGGAGAACGTGCGCCCGAAGGATGGACCTCGATAGGACCGGCCCAGGTGACCGCCGTCCAGGGCGGCGGCAATGCTGCTCGTACGCCGAGCCTCTCAGCGCTGGGGTCGCTGACGCTGGCCGCTCCAGGACCGGCTCGTCCGATGCCCTCGGTCTCGCCGCCGTCCGAGACCTGGGTGAATCTCACGAACTCGGTCAGCCAATCCCCCGGCGCCGAATACATCGCTTCGATGGCGTACGACACCCACGACGGGTACGTGCTCATGTTCGGCGGGTCGAGCGGGAGCGGGGTCAGTGCGTCGACCTGGACCTACCAGAACGGGGTATGGACCGACATCTCCGGGAATCTGAACAGCTCCCCGCCGAAGCGGTATGCCGCGGCGATGACCTACGACGCGAAGGACAACGAAACGGTCCTGTTCGGGGGGTACGACGCCTCCGCGCACTATTGGTCCGACACCTGGACCTTTGCGAACGGCACCTGGACGAATCTCACCTCGAAGCTCAGCGTTCACCCGAGCGGCCGCTGGCGCGCCAACATGGCGTACGATGCGAAGGACGGGTACGTCGTCCTCTTCGGCGGGACCGACAGCGGCGGGACACCGCTCTCCGACACCTGGAAGTTCGTCGCCAACAAGTGGACCGACATCACCTCGAGCGTGACCGGCTCTCCCTCGCCCAGGTACCGGTTCACGATGGCGTACGACGCCGCCGACAAGGAAGTGGTGACGTTCGGAGGATGCACGACCATGGTGACCAACTGCGCCGACGGATCGACGTGGACCTACGCGGCCGGGGCGTGGTCGAACATTACTCCGGGCACCTCGCCGTCCGCGCGCGTCTACTCGATGATGGCCTACGATGCGCACCTTCGGGCGCTCATCCTCTTCGGGGGGAGCCCGCAAGCCACCTCGCTCGGGACGATGCAGGACACGTGGAAGTTCTCGGGCGGCTCCTGGACGAATCTGACGCTGACCGTGGGGTACCATCCCCCGACGCGCGGCTACCAAGTGATGGCGTACGACCCTCTCGGGAGCTACGTTCTCCTGTTCGGGGGGATCTCCCACCCCTCCTCAACCTCCGGCTACTACTCGGACAGCTGGGCGTTCGGGCCCAACATCGTCGTCTGGGCGACGGCCCAGCCAGCGGCCATCGACCTGACGCAGTCCACCGCGATCTCGGTCAGTACCGTAACGAACCAA
>JAKIWH010000048.1 GCA_022750125.1 Thermoplasmata archaeon
CACCACCAGATCTCGAATCTGGCGCCTTGGCCGGGCTAGGCTACCTCAGCACCCGTCGGGTCGGAGCGCCGGGCGTATTTGGGCGTTGTCGACGGGAGGTCGAGAGAGCTCTAGCGCGTCGCACGCTTCCGCGCCGGACGACTGCGCTTGCTCGGAGCTGCCGGAGCTCCGCCTCCCGTCGCGGCCTTCATCCGGTCGATCGCCTCGGTCGGCATCGGGTCGATGCCGTCCTGCCGCGCCAGCGCGAGCGAGAACAGGTCACCGACCGCGATCCCTTCGAGGATCGCCCCCAGGTGGTCTAGGGAGGCAAGCGGGACATGGACCACGGGCACCTTCCGCTCCTGGAGGAGTCCCATCAGGTACTCCCTTCGGGGTCGAATCTGAGGAAGGGAGCCGGACCAGTCGAGGAAGAGGAGCGCACGGCTCGAGCGGTCGAGAACTCCCGCGCGATCCCACCCAACGACCGCATTGTGGAACATCTCCGGGAGGATCTCGAACGTGGCTCCCCGTTTCGCGTTCTCCTCCACTTGGGTCTTCCACCGACGTGCGAGGCCGGCGAGCGACGGTTCGGCACAGATGGTGGGGAGGCGAGCTCCGACCGCGGCGGCAAGCCGAGCCGGTAGACCACCCTCCTCGGCGAGCTCCGGCCATCGTGCCGAAAGCTCCTGCGCCGCTTCCTTGAGACGAGCTTCGTTGGAGCGAGGGAAGGCGGCGTCCAGGGCGCCGAGCAGCGTCCCCAGGAGGAAGCCCACCCACGCGCGGGGCGGACCGCCGGAGGGAACGGCAAGGATGGGGACGCCGTCGCGGGCGGCTCGCTCGCCGAGCTCGCCTCCGCTCGTGATCGCAAGTCGCGGCATCCCGCGGCGACCCGCCTCGGCGTAGGCGTGGAGCGTCTCCTGCGTGTTGCCGGAGTAGCTGATCGCGACGAGCCACCCGGGCGCTCGGATGGGCCGGGGGAGCTCGTAGCTGCGAACCACCTGGAGGTCGAGCTCCGTCTCGGCCGAGGTGAGGCTCGTCACGAGATCCCCAGCGATCGCCGAACCTCCCATGCCGGCGACCGTCACTTGGCGGAGCCCGGGAGGGAGCGGGGGCGTCTGCTCGGTCCCTTCCCGGAATCCATTCTTGAGCTGGGTCGGCAGCTCCGCCATCAGCGCGAGCATTCGGGCTGGCCCCAGCCCCACGGCGCGACTCGGCACGCGCGCCGACCACGCCCCGGCCACTTGACCCTTTCCCGCTCCGCGCCGCCCCGGAGCGGTTCGTCGATTCGCGAGGCGAAATGAGACCGAACCTTAATCAGGGTGAAGCCCGCCAATTAAGCACCGGCGGACCTGCCGTCGGCGCAGGAATCGTCCGCCCGAACAACGTGAGCGATCCGGAATCCCGCCTTCGTCGGTCCGACGAGCGGGTCTCGACCGGCGTTCCGGCGCTCGACACGATGCTCTCGGGGGGGCTTGTGCCGCGGCGACCGTACCTCGTCGTGGGGCCGAGCGGGACCGGCAAGACCACGCTCGCGCTCGAGTTCCTGTGCGAGGGGGCGCGCCGGGGCGAGGAGGGGCTCATCGTCACCCTCGAGGAACCCCCGAACGAGATGCGACTCAACCACCGGGGCCTCCGCCCCGAGCTCGACCGGGTGTGGGTGTTCGACGCCATCCCGGACGTGATGCGGTACGAGCGAGCCCCGTTCAAGGACGTCGCCCAGGTCCGCGACTCGAACCGCTTTTCCGACGTTCCGCTCGATATCCGGAAGACCCCCGAGCTCCGGAGCGTCGAGGTCACGCTCACCGCGCTCGAGCAAACGATCCGCATGCAGGCGGCGCGGCGAAACTACACCCGACTCGTGATCGACTCGCTCACGGCGCTGCAGTACTTCTGCATGAAAGGGATGGACGAGGTGCAGGGCGCCCAGTCGTTCCTCCGTTTCCTCTCCGACCTCGGGCCGACGACGGTCCTCACGGTCGAGTCGGCGCACGAAGACCTCGAGAGCCCCGAGCGGATGCTCGCGCGCGGCGAGATCCGCCTCTTCCGGTGGGATACCGAAGGCCGGACCGTGCGGGCGATCGGCGTCGAGAAGTTCCGGGGCAGCTCCCACGACGTCCGGCTGCACCCGTACCGGATCGGCACGCACGGGATCGACGTCCGGCTCGACCAGACGATCTTCCGCGACGGGCGTCGCGTAGCGGACGAGCGCGTGACGCAGACCGAACTCCAAGTGGAGGTGACCCTCGCCGCCTCGGGCGCTCCGAGCGCGGTGGGCGCCCTCGCCGAGATCGAGCGCGCGCAGCTCGGGGTCGAGGACGAGATCCGTGCCCTCCTCACGGCCCAAGTGGACCTGCAGCCGCTCCGCGCCACGGTCCAGGCGGCTCTCGAGAATGCACCCGTCGAGGAGCCGGCGCGCACGCTCGCTCGGCTCAACGAGATCCGCGAGCTCGCGCACCACATGCGCCTGGGCGAGCTCACCCGACACGGACCGATGCCGGACAAGGGCCCGGGCCCGATCGCCCCCCCCTACCCGAGCTCGGCTCAGCACGAGGTCGGACTCGGAACCGTGCTGGAAAGGCTCTCCGGCCTCCTCGGGCCGCCCACCCCGCCGCCCCAAACCTCCTCCGTTCCGATTCGGGAACCTCCTGCTCCCCCGGTGGCGCCGCCCACGGATACCCCGCTCACTCCGCCTCCGCCTGAGAGTCCGCGGGCCGAACCGGAACGGCTCCTCCCTCCCCCGCCCGCGCCGGTCGCTGGACCCGCCCCGGGTTTCCCGGTGCCTCCGCCTCCCCATTCCGTGCCGCCCGTGGCCCCCCCGATTCCGAGCCCGCGGGGGGAAGCACCGCCGTTACCGCTTCCCCTGCCAGTCTCGGCGGGAGAGGCGTTCGGACCGACCTTCGATTCGATCGCCCCCGAAATGGAGCTGCGCAAGTCGACCGTCGGGGGCGTCGCCGGGCCGGCCCCTCTCCCCGACCTCGGCGCCGCGGCGCTGGCGGCGGAGATCGATCCTGGGGCGAGCGTTCGACCGAAGCGCAGTCGCCGTGGCTCGGCGCCCGTCGCCGCGGGCCGCAAGCGCGCTCGGGCCAAGCCGGCGGCGGGGCTCGACTCACCCGACGGAACCGAGGCTGCGCCGCCGAAGAAGCGCGCCCCGCGCCGGCGCAAGGGTCCCAACGTCGTGGCGGCGGCACCGGGCTCCCCCCCGCCCGAGCGTCAGCAGTCCGCTCCCGCTCCCCCTACACCGGACGGCTCCGCGACTCCCGCCGGCCCCGAGACGCCCCCGGCGGCCGAGACACCATCGACCGCGCCTGAAGGGGGCTCCCCGCCGTGAGCACCGCCGAAACCCCCGCGGCGAGCTTCATGGAGCCGCTCCGGGTCTCGACCGGTATCCCGGGCCTCGACCGCATGCTGGGGGGCGGGCTCATCGCCCAGCGACCGTACCTCGTGACCGGCGGGACCGGGAGCGGGAAGTCGCTCCTCGGCCTCACCTTCCTCCTCGAAGGGATCCGGCGGGGCGAGGACGTCCTCCTGGTCGCGGTGGACGAGCCGCCGAACGAGATCCTCGAGAACGTCCGCGCGTTCTCCTGGGACCTCTCCGCGATCCACACGCTCGACGCGAACCCGGGACAGCGCGCGATCCGCCGGATGCACGACGTGCAGGAGATCAAGGCGCTCGGCGACCTCAAGGCGATGCGGGACCTCGGCGACAGGAAGAATCCCGCCGATGCCGAGGAGGTGTCGATGCAGTCGATCCACCTGAAGCTCCGCCAGCAGATGCAGATGCGTCCGTTCCGCCGGGTGCTCGTCGACTCGATGACCTCGATCCGTCGGTTCGCGCTCAAGGCCTCGATCGACCCGCAGGCGGAGCGGACCGAGACGCAATCGCTCCTCCGGTTCCTGAGCGAGCGGGAGGCGACCACGCTCATCACCGCGACCCCGGGCAGTCCCGCCCACCTTGCGGCCGAGGAGATCCTCACCCGCGGCGAGATCCTGCTCACGCGGAAGTGGATCGGCGACCGCTCGGTGCGGCAGATCAAGATCCTCCGGATGCGCGGCTCCGCCCACGATTACGAGCGGCGCCCGTTCACGATCACCCCCTCGGGGATCGTCGTCGCCTAGGGCGCGCCGAGAACTTCGCGGTAGAGCGCGAGGTGCCGCGCGACGACCGCCGGCCAGGCGAACCGTTCGAGCGCGCTCTTTCGGGCTGCCTCGCCCATCGTACGGCGCGCGACGTCGTCGCGAGCTAGCTCGATCGCCCGCTCGCGGAGTTCCCGAGCGATGAGCTCCGGCGTGGCGTCCGGCGCGGTCGTGAATCCGGTGACTCCCTGCTGTACGAGGGGACCCACCGGGGCGGCGCCCAGGATGGGGAGCCCTGCAGCGAGTCCCTGGAGAACGGTGCCCGACAGGATCTCGGCCGCGGAGGGATGGAGGAGGAGGTCGCTCTCGGCGTACGCGCGGAGCAGCTGCTCCTCGCTGACCTCCCCGAGGAGCTCGACGTTCTCGCCCGAGGACCGGACCGCTTGGGCGTAAGCGGCATCGGGGGTTGGGCCGGCGATCCGAAGCGCGATCCCGGTGCCCCGGAGAGCGGCGGCAGCGATCTCCCAGCGCTTGACCGGAGCGACCACGCCGACCGCGAGCGCGACATGGCCGGTGCGCGCAGCCCAGTTCGGCCGGAACCGATCGGCATCGACGCCGATGGGGATCACCGGCATCCTGGCGGGCGCGCTCCCGCGAAGCCGAGCCCGGACCTTCGCGGCGATCTCATTGGTCAGAGCGACCGTCGCCGCCGAGCCGGCAACCGCCCGGCGCTCGAGGAAGAACCCCCACCGTTGGGTGGGCCCGCGGAGCGAGAACCAGTGCCGCGAGTGGCTCGTGTAGACGTACGGCCGGTGGAGCCAGCGCAGCCGGTTCGCGACGACCGGCGTGCTCGCGTGGACGATGTCGGCTTGAACCCCCCGGAGGAGCCGCGGGAGCTCGAGCGCGAAGCGGTACTCATCGGTCGAGCGACCTCGCCGAACGTGGTGGAGGAGCACGGGGGCTTCCCCCGCGGCTTCGAGGGCCCGGAGGTACTCCGCGAGCGTGCGTTCGACGCCTCCGTATCCCGTCGGAGGGATGGGCTCGACGCCGGTCCCTACGAGGAGGATGCGCACGCTGGGAGTACGGGGCGTCCCGCATAAGAGGCGCGCGGGCCGCGTGAAGCACGGCTATAACCGAGCGCCCCTACGCGCCCCGGATCATGAGCGGTGTTCCGATGTGCTCCTGGGAAGGGGTCGGGCCGGACGGGGAAGATCGGATCGTCTCCTGCGACAAGCCGGCGACCGTGGTCATCGAGGGAGAGGACGGGCATCGCGTCTTCTCGTGCGACGAGCACCTGGGCGAGGTCCACAGCAAGGCGGGCGGGGGCACGGTGCGCCGCGGAGCCCAGCACCTCCACGACGAGGGCAAGCCCAGGGTCAGCCCCGAATCGGCCGTCCACTGGGAGTAGCGCAGGGCCCGCTAGGGTTGGCCACGCCCTTCGGCGTGCGCGAGCAGGTCCATCACGCCGTGGCCGAGCCACTGGCCACCGTCGACGGTGAGCACCTCCCCCGTGATGTAGGTGGCCTCGCGGCCGGCGAGGAAGCTCACCGCGGACGCGATCTCCTCCGGGGTTCCGAACCGTCCGAGCGGGATCCCTGCGCGCACAGCTTCGGTGAGCGCTTCCGAGCGCCAGAGCTGGCGGTCGGTCCCTTCCGTCCGCACGGGACCGGGCGCCACCGCGTTCACGCGGATGCGGTGCGGGGCCCACTCCACCGCGAGCGTGCGGGTGAGGGAGACCACGCCCGCCTTCGCGGCCGCCGAGTGCGCGGTCCCGGGTCCCGCGAGCCAGGCGTACGAGGCGACGATGTTCACGATCGCGGCTCGCGGGCTCACGCGGAGCAGCGGGAAAGAGGCGCGGCAACAGTAGTACGTGCCGTCAAGCACGATACCCACGACCGCGCGCCAGGCGTTCGGACTCATCGTCTCCGAGGCCGCGACGAAATTGCCGGCGGCGTTGTTCACGAGAATGTCGAGACGGCCGAACCGTTCCCGGACCTGTTCGAGGAGGGCCCCCACCTGCGCCGGGTCGCGGACGTCCGTGGGGACCGTCAAGATCTCGGCGCCCGACGAGCGGAGCGATTCCGCGCCGTGAGCGAGATGGTCCGGGGAGCGGCTCGCGAGGACGAGCGAGCATCCGTCGGCCGCGAAACGCCGCGCGATCGCAAGCCCGAGTCCGGTCCTACCGCCCGTAACGAGCGCTACCGGGCGATCGGAAGCGGGGACGGTACTCTCCGGGGTCATCGCGGCGCCACTCCGCCGCGCTTCATGCGTTCATCGGGCTCCTCGAGGGTCGGGGTTTAATGGCGCACGAGCCGTCCCCGGGCATGGCCCACTGGCTCGTGAAGGAAGAGCCCACGCACTACGCGTTCGAGGAGCTCGTGCGCGACGGATCGACCGAGTGGAGCGGCGTCCACAACGCACTCGCGCTCCGGCACATTCGGTCGATGCGACCGGGCGACGACGGTGTTTACTACCATTCGGGGGAGGTTCGGGCCGCGGTCGGGCTGTTTCGAGTTCTGGGCGCGCCCTACGAGGATACCTCCGACCCGCGGGGTTCGTGGGCCGTGCGCATCGGGCCCGTCCGACCTTTGCGTCGTCCGATCCCGATGCCCGAGATCCGCGCCGACCCGGCGTTCGCCGGCTTCGACCTGGTCCGGATCTCCCGCCTCTCCGTCGTTCCGGTCTCGGCGGCTCACTGGAGCCGACTCTTGAGGCTCGAGCGGAGCGCCGCTCCGGCTCAGAGCAAGTCGTCCAAGCGACGGAGCAGCCGCTCCTCGGCAGGACCCCGCCAGCCGGGTTCGGCGTAGAGCGCCACCGAGTACGGCGTGGACGGTCGGAGCAGCAGCCGGTCCCACGGAGCCTCGGCGAACGGGTGCGTGACCTGGCCGTGCTCGCGCAGGGCGATCTCGGCGAGTTCCGCCGAGCCCGTGCGGGACTCGAATCCGGCGAGGTCGAGCAGCACCGTGCCGTCCGGCGCGCCGATCCGCTCCGCGAGCTCGGCCTCCCTTTGACGACGCGACGCCGGCGCTCGTAGCATCTCCTGGAGGCGTCGGGAGAGCGAGGGTCCCGCCCTCGGAATGCCCCCGACGCGCTTGAACAGTCGCCGCTCGAGGAGCGCGTCGACCGTCTGGGCACCGCGTCCACCCGCGACGCGGAGGCTCGCGAGCAGATCGCCGTCCGTGAGTCCGAAGAAGGGGCGGGCCCGGTCCGGATACCCAGGGACCCGTTCGACGGCCGCCTGGAGCATGACCTCCGCGGCACGGACGGTCTTGTGGTAGTAGACCGAACGGTACATCAGGCTCCTTCCGACGAGGAACCCTTCGAGCGCGCTCCGTCCCTTCTCGGCGAACAGGAGCCGGCCCCCCTCCGACTCGATCGTGTCGAGGAGCCGAGCCGCGTCGATCGCGCCGTGCGCGACGCCGGTGTAGTGCGCGTCCCGCTGGAGGTAATCGATCCGGTCGGCGTCGACGGGGCCGTGGAGCACGGCACGCAGGAGGGAGCGGCGCTCCCGATCCGTGGCTGGGTCGATGAGTCCCGCGACCGCTCGGGGCGAAAGACCTCCTCCTTCGAGGATGGCGGGGACCGGATCCTTCCCGGGACGGTCCCCGAGTCCCAGCACTTCGAGGCGGGAGAGATGCTCGTGGCCGTAGCCCAGCACCTCTTCCATCGGGCCGTCGAGCGTGTGGGAGAACGGACCGTGACCTACATCGTGGAAGAGCGCGGCCGCGGCGACGGTCTCCACATCGACCGACGGTCGCTCGAGGGCGAGCGCCATACGTTGCGCGACCGAGAAGGCGCCGAGCGAGTGCTCGAGCCGCGTGTGGTTCGCGCCGGGGAAGACCAAGTGAGCGAACCCCGTCTGACGGATCCCCCACAACCGCTGGAAGGCGGGCGTGGAGACGAGGGCGAGCGGAACCCCCTCGAGCGCGATCGGCCCGTGCACCGGGTCGTAGATGCTCTTTCGCGCGCGGTGCCGGGCCCGGACCCTCACGCCCGTTGCGATGCGGGCCGAGGGATTAAGCCGCGCGGCGCGCGCGGGAGCCGAGTTGTCGGTAAATGCGTCCGCCCGACCGATGAGTTTAACCCGATGGCTTGGCTGATACGTCCCGATGGCGGCCCCGTCGAGTGGGGCCGGCCGCCCGGGCGCCGGCTCCCCTGCACTTCAGGAGGCCACCCGGCTCTACCGGGTCTCCGAAGAGTTCGAGTCGCACCACGACACCGCCCGGCAAGTAGAGTCGCTCAAGAGCTACCTCGCCCACGTGGAGTCTCACCGGAAGCACCTCGAGGATGGCGGCGAGCTGCTCGCCGCCCAGCTCGACGAGGTCGCGATGGCGCTCTACCGCCAATCCCAGGCGGAGCTCGCCGGACGGGCGATCGACCTCGGACTCACGTTCGCGCCCCAGGCGCCGCGCCTGCTCCACCACAAGGCGCTCATCCTGCTCACCCAGAACCGGAACATCGAGTACGTCCTGCCGCTCCTCGACCGCGCGCTCCAGGCCACCCCCAACGACCGGGGCATCTGGGTAACCCGGGGGGACGCCCTTCGGCTGCTCAACCGGCCGGGCGAGGCAGCGGATGCGTACGTCCGGGCCCAGAAGCTCGACCCCTCGTCGAACCAGTACGTCGACCGCGCCCTGAAGCTCGTCCCGAACCATCCGGAGGCGCTCCGGGTAAAGCTCCAGCTCGCACGAGCCGCCGGCGGCGACCGGCAGGCGCTCGAGGCGTGCGAGCTCCTGCTCGCGGCGAACCCCGACGACCCGGAGCTCCAGCTTACCCGGGCCGAGCTGCTCACCTCCCTCGGACAGCTCGAGCCGGCCCAAGGGCTCGTCGAGGCGCTACGTACCCGGCTCCCGGCCGACGCACGGGTGGCCGCCCTCTACGCCCGGCTCCTGTTCGCGCTCGATCGCCCCAAGGAGGCGGTCGAGGAGGTTCGGAAGGTCCTCGATTCCAAGGCGGTGACGGACCCGGAGGTGCTGCTCGTACTTGCGGAGCGGGTCGCGGCGAGCCCCGACGGTCGGCCGCTCGCGCTTGAGCTTCGGCGCCGAGTGCGCGAGACGGCGCCCACGCACCTCCCGAACCTTCGCGAGCTGCGGGCGCTCGCGACCGAGCTCGGCAAGGTCGATTTCGCGGTCGAGGCATCTCGGTCGCTCCTCGAGCAGTCCCCGGGCAATCTCGAGGCATTGCGCGCGTACGCCGACCTCCTCCTTTCGGCGGGCCGGGCCGACGAGGCGTTCGACCAGTACCGTGAACTGGCCCGGGCCCACCCGCGGGAGCTCGTCGAGCTGCGCAAGGCGATGCTCTCGGCCAAGGCGGCCCATCGGCCCCCCGTCGTTCGGGAGTTCGCGCTCGCGATCCTCGCAAGTTCCCCCGCGGACGCTGCCGCCCGGGAGGCGCTCGCGCAGGCGTACGCCGAGGACGGCGGGCTCACCGAGGCGCTCGCAGAGTACGACCGCCTCCTCGAGAAGTCGCCGACCGAGGTGCGGTACTTGCTCGAAAAGCGGCGGCTCCTTACCGAGCTCGGGCGGATCGACCTCCTCGCCCGGGTGCTCGACGAGATCTTCCGGCTCGACCCGACCCGCACCGACATTGCGCTCGAGCGAGGGAACCTCTACCTCGGACGGGGCTACGAGCTCGCGGAAGGTTCCCCGGACCGGGCGCAGGCGGCCCGGACCGCCCTCGTCTCGTACGAGCGCGCGAGCCTCTCTACCGAGCGGCGCGCGAGCGCGCTCCTCGGGCTCGCCCGGGCCTCGCGCCTCGTCCATCTCCCCGAGCGGGCGGCGCACGCGTACCGCGATTTCCTCGAAGTCCCGGGCCAGTCGGACCGGGCGGATGCTCGCAAGGAGCTCGGCCACGTGCTCCGCGAGCTCCACCGGTACCGCGAGGCGGAGCAGGAGTACGCCCGGGCCCTCTCGGGGGGCGGGGAGGACCTCGACCTCCTCTGGGGCGAGGTGGAGGTGCTCACGCAGCTCAACCAGGAAGAGGCCGCGCTACGGTACATCGAGATCCTGCTCCACCGCGAGCCTCAGAACCCGCTCTTCCTTCGCCGCAAGGGCCAGCTGCTCCTCCAGTCGGGCCGGCGCGCGGAGGCGCTACCCGTCCTCTCCCAGGCGGTCGAAGCCTCGCGCGGGGATCCTCGAGCGCACTTCGAGGTGGGCGAGGCGCTGCGGGCGCACGGAGCGTTCGCGGAGGCGATCCCGCACATCAACTCCGGGCTCGCGCTCGACCCGAAGAGCCGGGCGGGCTGGATCGCGCTCGCCGGAACCTTGCACGACGCAGGGCGGTACAACGAAGTGGTTCCGATCGTCGACCGGCTCCTCCACGAGGACCCCAACGACCTCGTTGCATGGCGACTCCGCGCCGAGGCGTTCCGGGCCCTCGACCGCCGGCCGGAGCTGCTGTACTCCCTGCGCGGCATCCTGCTCCTCGACCCGCAGAACGCGAGCGCCCTTCTCGAGAAGGCGAAGCTCGAGCTCGAGGCCGGGGAGAAGGAGTCGGCCTTTGCCGGATTCGTGCAAGTGACCCAGTCGGGGGAGGCGAGCGCGAACGACCCGGCGCTCTGGATGCAGGTCGCCGACCTCGCGTCGGAGCTCGGCCGTTCCGAGGACGCGAACCGCGCGTTCGACCGGGTCGCGCAGCTCGACCCGAGCCGAGCGGGGGACATCACCACCCGCCGGGCGCGACTTCGCCTGAGCGCAGGGCGGCCTGACCTTGCGCTCGAGCTGCTCACCTCCGCTACTGTACCGGCGGGGAGCGAACCTTCCGCAGCGCAAGAGCTCCTGCGCGCGGAGATCCTCTCTGCGCTCGAGCGTCCCGCCGAGGCTCAGAAGGTGTACGAACGGGTCCTCGCGCGCACGCCGCACGACGCGGCTGCGCTCGCGGGGCTCGCGCGCTGCCTGCTCGACCAGGGCTCCGCGGCGGCCGCGCGCGACCTGCTCCGGGGTGAGCTCCACCAGGCCGCTCCCCAGCCGCCCCTCTTCCTCCTCCTCGCCGAGGCCGAGAGCGGCCTCGGCGCTCTCCCAGAGGCGGGGAAGGTGCTCGAGAACGGCGTCAACGCACTTCCTGCTTCCCCCGAGCTCTGGAGCCGCCTCGGCGAGGTCCGGATCCGTGAGGAGCAGTGGCCCGGCGCCGCGGACGCGCTCGCGCACGCGATGGCGCTCGCCCCGCACGACACCGAGCTCCCGCTGCGCGCCGGTTTCGTTGCGGAGAAGCTGGGCCACGAGCACGAGGCGCTCGCCCTCTACGAGCATGCGACCCAGATTGCCGAGGGCAACAAGCAGGCGTGGACCTCCCAAGGTCTTGCGCTCCTGCGCCTGGGTCGACCCGGCGAGGCGCTTACCGCCTTCGCCCGAGCGCTCGCGCTCGACGGCGATTTTGACCCGGCGCTCGAAGGAAAGAAGGCCGCCGAGCTCAAGACCCGCGAGGCGACCGTCGAGAAGCACGGACGGGAAGCGCTCCTCCTCGAGTCGAAGCTCGGCCGCTCCGTGAACCGGAACGACCTGTTCGTCACGCTGCACGTTCCGTACGACCTGCTCGAGCCGGTGCTCGCGGCGCTCGCCCGAACGCCGCGCATCGACCTCCACCGCCTCTCGGAAGAGGAGCTCCGCGACCTCGAGACCGCCTCCTGCCAGCTCATCTCGGGGGCGCTCGAGCGGCGACCCGAAGGACTTGAGCACCGGGGGCTCACGCTCGCGGATGTTGCCGTGCTCTCCCCGCCCACCTTCTCGCTCACCGAGCTGCAGCGCCTGTTCGGGTACATCCGCACCGTCCTCGACCTCGACCTGCGCCCCGAGAACCTGACCCTGACGCCGGACGTCGAGGAGCTCGCCCGTCGCGCGCTGCTCCTGCCGGAGTCCCAGCGCACGCTGTTCCAGATCTCGAAGACCCTTCGGGTGGGACTCTACAAGGCCCGCGTCATCAAGACGGTCGAGATGGCGGGAAGCGCCGTCCACGCGCCGCTCCCCAGCGTCGACCTGGGACAGTACACCCCCGAATTCCGGGAAGCAGGGCACGCGAGCGCCTCAGCGTCGGCGCATTCAGCGGCCCCGACCCCCGAGCCGTTCTTCCCCGTCGATGACGAGGCGGTGCACGCCACGGCCGCACCGCAGATGGTCGCCCCAGCGCCGGTCGTGGTGGCCACCGCCCCGGCGACGGGCGGCGCTCGTTGCCTCGGCTGCGGAGGGCTCGCGGCCCTCGTCCACGTCTGTGGCGCTCCGCTGTGCGGCTCCTGCGTCGCCCAGTTCCCGGCCTGTCCGAAATGCCACCAGGCGGTCGCGGCATCGAACTCGCGCTCCCTAACCGGCCACGGAGCCGGCAAGGAAGCCGCGCGCTCCGCCCCCCAGCGGACCGTCGCTCCTATCCCGAAGGCTACGGGGGTCCACCCGATCCGAGGATTGATCAACCGGGCGCGCGGCGGTGCGGGGAAACCGGCCGGAGGGCGTCCACGCCCGCGCACCGCGCCGGACGCCACCCCGGGCCCCCCGCAGCCGGAGGAAGACCCGGAGCTCCCGGAGGCTCCGCCGTCCCCCCCTCCCCCGAGAGTGAGGGAGAAGCGGGACGACGAGCCCCGGCTCTAGGGCGCCGCCTCACCCGGGGCGAGCAGCCGGTGCCGCATT
>JAKIWH010000002.1:0-51977 GCA_022750125.1 Thermoplasmata archaeon
CCAGGAAACGGATCTGCAGTCCGTCGCATTAACCATTCTGCCACCTTGGCGCGGCCCGAGGGTCACCCGTGCCCGGATTAAAACCCTCGGCACGTCGCGGCCGCGGGCAATTCAGGGTCATCGCCGTGTCCCGCGCCGCGGCTAGACGGGACGGAGCCCTCGGCCGAGACGGAGGGAGGCGTACCGGAGCGCGAGGCGGAGCCGGGCCCCAGCGGCGAGCGAGTCGCCGCCGGCAACGGTCCGGTGCTCGCGGAGACTCTCGAGCAGCTCCGCTTCGGTGCTCACACCGGCCGGGAACTCCGTGAACGCTCGCCCCACCTCCTCGCGGAGGTGCGCGTCGCTGCCGCCGATCGTCCCGAGACCGCGTCGCTCGGCGACCTCCGCGGCCTTCGCATTCGCCGAGGGCGCGCTCCGCCCGTTCCGCGTCTCGAGACCCGTCACCGAGGCACCCTCGGCGACCGCACGGCCCACGCCGTGGACCCAGCGGAACGGATGCGCGAGGAGCACGACGGCGCGGCGGTCGTCGGCCCACCGGAGGAGCTCGGCGATCGGGCTGCCCCTCGGGGGAACCTCCGACACACCGTAGACGAGGACGTGTCCCTCCCGCGCCGACACCTCGACGCCCCGTAGGAGGAGGAGGCGAGCATGGACGTTCCGCACCCGGACGAACTCGGCATGTCCCTCCACCGACTGGTGGTCGGTGAGCGCGAACCCCTGCAATCCGCGCTCGGCGATCGCGTTCGCGATCTCGGACACCGAGAGCGACGAGTCCGAAGAGTGGTCCGAGTGGAGATGGAGGTCGATCCTGGGGCCGGCGTTCATCGCACCCGGGCCCCGACCCCCACCGGTTCTGCCACCTCGACCGGCTTTCCGCCCTCGAGGGCAAGGACCTCGGCAGGTCCGTCTCGACCCGCCGCGAGGCGAAGTACGAGCTTCGTGCCGACGGGCCAGGAGCCGGCCACCTCAACGGTTCCCTCTCCGGTGGTGGCTCGACTCCGCTCGGGGCCGCTCGATTCCACGCGGGCGACCCGGAGCGGCCCGGCCTCGAACTCGGCGTAGCTGAGGCGTGGGAGGGGTTCGGGGCTCTTCGTCGAGCCCGCCCCGGGCTCTACGCCTTCGGCCGGCAGGAGAGGGTACACTTTCCCCTCCCACTCCGCGGCGAGGATCATCCCGTCGGAGAGCGTCGATCGGATCTTGCGGGGCTCGAGGTTCGCCAGCAGAACGACGCGGCGTCCGTCGAGCTCCTCCGGCGTCAGGTGGGGCCGGAGCCCCGCCACCACAGTCCGAGCCTCGCCCGGTCCGAGGTCGACCCCGAGCCGGTAGAGCCGGTCCGCGCCCTCGACGGCCGCGACCGACGTGATCCGCCCGGCGCGAAGCTCGAGGCGGGGAGCCGTTCGCGGAACCGCGGAGGCGGGGACACCGGGGGTCGTTCGCGGCGGCGGGGAAGTTCGGCCAGGGCTTCCCTCTGGCCGCGGGAATAGCGGAGTAACCTCACCGAGGCGGGTGCCCGGCGCGAGCGGTTCGAGCGCCCGGTCCCAGCCTCCGGACGCCAACGGGACGGCGAGCCCGAGCATCCGCTGGACCTTCTCCGAGCTCGAGGGGATGACCGGCGCTAGCCAGGTGGACGCAGCGCGGAGGAACCAGAGCCCCTCGTACAGCGCGCGAGCCCGCTCCTCGGGCGGAGCGCTCCACGGCTTCGCCTCCTGGAACCTCCGGTTCGCCTCCCGGATCTCGACGAGCGCGAGCTCGAGCGCCTGCTTGAGCCGCACGGCGTCGAACTCGGCGGTGATCTGGGCGTGGGCCGCCCGGAGGCGTCGCCCCACCTCCGAGGATTCGACGGTCCAGCCGTCGGGGGGCGCGGGTACGACCCCCGCGCACTTGTCCCGGACGAAGACGAGGAGCCGTTGGACCAGGTTGCCCCACTGGTTCGACAGCACTTCGTTCGCTATCGACTCGAATTCCGCCTCGGAGTAGTCGCTGTCGTGGTTCTGCGGGGCTCGGAGGGCCCCGTAGAACCGGATCACGTCCGCGGGCCAGCGAGCGAGGAGCGCAGGCAGCTCGAGCGGGTTCTCCGCCGAGGCGCCGGGGGACTGCGCCGGAGACTTGGAGAGCTTCCCACCGGAGAGGCGGAGCCATTCGTTCGCCGGAACGTCGTACGGAAGGGCGAGCCCCCCCCGGCCGAGCAGCATCGCGGGCCAGAACAGTGTGTGGTGGAAGATGTTGTCCTTGCCGAGGAAGTAGTAGGGGCGGACCCCGGAACCGGGATCCCAGAACCGCCGCCACGCCTCGGGATCACCGGAGCGCTCGGCCCACTCCTTCGAGGCCGAGAGGTAGCCGATGACCGCCTCGAACCAGACGTAGAACACCTTCCCGTCGTACCCGTCGAGGGGGATCGGTATCCCCCAGGCGAGGTCCCGGGTGATCGGGGTCGGATGCAGCCCCGCGCTGCGGAAGTTCTCGGTGAAGGCACGGACGTTGTCCCGCCAGTAGCTCTTGTCGGCGAGATACCGCGCGAGCTCCGGCGCGAGCTTGTCGAGCCGCAGGTAGAAATGTTCCGAGGGGCGGAACTCGGCGGGGGTTCCGCAGAGCGAGCAGCGGGGCGACCCAAGCTCCCGGGGTTCGAGCACCCGTCCGCAGTTCGTGCACTCGTCACCGCGGGCCTGCTCGAAACCGCAGTGGGGACAGGTGCCGAGGAGATACCGGTCGGGGAGGAATCGGTGCTCCTTCGGGCAGTACGGACTCTCGGCCGTCCGACGATCCGCGTACCCTGCCCGAAGCAGGATGAGGAAGAAATCCTGCACCTCGCGAGCGTGGAGCGGAGTGTGCGTGCTGGTGAACAGGTCGTAGGAGAGCCCGAGCTTCTGGATCGATTCGCGGTTCACAGCGTCGTACCGGACCGCGATCGTCTCGGCGGGTACACCCTCGCGTTCGGCCCGGAAGCTCACCGGGGTCCCGTGCATGTCGGAGCCCGAGACCATCAGCACCTCGTTCCCGCGGAGGCGATGGAATCGCGCGAACTCATCGGCGGGGAGGTACGCTCCGACGAGATGGCCCAGGTGGAACGGCCCGTTCGCGTACGGCCAGGCGACGCCGATGAAGATCCGCGACATCGAGGCCCCCGCCTATCGAGCGGGGGGCGGACTATACGGTTTGGGGAACGGACTTCCGGCCGAAGCCCGGGTTAAATCCCGGCGACCGCTCCGCACCCCCGTGGCGGAGGCCGAGGAGGGGGGCGCGATGCGCCGACCGGCCGTGCCCGCCGCCGACGCTCTGATCGGTGTGCCCCGTCCCGTGCTCACCCACGGGTTCGTCACGCTCGTCGATTACATGGGGGACGACAACGCGATCGTCCAGGCGGCGCGGGTTTCGTACGGGCGCGGTACGAAATCGCTTCGAGACGACCGGGGCCTCATACGGTACCTTCTCCGGCACCGCCACACGACCCCGTTCGAGATGGTCGAGTTCAAGTTCCTCGTTCGGCTCCCCATCTACGTCGCCCGCCAGTGGATCCGGCACCGCACCGCGTCGGTGAACGAGTACTCGGCCCGCTATTCGGTGGTCCCGGAGGAGTTCGACCTCCCCGAGCCCGATCGGATCCGGGCCCAGTCGAGCCGGAACCGGCAAGGCCGGGGCGATCCGTTACCCCCCGAGGCGGTCGCCCGTTTCCGAGGGGAGCTCGAGCGGCTCTCGACGGAGTCCTACCGGGCGTACTCCGAGGCGCTCGCCGCGGGAGTGGCCCGCGAGACGGCGCGGCTCGTGCTCCCGCTCGCGACGTACACCCAATGGTACTGGAAGATCGACCTGTGGAACCTCCTCCACTTCCTCTCCCTCCGCCTCGACCCGCACGCGCAGGAGGAGATTCGTAGGTACGCCTCGGAGCTCGCCTCCCTCGCGAAGCTCGTCACCCCGATCGCTTTCGAGGCGTTCGAGGAGTTCCAGCTCGAGGGGCTCTCCCTCACCCGGAGGGAGCAGGTTGCGGTCCGAGCTCTCCTTCGAGGGACCGAGGTGAAGGAGGCGTGCCGCGAAGCTGGGCTTCCCCTCGCCAAGGAGGACGGAACGCCCATGCGCACGGGGGAGGGCGTAGAGTTCCTCGAAAAGCTCGCCCGCCTCACCGGGGAGCCGACGTCCGGCTAGGCCCCGGCGCTCACTTCCGGCGTGGGCTCGGTCCGCCTTGGGGAGCCGCAGTAGTCCCGGTCGGCACAGGGAGGAAGAGACGGAGCTCTTTCTGGCTCCGGTAGAACTCTAGCGACGGCCGCCCCGGCTCGGGAGTGTACTTGTGGACGAGCTCCTCGAAGATGCCCGGGATCTCGTGCATCCGGTTCCCCCAATCCGGTAGGTTTCTCTGGACGTACCGTCCCGCGGGGACGCTGCCCTCCTCGAGACCGAGAGCCTTCGGATCGTCCGAAGAGATCCGTTCCACCGACGCGTAGTACACCTCCGGTATCCCGTCCGTGACGTAGACGCAGCCCCAGAACCGCCGCCCGCGCAGCGTCGAAAGCTTCGCCTCGAGCTGCCCGAACGCCTTCGTCGGCGCGCCCGGAGCAAGGTTCGTCTTGATCCAGAGGAACTGCATTGCAGGAAGGTCGACGATCGGGTCCATCGGGTCCGGGAGCGGGGCGCGGTACTTAGGGGGTGGGGCGGCGCTCGTACCTGCGAGCGGTCAGCAGCGGGGGAGGTCGCCGTCCTCGAGAGTGAAGCCCGGCTGCGGGCCGAACGACGGGAGGACGGGACCGAACCGGTCGGGTCGCACGGGGGCGAGTCGTTCGGCTGCTCTCGAGTCCCCAGACCCGTCGGCAAGGAGCTCGGCGAGCCGTCGAGCGGCCCCCGCGGCTCGCATCACGCCGAACCCGTTGAATCCCGCGAGGACGTAGAGCGAGCGGCGAGGATCCAAAGCGCCGATGAGGGGTCGGCGGTCCGGGGTCGCGTCGCAAACACCGGACCACGCGGCGCTCACCTCCGAGTCTTGCCAGCGCGGCCAGCGCTGCGCGAGGGCGAAGGCGATGTGCTCGAGGAACTCCGGAGTTCCGCCGCCGGGGACTTGATCGGGATCCACCTCGCGGAGTTCCGTCCCGTTGCCGACGAGAATGCGGGAGGCGTCCTCCGGGCGCAGGTAGACGTCGTGGTCGATGTCGTGGGCGGCCGGGAACGTTTCGGGCGGAGCTTCGAGGGGACGGATCAGCGCCGCCTGAGTGCGGTAGGGGGCGAGCGGGAGAGGATGCCCGAGCTCGGCGGCAAGACGTTTCGACCAGGCCCCTGCCGCGAGGACGAGCTGCTCGGCGCGGATCGGCCCGGAGGGGGTGTCGAGTTCCCAAACGGAGCCCGAGCGGCGAGGGAGCTTCAGGACCTGGCCGAACTCGTAACGGACCCCCAGCCTTCGGCCCTCCTCCACGTAGTCGCCGGCGAGTTCCGTGGGATTCACGCACGCGTCCTCCGAGGAGTAGAGCCCGACCGTGCGCTCATCGAACTCGGCCCAGGGGAACTTCTCGGCAAGCTCGCCGCCCCGAAGGGTCGAGGTCTCCACGCCCCAGGAACGGAAACGCTCGCGGGCCCGTTCGAGGATCGGCTCCTTTTCCGCGTCCTGCGTCCACCGAACGAATCCCGTCCGCCGGTACGCCCCTCGCCCGAGGTGCTGAGCCCGCTCGGAGTACTCCTGTTGAGTCTCGCGGGCCACTTCGACATCCCACGAGTTCCAGAGCTGCGTTGTGACGATGCCAGCGGCCCGGCCGGTGGCGCCCCCCGCCACCGTCCTCGGGTCGACCACGGCGACCGGACCGAGATGGCGGCGCGCGAGATGGAGCGCTAGGCTCACCCCTGCAAGGCCGGCGCCCAGGACGAGGACCCGGTGCTGGGACTCTACCACGGAGCCCCCGAAGCGGGGCGCCCTACTTCTCGCTCGCGGAGCTTTGCGTGGGGGCGCGCTAGAACTCGGGCTGCGCCTTGCGGTACGCTTCGCGCAGCGCCTGCGTATCCACGTGCGTATAGATCTGGGTCGTGGCGACCGACGCATGTCCGAGGAGCTTCTGGATGTACCGTATGTCGCAGCCGCGCCGGAGGAGGGCGGTCGCGAGAGTGTGGCGGAGGACGTGCGGGGTGACGTGCTGGGAGAGTCCGGCGAGCGTCGCTGCGCGGCGCACCATCCGCTCGACGGTCACGGGACTCACAGGGAAGAGTCGTGGACTCTCGATGCCCGCGAGCTTGCGGTCGGCGAGGTACCGCTCGATAGCATCCCGGGTCTTCTCCTCGATGAGCACCTCACGGTCCTTGTCCCCCTTGCCGCTCCGGACGTGGAGGATGCCCCGGTCGAACTCGATGTCCTCGAAGGTGAGGCGGCACAGCTCGCCGAGACGCAGGCCGCTGTACGCAAGCACGTGGAGTATCGCATAGTCGCGCGGCGAGGCGTGCGCCGCCTCGAACAGCCGGTGCGTCTCCTCCTCGGAGAGGTAGTGAGGTAACCGCTCCGGCCGCCGGGGCGCCTCGAGACCCCGCTCCATCGGGATGCCGAAGGTTCGGAAGAGACAGGTGAGGCCACGTACGGTCGTGTAGAGCGAGTTCTTGCTGTAGTGCCGCTGGAGCACGAGGTATTCCCGGAATCCCTCGATGTCCCGGGTGCTCACCTCGTCGAGCGGCTTTCCCACGTACCCTAGGAAGGTCCGTGCGATGTGGCCGTACTGCTTCACCGTGCACGGGCTCCGCTCCTGACCCTGAAGGGTCCGCTGGAAACGGTCGACGAGCTCGGGCGCGGAGAAGGAGGGCTCGTCGTGATGCGGCACCCCGGCGCGGGGACCCCCCGCGCGACCGCGCGGCGCGGTCCCAACGCTCATTGGAGCGCGCTTGGCGGGGGAGGGGTTCATTAAGGCTCGCGCGCACAGGAACGTGCCGGGGCGCGAGAAGCGTCGGCAGGCGCTTTCTACCGCCGAACTCTCCGGTTCGCTCCGTGCGCTGCGACCGATGCGAGCTCGAGGCGGTCGTCGACCAACCGTACCGCCAGGCGCACCTCTGCAAGTCGCACTTCCTCGCTTCCGTAGAGGGGCGCGTGCGCCGGGAGCTGCACCGACAGCTCCCCGGGTTCCCGGGCGGGACGGTGGCGGTCGCGTTGTCCGGTGGCAAAGATTCGGTCGTCACGCTGGAGCTCGCGTCGCGCTACTTCTCTCGGCGACCGGGCGTGCGGCTCGTCGCGATCACCGTCGACGAGGGGATCGCGGACTACCGCACGGCCTCGCTGCGGGCCGCTGCGGCCTGCGCGGAACGGCTCGAGATCGAGCACCGGATCGTGCGATCCGAGGACGCCCTCGGCACGACCACCGACGCCGCTGCGCTCGAGCTCCCGATGCTCGCCCCCTGCTCCTTCTGCGGCGTCTGGAGACGCCAGCTCCTCAACCAGTCGGCGCGCGACGTGGGCGCGGACGTCCTTCTCCTCGGGTTCAATCTGGACGACCTCGCGCAAACGGTGTTGATGAATCTCGCGCGGGGCGAGCTTCCGCGACTTCTCCGCATGGCGCCGCACACTCGTCGACAGCCCGGGCTGATCCCGAGGGCGGCCCCGCTCGCGGCGATCCCCGAGCGCGAAGTCTACCTCTATGCGCGCCTCGCCGCGCTCCAGTTTGATCACTCCGAGTGCCCGCACGCCACCCGAGCCGCCCGGAACGAGTTTCGGGAGGTGCTTTGGCGTCTCGAAGATGCGATCCCTGGGACTCGTCAGGCGCTGCTACGTACCCGCGAGAGATTGCTGCCGCTGCTTGAGACGGCGTACGGCGGGACACGCGCGGGGGTCTGCAGCGAGTGCGGCGAACCCGCCACCGGGACGCTGTGCCGTGCCTGCTCGTACCGGACGAGGGCACGAACGGCGACCCGACCGGCCGCGACGGCGCGGGCTCCTCGAGGTTTCGAGCATAGCCTTGAAGTAGGGGATTCGGCAGAATGAGTCGCATGGCCCGACCTGCCTCGAAGTCCCGTAACCCTCTTGCCGACTTTCCCGTCGCATCCTTGGTGCTCCTGGTCGGGATCCTGGCCGTCCTCCCGGTTGGGGGTCTCCTCGTATGGGCGGGTCACAGTCCATCCATCGGTTCCGCTGCCCCTCGCGTGAGCCTTGGGGCGGCTCCTGCCTCAGCCTCTGCGCACCTCGCTTCCCCGCACGCCCCCCTTCTCTCCCCCGCGCCTAGCTGGTGGAACATCACCGGACTCTCTCTCGGGGGACCGGCGGCCAGGATCCTCGGGACCATGGCCTGGGACGCCACGGACGGTTACTCGGTCCTCTTCGGGGGATCGAGCGGCGGTGGAGTCCCGCCCATCCTCGGCGACACGTGGTCGTTCCGGAACGGCACGTGGACCCAGCTGAGCCCTTCGCTCCACCCCTTGCCGCGCGTCTTCCAGGCGATGGCGTACGACCCACTTGACGGGTACGTCCTCCTGTTCGGCGGGTACAACGGCTCGGCCGTCTACGGCGACACCTGGGCGTTCTCCCACGGCCAGTGGACCAACATCTCTCCGCTCAGCTCCCCCTCCGTCCGCTACGGCTCCTCGCTCACCTACGACGCCGCCGATGGGGAGATGCTGCTGTACGGGGGACTGAACGTTAGTGGCGCGCCGCTCAGCGAGACCTGGGCGTTCGCGCACGGCAGCTGGAACCAACTCTCCCCGGCCACGAACCCTGGACCGCTCATCATCCCTACGATGGTGTACGACGCCGCCGACGGCTACGTCCTCATGGAGGGCGGCTCCCACAACAACTCCGACCTCGGGGTGACCGGCGCCTGCTGGAGGTTCTCCGGAGGGGTCTGGACGCAGCTCACGCCCGCCCTGCTTCCCGCGCCCCGCCTCGCGGCCGACGCGGCGTATGACCCCGCGACCTCAACGCCGCCTTCACCGATTTCTGGCAGTTCCACGCCGGGGCGTGGAACGAGATCTCGCCGTCGACCCCGGCGGGGGCGCGGTTCGGCTCGGCCGTCGCCTACCAGCCGCTCGCTGGCTATCTGCTCGTGATGGGCGGCACCCTTCAGTTGAGCCCCACGCGCGAGATCTCCGCCTCCGACAGCTGGGCCTACGCTCCAGCGCTCAACGTCACGGGCACCTCGACGCCGCCCGCAACTGATCTCGGAGCCAAGGTCAAGTTCTCGGGCCAGACCACGGGGGGAATCGGGCCGGTCGCCCTCTCGTGGAGCTTCGGCGACGCCTCGACCGGCTCCGGGGTCGGCCCCAACCATACCTACGCCGCGATGGGCAGCTACACCGTTCACCTCAACGCCACCGATGCGGTCGGCACCCACGCGACGACGACGTTCACCGTGACGGCGAACGCGCGCCCGTCGGCGGCGATCACGACCTCACCCTCCCCCGCTGACGTGACCGTCTCCGCGGGTGGGCGGGTCAACTTCACCGGGACGGGCGCGGGGGGAACGGCGCCCTTCACCTACGGGTGGAGCTTCGGCGACGGCCTCACCGGCACGGGCAACAGCACGAGCCACGCGTACGCGGCGGCAGGGACGTTCACCGTGCGGCTCACGGTAACGGACGCGGCCGGCGTGCTCGCAACGTCGAACGTGACCGTGAACGTCACGGCCGGAACGAACCACAACACGTCCGGCTCGGGCAGCTCCAGCTCGACCCCGTATCTTCTGTACGGTATCCTAGGTGCGGTCGTGCTCGCGGTCATCGTGGCCGCGGTGCTCCTCCTCTCCCGAAGGAAGCGGACCCCTCCGGCGAGCCCCCCAGCTCCGCCCGGCTACCCGCCGCAGGGCTACTACCCGCCTCCCGCTTCGGGGCCGGCCGCTTCCCCGCCCGCGGCTCCGCCACGGACCGGCTGAGGGCAGCTCCCCCGGTTCACTCGACGGGACGCGAGACAATCGTCTTACGGCCCGGGTCTTCCACCCGGCGTGGGCGCAGCGGGACCCGACGCCGCTGGGACGGACCCCCGGCTCCTAAGCCGAACCCGGGTGTTCGTCGTGGGGGCAGGGATCATGGGGAGCGGCATCGCGGCCCAGTGCGCTCTCTCGGGATACGCCGTTACCCTCGCGGACCTCACCGACGAGCTCGCCGAGCGCGGGGTGGCGGGCGCGAAGCGCGCGCTCGACTCGGCGGTGCGCAAGGGCCGGGTCAAGGAATCGGAGCGGGAGGAGGCTGTGGCTCGCATCGAACCCGCGATCGGCTACCGCCGGGCGGCGGCGGCGCCGATCCTCATCGAAGCGGTCCCCGAGAAGCTCGAACTGAAGCACGAGGTGTTCCGCGAGCTTGACCGGGCCGCGAGCCCGCACGCGCTCCTCGCGTCCAATACCTCCTCTCTCCCGATCACCTCGATCGCCAAGGTGGTGAAAGACCCGGGGCGGGTCGTCGGGATCCACTTCTTCAATCCGGTCCTTTCGATGGCGCTCGTCGAGGTGATCCCGGGCCATGCGACCCGGCCCGAGGTGGTCGAGGGCGCGGTCGAGCTCGCGCGCTCGCTGGGGAAGACGGTGGTGAAGAGCCGGGACACGCCGGGGTTCGTCACGAGCCGCGCCGTCGCGGTGGCGATGAACGAGGCGGTCTGGATGCTCTACGAGGGCGTCGCAACGAAAGAGGATATCGACGCCGGGTACCGGCTCGGGTTCGGCCATCCGATGGGGCCGTTCGAGCTCCTCGACCTCGTGGGCCTCGACACAGCGCTCTCCATCCTGGACGTGCTCTGGGACGGGTACCGCGACTCGAAGTATCGGGCCTGCCCGCTGCTCCGAACCTTGGTCGAGGCGGGGAAGCTCGGCCGCAAGACCGGTGAAGGTTTCTACAGCTACCCGCAGCCCCCGGGAGAGACGAGGCCCACGTGACCGACCTCGGTCCGCTCGACGACATCGTCTTCCTCATCGTGGCGGCGCTCCTCCCGGCGCTCATCTACCTCGCCTGGGTCCGCTCTGGTGAGCGAGGCAACGCAGGGCCGTGGTCGCCTCTCCTCGGCGCCTTCTTCCTGGGAGCGCTGGGGGCGACGTTCGCCGCGGCGCTCATCGAGGGCGCGCTCCTCGCCGGCGGCACCGCCTTCTCCCACGCGTACCCCGCCCCCGAGTTCACCTTCCTGAACGGCAGCTCGACGATCGGCGCGCTGTTCCTGGTGCTCGTCCTCGCCCCGGTCGTCGAGGAGGGGCTCAAGGCGTGGGGCACTACCTCCTACAAGGACCAGTTCCGTACCGTCGCCGACGGACCGGTCTACGGTGCCGGCGTGGGGCTCGGCTTCGGCTTTTTCGAGACGTTCCTGTACGGATTCGGTGCGTACCTCACGGGTGGGCTCGCCGCCGGGCTCGTCCTCATCTTTGTACGAAGCCTTTCGAGCGTCCTCCTCCACGGAAGCTCGACCGCGCTCTTCGGCTTCGGCTACGCGAGGAAGCGTTTCGGTGCCCCGGGCGCCCCCGAAGCGAGCCATTTCGCGGGGGCGGTCGGGCTCCACGCGAGCTTCAACGCGCTCGCCTCGCTCCCGGTGCTCGTGGTGCTCGCGGGACTTGGCAACGCGTACGCCGGAGCGTTGAGCCTCCTCGGCCTTGGGCTTGCGATCCTGCTCGCGTTCAGTGCGATCGAGTACGTCCGCTCCCTCGTTCTGCGCGGAAGCTACGCGGGCGCGGGGCCGATGAACGCGCGGTACCGCCCACCCGGCCCGGTGAGCCGGCCGACGGCCCGGGGTCGCTAGCGCGCCGGCGGTCGCGCCCGGGGCGCGCCGCCCGAGCGGTTCCAGGCGTCGTCCGAGATCTGCCGGTAGACCGCGTCCGCGCCCTCCGAGGAGGCCGCCTCGCCCCCCTCGCTCGCGGCGCGGATGCGGGATTTCTTGAGGAACCAGTAGTGGATCCGCCAGGTCTTGCCCCGCGAGACGGTCGCGTCCTCCTCCTCGCTCGAGAGGAGTCCCTCCTCCTCGAGCCGGTAGAAGTGGTCGCGGTCCTCGCTCGCGACCTTGTTGTCGAGGACGGCGTCCCCGGGACCGAAGTAGTTGAGCACGGTCCGGGCGACGACCACCGCCTGCTCGGGTGGGATCTTCCCGTGGGCCACGAGGGTGCGTTCGATCGCCCGGGTGAGTTCGGCTTCGGTAACCGGCGTACGGTCCCCCCCGTCGGCGAAAGCGTCGCTCGGTAAGACCTTTCGCAGCCGTCGGCGAGGCGCATCCTCAAGTCGGCAAGCGGTGTCCCGCTCGCCCCATGCCGGTGGAGGAGGTAGCTGCCCCGAGCTTCGAGCTTGCGCCCGAGCTCCTTGCAGCGGCGGGCCGGCTCAAGGGGACGCCGCTCTGCGCCGAGTGTCTCGGACGGGTGTTCGGTCGGGCGGGCCACGGCCTCACGAACCCGGAGCGCGCCGCGCGGTTGATCGGGGCGGTCGAAGGGCTCGCTCCCGTCGCCGGGGCCGATTGCTTCCTCTGCGCGGGCGGCTTCGACCGTTGGCCGACCTGGAGTAGAAGGGCCCGGGAGGCCGCCTCGCCGTACGAGTGGCACCGTTTCACCTGCGGCTCCCGCTGGGACCCGGAGCTCCTCGCCCGCGAGGAGGCGCTCTGGGGGCTCGCGTCGAGCGCCTGGGGCGAGAGCGCGCGGGCCGCCTTCAACCGGGAGTGGGGCAAGCGGCTTGCCGAGGAGACCGGGGCCGAGGGGACGACCCAGGGCGGCGAGATCCTGTTCGTTGCGGACCTGCTCGTCGGCCGGGTCGAAGTGACGGTGGCCCCGCTGTACGTGGAGGGGCGGTACCGGAAGCTCGACCGCACGCTCCCCCAGACCCGCTGGCCGTGCCGCAAGTGCCGCGGACGGGGCTGCGACGCCTGCGGCCGCACGGGAAAGACGTACGAATCGAGCGTGGAGGAGCTCGTGGCGGCTCCGTTCCTCGCCGCCACCGAGGCGGAGGGGACACGATTCCACGGGATGGGACGGGAGGACATCGATGCGCGCATGCTCGGGCACGGGCGACCGTTCGTTCTCGAGCTCCGGGCGCCCCGGCGCCGCACCCTCGACCTGCCCAAGCTCGCGGAGGAGCTTGCGACGAGCGCGGCAGGACGGGTCGAGGTGGAGGGGCTCGTCGCCGCGGACGCGGCGAGCGTTCGGCGGGTGAAGGAGGCCTCCCCCTGGAAGAGCTACCGCGTCACGTTCACCGGGGAGGCGGCGGTGGAAAAGGTTAAGGAAGCGGTGGAACTCGTTCCGCTCCGAGCCATCGCCCAGCGCACGCCGACGAGGGTCGCGCACCGACGCGCCGACCGGGTACGCACCCGGAGGATCGCGGAGGTGTCGATCGTCGCCGCCGAGCCGGGGCGGTTCACGCTCGAGCTGCGGGCCGAGGCCGGCACGTACATCAAGGAGTGGGTGGAGGGAGATGCAGGGCGCACGGAGCCGAGCCTCACCGAACTTCTCGGGGTGCCGCTCTCGGTAGAGAGCCTCGATGTGCTAGAGATCCACGACAGAGAGGGATAGATGGTCAAGAGTTCGAAAGGTTCCCGGTCCCGCACGCGCGGCGTCCTCACGAAGGAGGCGCGCGACCGGGGCATGCCGCCCGTCACCCGCTACCTGCAGGCGTTCGAGGTGGGCCAGAAGGTGGTCGTCCGGCTCGAAGCCTCGGAACCGAGGGGCCAGCCGCACCCGCGCTACCAGGGGGTGACCGCCACGGTCCTGCGGCGCGTCGGCCGCGCCTACCAGCTCGAGTTCTACGACGGTGGCAAGCGCAAGGAAGTGGTCGCCCTCCCCGTCCATCTCGCCCCCGCCGGCGGCGGACCGCCCAAGGCGGGGTGATCCGTGCCCGACCCCGTTCCGCTCGCGGAAGTGAAGCGCCGTCTGACCGACGAGGCGAGCCGACGCACTCTCCCGCGGGAGGCGATGCTCGCGCAGGGGCACTCGGAGCTGTTCGCGCGCCTGCCTCCGGAAGAGACGACGAAGCTCCTCGCCTCGCTCCGAGAGCTCTCCTACGTCGATGCGGCGATGGCGGTGAAGCTCGCGGACCTGATGCCGCAGTACACCGAGGAGCTTCGGCTCCTCTACTCGAAGGAACGACTTCTTCTCGACGAGGCGCAGCTCGCGAAGCTGCTGGAGATCCTCGCTCAGTACCGATGAGTCCGGACGAACGGCCGTGGAGACGTACGCGCACATCCTCGACTATCTGCCGAACGGCCGGGCGACCGAGCACGGGTTCCACCGCGAGCCGGTGGCGCTCGCTGTCGGCGAGAGCGAGCTGAAACTCCTCGAGCTCATCCCGCGGCCCGGCGTGGCCCTTGTGCCGGGGTCGCGGATCCCGCTCGTGCCCCTGAACGGCGTGGCGCCGCCGATCGACCACGTCCGTCGACGGCTCGGCTACCCCGAACTTTCCACGTCGGCCCGGACGCTGCTTCCCGAGGCGCTCGAACGGATCGTGCGGGCGGACCCGGGGCGTTTCCTCCGCCTGTTCAACGAGGCTCCTGCCGTGTCGCGCCGGTTCAATCTGCTCGAGCTGCTCCCTGGGATCGGAAAGAAGACGATGCTCGCCATCGTGGACGAACGCCGCAAGGGTCCCTTCGAGAGCTTCGAGGCTCTCGAGGCCCGCATGCATATCACCCGCCCCGAGCGTCGGGTCGTCGCCCGGATCGAGCAGGAGATGGAAGGTCCTCCCGACAAGTACCGCCTCTTCGTCGCGCCGTGACGCCGACCCCGGTCGATCCCCCCGCTCCGCCCTATCGCCCGGAGGCGGTCCGGGCCCGCCTCGAGGAGCTCGGTGTACGCCCCTCCAAAGGATCGGGCCAGTCGTTCCTCACCGACCCGTTCCTCCCGGACATTGAAGTGGCGCTCCTCGAGCTCGCGCCCGGGACCCCGATCGTCGAGGTGGGCGGGGGACTCGGGGCGCTCACCGCAGCCCTCCTCCGACGGGGTCTCCGTCCGCTTCGGGTTATCGAGCGGGATCCGCGGCTCGCCCGGCACCTGCGGGAGTTCGTCGCCGGCCGTGCCGAGGTGGTCGAGGCGGACGCGCTCACCTTTCTGTTCGTTCCCGAGGAGGCGGTGATAGGTAACCTTCCGTTCGCGACCGCGACACCGCTGCTGATGCGGCTGTTCGCGCTCCGGCCGCGTCGGGTCGTTGCGCTCGTCCAGCGGGAGGTCGGCGAGAGGCTCGCGGCGGAGCCCGGCGGGACGGCGTTCGGGAGGCCGACGATCCTTGCCGCCCTCTACGGCACGGTCGAGCTGTTTGCTCGGGTCCCTTCGACCTCCTTCGAGCCGGAGCCGGCGGTGGAAGGGATCGTCCTCCGGTTCACGCCGCGCGAGGGTCCGCTCCCTGTCGGATCCCCCGCTATTCTCGAGGATCTCACTCGGCGACTTTTCGCGTGGCGGCGAAAACAGCTCGGGAACTCCCTCCCCGCGGTCGTCGGCGGCGACGCGCAGGCCGAACGCCTCGCTCGGGAGTCGGGGTGGCCCTCGGATTGGAAACGCCTACGTCCGGAAGCGCTTGGCCCGCCCCTCTTCTTCGCGCTCGCCCACGCCCTGGAAGATCGCGCGGCCGGCGCGACGAGCCCTCGTGCCGGGGCCGCCAAGCGGCTTCGGGACCCGCCCTCGAGTGGGGCGGAGCCTTCGGCTAGCTACATATCCTAAGAGTTCGCTCTTCTACGTAGCCATGCGTACTTCACCGTCGCTCCGCCGGTTCGGTCCCCGACGCCGCCGGGGGGTCTCGAACATGATCGCCGTGGTGTTCCTCGTCGCGATCACCATCACCGCGGGCACGGTCCTCTGGACCCTGAGCCTCTCCTTTCCCCCCCCGACCACGTATGTCACCTACGTGGCCCACGCGGGCCTCAAGGTCCCGGCCTGGGGAGACCCAACGGACTGCATCCCCGTCGGCTGGCCGCCGACCCCCAAGGCGACGTGGAGCGCCGCCGAACGGTCGGCCGCGACGATCGACTGTAACGGGAGCCCTCCTGTCGGAAACTTCTCCGTCATGAACGCAACCGAGATCACCTTCACTTCGGTCACCCCCTCGAACCTCCAGCTCGCGAACGTCCAGTTCGAGTTCATCTGCCACAACTCGACGAACACCACGGTGCTCGTGGGCGGATCGCTCGCCGCGATGACCTGGTTCCCGGGGTCCACGACGAGCCCACCGCCGAACGCCCCGCATCTCGGCTGGTGCGGCAACTTCCACGCGGGCGGTTTCGGCGGCGGCGCCTTCGGGACGCTCTACAATCGGCTCGGCCTCTTCGTGCCGATCCAGCACAACGTGAACGTCCTCGCGCCCGGGGACACGTTCATCCTCTACGTGCATACGCCGGGATCGATCTACGATCCGGCCTGCGGGCCGCAGGGCGGCCCCGACTGCGACGACTACCACGGCGCACCCCCCTGGTGCTTCAGCATCCCGGGCGCCTGCGAGATCAAGATCCTCTCGACGACCGGCTCGGGCGGGCTCCTCGCCGACATCCAGATCTACTCCATCTCGGGCGCGAACCAGTAGCGGCCTCGTTCGGCCGGAAGGGCCGGTGCGGCCTCGACGCGATTCAGTTTATGGGGGCGTCGACAGAGCCGTCAAACCCTCCCCCCACCGCCATCGCAATCAACTGGTCGCCCTGGTGGGAGTACGGAAGCCCTCCGCTCGGAAGCGAGCGGAGGATGAGGGAATCGCCAGTAGCGAAGGGAGTTGCGAGGCAGTCGGTTCCGCCGCACGCCCTCGCGTCGAGTAGGCTCGTCCAACTTCCGCTCGTGGAGTTCCAAACTGCCATCCAGCCTCCTCCTTCGTTGGCTACGGCGACAACGTAGGTCGAATTCAGCGAGACGCCCGCCGAGTTCCAAAGTCGGAACGACAGGTCACCGACCCGCGGAATCGTGGTCGGCGGAGCTCCCGAGGGGTAAGCCTTGACCGAGAAGGAGTACGCGCAGTTTCCCGGCGTCGAGCCGTTTCCTGCGATACAGGCTCCTGTCCCGTTTCCGATCTCGAGGGCCGTACCAACTGGCGTGCTGGCGGACGCGCACCCCGCGCAGCCGGGGTAGAAAGTGAGTTCGATGGCGAGTAGACCGACGGTGGCAGTGACCAGGCCGAGGACGATACTGACCGTCGCGAACGCCGACAAGCGCCGGGGCGGGGGTCCTGCCGACACGGTGCCGAATCGCCCCGAGGGAGCATTACAACTCGGTTCGATAACTTCTCTCGAGCAATCCGCTCTGGAGCGAGACCCACCCGGCACCCTGGCCTCGCACGGACGCGGCCGAGCGTCGTGCGGGCCTCGACCTGTCCGGCGAAACCGGGGGCGTTTTTTGGGTCATCTTTCATAGTCCGCCTACTAGATACATTCTTATACAAGCGAAAAATCACCTCCATTGGTGAGCCAGATGCTACAAGGAACGCCAATTCTAGTGCTCAAGGAAGGGACCGAGCGGGACCGCGGCAAGAGCGCCGCCAACAGCAACATCGCCGCGGCACGCGCCATCGCGGACGCCGTCCGCTCGACGCTCGGCCCGCGCGGCATGGACAAGATGCTCGTCGATTCGATGGGCGACATCACGATCACGAACGACGGCGTGACCATCCTCAAGGAGGTCGACGTCGAGCACCCCGCGGCGAAGATGATCGTCGAGGTCGCGAAGACCCAGGACCAGCAGTGCGGCGACGGTACCACCACCGCGGTCGTGCTGGCGGGCGAGCTCCTGAAGCGGGCCGAGGGCCTCCTCGAGCAGAACATCCACCCGACCGTCATCACCCACGGCTACCAGCTCGCGCTCCAGGAGAGCCGACGGCTCCTGGAGACCGAGATCGGCACCAAGGTGAAGGCGGAGGACGACCAGATCCTCCTCAACATCGCTGCGACCGCCATGGGCTCGAAGGGCGTCTTCGGCTCCCGGGACAAGCTCGCCCAGATCGCCGTCACCGCCGTCCGGCGCATCGCCGAGAAGCGGGGCACCGAGATGGTGGCCGACACCTCCCAGATCAAGCTCGAGAAGCGCCACGGCGGGACGATCGACGATACGAGCCTCATCGAGGGGATCATCCTCGACAAGGAACGAGGCCACCCCCGCATGCCCAAAGTGATCAAGGACGCGAAGCTCGCGCTCCTGAACAGCGCCCTCGAGATCAAGAAGACCGAGGTCGAGAGCAAGATCAACATCAAGTCCCCGACCCAGATCCAGGGGTTCCTCGACGAGGAGGACCGCACCTTCCGCAAGCTCGTCGAGCAGGTGAAGGCGGCCGGCGCGAACGTCGTCGTCTGCCAGAAGGGGATCGACGACGTCGTCCTCCACTACCTAGCGAAGGAGGGGATCTACGCCGTGAAGCAGGTCAAGGAGAGCGACCTCCAGAAGCTCGCCCGCGCGACCGGCGCGAAGATCGTGACGGGGATGCGCGAGCTCTCCGCCTCTGACCTAGGCAAGGCCGCACTGGTCGAGGAGAAGAAGGTCGGCGACGAGCACATGACCTACGTCACGGGCTGTGCGAACCCCCGCTCCGTCTCGATCCTCATCCGCGGCGGCACCGAGCACGTCACCCAGGAGGTGGAGCGCTCGATCGAGGACGCCCTCAAGGTCGTGGCGAGCGTCATCGAGGACGGGGTCATCTGTCCGGGCGGCGGCGCGACGGAGATCGACCTTGCCGTGAAGCTCCGGAACTTCGCCCCGAGCGTGGGCGGACGGGAGCAGCTCGCGGTCGAGGCGTTCGCGCAGTCCCTCGAGGTCGTTCCCTGGGCCCTCAGCGAGAACGGTGGCTACGATTCGATCAACACCTTGCTGGACCTCCGCGGCGCCCACGGTGGGGCGAACGCGAACCGGAACATCGGCGTGAACCTCGCGGACGGCAAGGCCACCGACATGTTCGTGCTCAAGGTGGTCGAGCCGCTCCGGGTGAAGCGCCAGGCGCTCACCTCGGCGGTCGAGGTCGCCACGATGGTGCTCCGTATCGACGACGTGATCGCCTCCAAGAAGGGCTCGCCGGCTCCCCCCGGGGGCGGCGGCGGTCACGGCCACTAGACTAGACCCGACGGCTTCGGGCCCGGGAGCCGAGCTCCCGCGGTCCGAAGCGCTCTTATCGGGGCGCGGGTAGCCCGCCCTCCATGCGCACGAAGTCGGTCGACGGCGTTCTCCGCGTCGACGTGATGCGGCTCGAGCCCCGACCGGCGCTCTACATGGCCTACGACGGCCTCGGAGGACTCTCCCAGCGACCGCTCCTGCGCGACCTCGTCGAGGAGCTGCAGCGCCAGGGCCCCGAGGGGTTCGGAAAGCTCCTCGAGTCGCTCCGCCTCCACCACTCGGCGCAGCTCCACGTCTACTTCTCGGACTACGTGAGCTACGGGATCGGCGGCGGGGACGCGACCGCTGAATTCTTCTTCGGGACCTTCCTCCTGCTCCACGCCCCGCCCAAGCCCGCCCAGGGCTCTACGCCCGCCACCCAGGAGGAACTGCTCCTCATCCGGCCGCAGGGGACGACGGAGCGTCTGCTCCTCGACCCGAGCGCGAACTAGCGCCCGCAAGAATTATCGTTCCGGGCGCCGCCGCGCTCCTCGGTACGACGTGACGGACCCCGAGGAGTCGAGCCGGCTCGAGGCCGAGCGGCTCGCCAAGATCGAGCGGATCCGTGTGCGGGGCGGCGAGCCGTACCCGTGGACGTTCGCCGGACGCGTGAGCACGGCCGAGGCGCGCGCCCAGTGCACGGGGCTCGCGCCGGGCACGGAGGCCGCAGGGTCCGTCCGAGTCGCCGGCCGAATTCGCTCGATCCGGGAGCACGGGCAATCGAGCTTCCTCGACCTCGAGGACGCCGCGGGCTCGATCCAGTTGTTCCTGCGAGGAGAGGAGCTCGGGGATCGATACGACCTGGCGCTCGCCGAGGTGGATCCTGGCGACATCGTCGGCGCGGACGGGGCCCCGTCGGTCACCCGTCGAGGCGAGCCCTCGATCCGGGTGAACTCCCTCGAGCTCCTCGCGAAGGCGATCCACCCACCCCCCGACAAGTACCATGGGCTCAAGGACCCCGAGGCGCGGCTGCGCCAGCGGTACGTCGAGCTGCTCACCTCCCCCGAGAGCCGGGTCCGGTTCCAGGGTCGGTACGAGATTCTCCGGGAAACTCGGCGATTCTTCGACGCCCACGGTTTCATGGAGGCCGAGACCGCCGTGCTCGTCCCGGTCGCGGGCGGGGCCGCGGCCGAGCCGTTCACCACCCACTCTCGGTACCTCGACAACGACCTCCAGCTCCGAATTTCCCTCGAGCTTCCGTTGAAGCGGCTCCTCGTCGGCGGCTTCGAACGGGTGTACGAGCTCGGCCAGGTGTTCCGGAACGAGGACCTCGACACGATCCACTCCCCCGAGTTCACCCTCCTCGAGGCGTACTGGGCCTACGCCGACTACCTCGACATGCGGGGACTCGTCGAGCAGCTGTACGGCGAGCTCGCGGCGCACGTCGCGAGGCGGTACCCCGAGCTCCCGGCAGCGGCCGGTGCACCCTCGCTCTTCCGCGCGCCGTTCGCCACCGTGGATTTCGTCGAGGCGCTCGAGGCGAAGATGGGGACGACGGGAGTTCTCGAGCGGAGCCGGGAAGAGCTCGGTGCCCTCGCGCGAGCGGCGGGCGCCTCCGTTCCCGAGGACTCCCCCGCGGGGGTCTTCCTCGACAAGCTGTTCGACAAGTACGTCACTCCGGGGCTCGTCCGGCCGACGTTCGTGATGGACCACCCGCTCGCTACAACCCCGCTGGCGAAACGCCACCGCAGTAAGCCCGGGAGGGTCGAGCGGTTCGAGCTCTTCTGCGGGGAGCTCGAGCTCGCGAACGCGTACACGGAGCTCAACGATCCCGTGGAGCAGGAACGGCGCTTCAAGGCGCAGGCCGGGGGACGGGCCGAGGCGGCGTACGCGTTCGATGCGGACTTCGTTGAGGCGCTCCGCTACGGCATGCCGCCCGCGACCGGCGTCGGGATCGGCATAGATCGGGCCGTGATGCGGCTGCTCGGGGTCTCTTCCATCAAGGAGGTCCGCCTCTTCCCCCAAACCCGCCCGAAGGCGGACGCCGCGTAGCTCGGGAACTTTCCGTCTAGAGCGTTCGAGCGATCCGCCGGTCCCGCCGGCGGGCGAGGAGGAGACCCGCCCCGGCGAGCACCGACGCTGCGACGATCGCCCCGAGGTAGACGGGGGCGCTCCCGCTCACGGTTCGGGGCAGGAGTGGGGCCGGCAACGTGAGGAGGAACCGGGCGCTCCCGTTTACGCTCGAGCTCCCCTTCCCGGAGGACGCGAGGGTGACCCGGTCGACGCTCGAATTCGCGTAGAAGGTCCCGGCCGTCACGCCAACGCTCCGGTTCGAGGCGCGCGCTGCGGAGTTCCAGGAGAGGGTCACCTGCGACCCACCGGGGCCGGTCGCGCCAACGCTCCCGGTCGTCGAGGAGGACCAGACGATGCCTCCCGGCGCGAGGGTGGCGCCGGAGCAGCTCACGGGGGTGACGCTCCCGGGGCAGGAGGAAAAGCCGGTCCCGTTCGGGAAGGAGAACTGCATCTCGATCCCGAGGAGGTCCGAGCTCGACTGCCACGGCCAGTTCACGATGCTCCAGTTGAGGGCGATGCCCTGCTGGCCCGCCGTCGGCGGAAGAAGCCCGTAGGAGACGGAGAGCTCCGCGTGGCCCTTCGAGGGATTCGCGGCGATGCTCTCGAGGTTCGAGCCGGCCCAGAGGGGAAGGCCTGCATACCGCACTCCGAGCGTGCCGTTGAGGCCGAGGTCGAATCGGCCCACACCGCCCGACTGCGTGACGTTGAACGCCGACGTGCTCTCGGGATTCGCCGCGAGCTCGACGATGGGATGCGTCCCGTTGAGCGGGGCGAGCTCGAGCACGTGGGCGAGCCCGAGGACGGAGTCCACCGAGGGGTTCGCGTCCTGCACGAGCTCGACGCTTGGGACGTCGCTTGGGAAGAGCACTCGAATCGCGCCGCTGTTGTAGGCCGTGCTGTTGTAAGATGGAGCGTCCGCGCGCGCGCCTGCGAAGAACAGCGGGCCGAAGAAGAGTACGGCGACGAGAAGGACGGCAAAGGTGCCTGCCGGGGCCGTTCGAGAAGCGCCCCGGGAGCGGGGCCGGAGGTGCATGGATGTGCTCCTATCCGCACCGGGTACCGCGGGGCTCGGCGCATAAGGCTTGTCGAACATCCGTTGCTCGTTCACGGGTGGAGCTCCGACCAGAACCTCAGGAACCGGTCGACGACCGTCTCGGGCAGCGGCGGGTACCGGAGCAGGATCTCGTGCACCCGCTTCGGTTCCGCGAGCCGGACGGTCCGTCCGGCGCCCGCGCCCTCCCGGACGACCACCCCGACCGCCTCGAGCCGCCGGAGGTAGTAGGCGAGGTTCGTGCTCGACGCGGAGACCTCCTCGGCGAGCGCGCCCGGGGGTGCCGGACCGTCGAGGTAGAGCTGCAGCAAGATCGCGCGGGGGACCGCCTGACGCAGGAGCGAAAGGAGCAGTTTCTCCTCCTCCGACATCGGGGTGCCGAAGCCGACGGGGGTCTCCGGAAAGCAGCACTTGTAGCCTCCCTGGAAACGGATCGCGATGAACCCCTTCCGGCCGAGCTGGTAGAGGTGGTAGTCGAGCGTCCCGATCGGGATCGAGAGGCGGCGCCGGATCTCCCGGAGATGACCGCCCGGGTACTGTTGCACGAAGCTGAGGAGCGCCTCGGCCCAGGTTCCGCTAGCACGACCCGCCACTGTCTCGCCTTCCCCCTGGCTCGCCGATCGCCCCTAGCGGACGAGCGTCGCGAGGAAGAGCACCACGAGGACGGCCATCTCGAACGCGGCGGAGACGAGGAGGAGGAACGTGGCGTCGGCCCCCCCGAGCGCGAGGCTCCAGCCGACGTAGACGCCTTGGACCGCCAGGAGGAGAAACCCGAGGCTCACGAGGTACATCCGGGGGGAACGGGACCGGCGTACCGCCACGATCGAGAGGCCGCTGAGCGCCGCACCCAGCACCGCCACTCCAGCGTACGCCGCGTCGGCGAGCGTGCCGGTGTCCATCTTTAGTTCCGGAACGGTGGTGTCGCTTTTAACAGCCCCTCCCTCGGTCGGGGGTGGAGGAGCCTACCTCGCCCGCGGCGGTGCCGCTTGCGATCGAAGGGCTCCGGATCGAGTACGGGTCGATCGTAGCCGTCGAGCGGCTCTCGGTGAGCGTTCGACCGGGGGAGATCTACGGGCTTCTCGGTTCGAACGGTGCCGGCAAGTCGAGCACCATCCGAAGCGTCGTCGGGCTCGTTGCGCCCGCCGCGGGGTCGATCCGGGTGTTCGGGCTCGACCCCGTCCGCGAGGCGATCTCCGTGCGGGCCCGGACGGGCTACGTGCCCGAAAGTCCCCTCCTGTTCGATGCGCTCACGCCCCGCGAGTTCCTCGAGTTCGTTGCGTCGGTCCGGGAGCTCACCCAAGCGGATGCCGCGGACCGTGCGGGGCGGTACCTCTCCGCGCTCGGGCTGGAAGGGGAGACCGAGCAGCCGCTCGCCGGCCTCTCGATGGGCACGCGACAAAAGGTGCTCCTCGTTGCGGCGCTGCTGCATCGGCCAGCGCTGCTGGTTCTCGACGAACCGCTGCAGCACCTCGATCCCCGCTCCGTGCGGATCGTGAAGGAGCTCCTCGGGGCGTACGTTCGCGAGAACGGCCGGGGCGTGCTCCTCTCCACCCACCAGATGGAAGTGGCGGAGCAGCTCTGCCACCGTGTCGGGATCCTCGACCGTGGCCGGCTGCGTGCCGAAGGTCCGATCTCCGAGCTCCGCGCCGCCCACGGCGGCGAGTCGGCCACCCTAGAACAAGTGTTCCTGCGGGTCACCGACGCGGAGGCCGACGTCGCCGCCGCGGTGCGCCACCTCACGGACCGGTGAGGCTCGTGGCACTCCGCGAGGCCAACCGGCTGAGCCGCACCATCTACGCCGAACTTCGCTTCCAGGCGATCTACTCGCTCCGCCAAGGGAACCTTCTCCCGCGGCTCCCCGCCCGCGAGCTCGTCCTCCGGGCCGAGCGCCAGGTGTTCCAGAGCAAGATCGCGGTCGCCTTCCTGCTCGGGCTCCTGCAGCTCGGGACGCTCGCCCTGCTCACCCCGAGGGGGGAGCTGCTCTTGGGAGCGGGAGTTCCCCGTCCCGTCTACATCGCGACGGTCCTCGGAGGGCTCTGGCTCATCGAGCTGAGCCTTCTCTGGACCGAGGGGCTCCAGATCCTTCCGACATTCCTCTCGAGCCGAGCCGTGAGCCTCCTGGAGACGTTGCCCATCGACCGCCGAACGGGCGAGGAGGCCTCGATGCTCGCCGTGCTCCGCCTCTTCGACCTGCCGGCGATTGTCGCCATCGTGGGCCCGGCATTCGTGATCGGGGTGGCGCTCTCGAATCCCTGGGCCGCGATCGCTGCCGTGCCGGGGGGGATCGCCGTCGTGCTCCTCGGGCTCGTGCTCTCGCTTGCGACCGGTGGGTTCTTTGTCCGCCACCTCGCTTCCGCGCCGGGCGGGCGACGCTCGACCGCCGTCCGCTGGCTCTTCCTGCTCGCCGGGACGGTCCCCGCGTTGGGGCTCTATGCCTTCTTCAGCTTCGCACCGCCGCTCATGGCCGCGCTCGGAACACTTTCGAGCGACCACTCCTCCGCCGTGGGCGCGCTGTTCCTCCTCTTCCCGTTCGCGTTCGCCGCGCTCCCCGGGTCGACGGCGGGACTCTCCCTCCCGCCACCCCTCGCGGGCCCCCTCCTTGCCCTGGTGCTCGTGGGGTACACGGCGATCTTCCTCACCGGAGCGAGCTGGCTCGTCGGCGCGCCCCGCCGGCTTTCGCTGGCCGTCGCGAACGCAACGGCCCGTCCGAGTCGCGGTGCGAGGCTCCGGACGACGGGGCCCGCCTGGGCGGTGTTCCAGAAGGACCTCCGCGTCGCCTCCCGAACGCCGGGCTACGGATTCCTCATCCTCCTCCCGCTCCTCGACGCGGCGGCGCTCGGGCTCGCCACCTTCAGCCTGAAGCCGGATCCGTCGACCATCGCGAGCTTGGGCTCAGCGGCGGTCTCCACCTCGGAGCTGCTCGCAATCTTCTTCGCTCCTGCCTTCTTCGCGACCGAGGTGATCGGGCTATCGTACACGCGGGCGCTCCCGCTCACCGGCCGGTCGCTCCTCGGTGGAAAGCTCGCGCTGGTCCTCCTGATCTACCTCCTCTCCGCCGGGATCGTCCTCACGCTCACGCTCCTTCGGCTGTTCGAACCGGTCTTCCTCCTCCTCTTCGTCGCCGCGGGCCTGCCGGGGCTCCTCGCGGCCGCCTGCGGTGAGCTCGGACTCCTCCTCCGCCGGGCCGCCCGGAAGGGGATGGTCTCGGGCCAGCTGTTCAGCGGAGGCTGGTGGATGCTCACCGTCGCCATCCCCGGGATCCTCGTGGCCGCGATCCCGCTCGGGAGCTACGCGTACTTCTCGCGCGTTGCGGGCACCTACGTCGGGCTCGGCGCGCTCGCCGCCGCGGGCTCGGTCGAGCTCGCCCTCCTCCTTCCGCTCGCGCTGCTCGCCGCGCGGGGGGTCGTGACGTGACCCGGACCGAGCTCCCCTCCCGCTTCGAGCCGCGCGAGATCGAGCGCCGGTGGCAGGAGCGTTGGGCGGAAGCGAAGCTCGCGGCCGCGCCGGGGCGCGCGGGCGAGCGCCGCTTCTCGATCATCCTCCCTCCCCCGAACGTGACCGGCATCCTCACGATGGGCCACATGCTCGGCGGCACGGTCCAGGACCTTCTCGTACGGTGGCACCGGATGCGGGGCGACTCCGTGCTGTGGGTCCCGGGCGTCGACCACGCGGGCCTCTCGACCCAGGTGGAGGTGCGTAAGCGTCTCGCAAAGCAGGGAGTCGAGCTCGAATCCCTCCCGCGGGAGGAGGTGGTGGCCCGGGTCGAGGAGTGGAAGCAGGAGCACGAGCGGCGGATCCAGGAGCAGCTGCGGGCCGCCGGTTTCTCCCTCGACTGGAGTCGGTACCGATACACCATGGACGCGGGCTCCGTCCGGGCGACCCGGAAGGCGTTCGTCGAGCTCTACCGGGCAGGACTGATCTACCGCGGGGAGCGGATCGTGAACTGGGACCCGAAGCTCGGGACCGCTCTCTCCGACCTCGAGGTCGTTCACCGCGAGGAGCCGGCGGAGCTGCTCTACCTCACCTACCGCTGGGCGGACGGCGCGCCGGGGGGTCTCGTCGTCGCCACCGTGCGGCCCGAGACGATCTTCGGCGACATCGCGGTCGCCGTCCACCCCGACGACGACCGCCACCGGGAGGCCGTCGGCCGCGAGGTAACGGTGCCGCTCACCGGTCGCGCGGTCCCCGTCGTCACGGACACGGCGGTCGACCCGGCGTTCGGGAACGGTGCGCTGAAGCTCACCCCCCGGCACGACCTGGTCGACTTCGGGATCTTCCGCCGCCACCCCGACCTCACCTTGCCTCCGTCGATCCTCGACCCACGCGGGCTCCTCAGCGGAGAGTGGGTACCCGCGGAGTTCCGTGGCCTGGGCCGCGACGAGGCTCGGCGGAAGGTGACCGACGCCCTCCGCGAAGCCGGCGCGGTCGCGCGCACCGAGAAGATCACCCACTCGGTCGCCCACTCCGAGCGCACCGACGCGGCGATCGAACCGATGCTCTCGATGCAGTGGTTCGTGCGGATGCAGCCGCTCATGGAAGCGGCGGTCCACGCGGTCCGGCGGAGGGAGGTGCGCATCCACCCCGAGCGGTGGGAGGCGACCTTCTTCCACTGGATGGAGACGATCGAGGATTGGTGCATCTCGCGGCAGGTGCAGTGGGGCCACCCGATCCCCGTGCTCTATTGCGAGAAGTGCGGGACGCTTGTCGTGGAGGAGAGCCCCCCCGCGGCCTGCCCCAGCTGCCACGGGACGACGCTCCGGCCGGACCCCGATGTCCTCGACACGTGGTTCTCCTCCTGGCTCTGGCCGTTCTCGGCGCTCGGATGGCCCGAGCCCACGAGCGACCTCGCCGAGTACTTCCCGACGAGCGCGCTCGTCACCGGACCCGACATCGTGTTCTTCTGGGTCGCACGGATGGTGATGGCCTCCTACCATTTCCGGAAGGAGCGGCCGTTCTCCGACGTCTACTTCACCGGGATGCTCCGCGACGCCTCCGGGCGCAAGATGTCGAAGCACCTCGGGAACTCCCCCGACCCGGCGGACCTGATCCGCGAGTGGGGGGCCGACGCCGTCCGGTTCGCGCTCCTGTTCCCGAACCCGGCGGACCAGGACGTTCGCTTCTCTCCCGCCACCATCGAGGGCGCGCGCAATTTCCTCACGAAGCTTTGGAACCTCGTCCGCCTGCTCGTGAGCCACCTGCCCGAGGGGAGCGAGCCACCGAGCCACGCCCCCCCCATCGATCCGTCGGCGCCGCTCGAGGACCGCTGGATCTTGGGACGGTACAACCGCGTCGCCGAGGAGGTAGACCAGGCGCTCGCCGCCTTCGAGTTCACGCAGGCGACGGGTGCGATGTACAACTTCCTCTGGCACGACGTGGCGGACCGGTACGTCGAGATCGCGAAGGAGTCGCTCGCCGGTCGCAACGGCGAGGTCGCCGCGCGACGGTCCCGCGGCGTGCTGCTCTTCGTGCTCGAGCGTTCCCTCCGCCGACTTCACCCGATGGTTCCTCACGTGACGGAGGAGCTCTGGCACGCGTTGCCCCACGACGGAGAATGGCTCGTTCGTGCACCGTGGCCGCCGCCGGGGGAGGTGCCGTTCGACCCGGAGGCCGAGCTCGAGAGCGAGGCGCTCTGGAGCACGATCCGGGCGTTGCGTCTCTTGCGCTCCGAGCACCAGATACCGGCTTCCGAACGTCCGCCGGCGTGGGCCCGACCGGCGACCGAGCAGGTGCGACAAATCCTTCATCGGGAGTCCGAGCAGATCCGAAGGCTTGCCCGGATCGATTCGCTCATCGTGCTCGCCCCAGGGGCAGTACCGCCCCTGGAGTCGCTCGCGCACGTCACCCCCGAGGGGGAGGTGTTCCTGCCACGGAGCGCCGCGCCCGAGGGCGCCGAGGGCGAGGCGCTCGAGCGAGAACGGGAGAAGCTCGCCCTCCTGCTCGTGAAGAGCCGCGACCGGCTCGCGGACCCCGGCTTTCGCGCGCGTGCCCCGCCGGAGGTCGTGAAGGGCGTGGAGCAAAAGGTGGAGGAGCTCGAGCGCCGAATCCGAACGATCGAAGGACATCTCGCGAGGATGGGCTCTGGAGGTGCCGCATGACCCGCGCTCCTCGCCGCCGCGCTCCCGCCTCGCTCCCCGAAGGGTTCCCGATGGGCCGGCACGGACGGGTACATCCACCGCTCGGCCTCGGGTTGTGGAATCTCG
The DNA here is from genome assembly GCA_022750125.1 of Thermoplasmata archaeon. Lineage (GTDB taxonomy): Archaea > Thermoplasmatota > Thermoplasmata > Lutacidiplasmatales > UBA184 > JAKIVR01. The sequence goes on from JAKIWH010000002.1 coordinate 28,179, forward strand.
GCCGCTGGACGCCGAAGGAGGAGGCCGGGCTACGCCCCGTCATCGATGCAGCTCTCGAGAGCCGGATACCCTGGATCGACACCGCCGAGGTGTACGGGGGAGGCCGGTCCGAACAGCTCCTCGGCGACGCGCTCGCCCGGCTTGAGCCAGGGGCCTCACGGCCGTTTCTCTCGAGCAAGCTCTCGTACGACCATCTGCGGGCGCGACAGGTCCGCCCCTCCCTCCAAGGCACGCTCCGCCGGCTCGGGCTCGCCTCGCTCGATCTCTACCTCGTCCACTTCCCGAACCCCCGGGTCCCCATCGTGGAAACGATGACGGAACTCGCGACGCTCCAGCGGGAGGGAAAGGTGGGCGCGGTCGGCGTGAGCAATTTCTCTCTCCAGGAGCTCGAGGCCTCCCGCACCGCGCTGGGGGAGACGGAACTCGTTGCGAACCAACTCCCCTTCAATCTCCTCGAAAGGGAGGAGGCAGCGCCGGTGCAGGAGTACTGTCGACGCAACGGGATCGTGATCGAGGCGTACTCCCCTCTCGCGCGCGGACTTCTCGCCGGACGGTTTCGCACCGCGGGTCCCCGGGCGGGCGACCCGCGCCGGGGAAGGGGCCTCTTCGACCGAGAGCAGTGGCCGACCACGCGCTCCAAGGTCCGTGCCCTCAACGCTCTCGCCGAGGAGACGGGGGTGCCGCTCGTCGCCATCGCGCTTCACTGGCTCCTCGCGCAGGGCGCCGCTCCGGTGTTCGGCTCGGGCACGGTCGAGCAGCTCCGCGCTACGCTCGAGGCCGCACGCTCCCGTCCGGCGAAGGAGGTGCTCGAGCGCGCGGACCGGATCGCGCGGGGCAATGGCGATTGAGTTCGTCGCGTTCGACATGGACGGGACCCTCATCGACATCGAGAGCTCGTGGGCGGAGGTGCACCGGCACTTCGGGGACTCGAATCGGGAAGCGCTTGAGCTGTTCCTCGAGGACAAGATCGACGATATGGAGTTCATCCGCCGCGACGTACGGATCTGGTGGAAGCACGCCCCGCGGCTTTCCACGCAGGACGTGGACAGTATCCTTGCAAGCGTCCCGCTCATGCCCGGAGCCGAGCTTTTGTTCGCCGAGCTCCACGAACGGAAGATCCGCACCGCGATCGTGAGCGGGGGGATCGACCTCCTCGCCGAGAGGGTGGGCCGGCGCCTCGGTGTCGACCGGGTCCTTGCGAACGGGCTCCTCGCGGGACCGGATGGGCGGCTGACCGGCGAGGGCGTGGTCCGCGTCCCGATCAAGGACAAAGGCAGTGCGCTCGCCAGACTTCAGCAGGAATTTCGTTGCCCGCCGGCCGTGACGGCGAGCGTCGGCAACTCCGAGATCGACGTGGCGTTGTTCCGGCGGAGTCGGATCGGGGTCGCGTTCCTACCCGCGGACGACGCCGTCCGGGAAGGAGCGACGCACGTCGTCACCCGCCCCGACCTGACGGAGCTGCTGCCGATCCTGCTCGAGGGCTAAGGGCGGTCCCGACCTCCTCTCCGTCGTCCGGCCCTCGGACGGACGGCTAGGCTTATCCTCGCGCCCACGCTCGTTCCGCTCGATGGAAGGTTACTCCGCGCTGCTCAAGCGGGCCCGCGAGAAGCTCCCGGTGGTCCAGGTGAGCACCGACCGGTTCCAGGTCCCCGAACCGGACGTGATGGTTGACGGCAGGAACACCGTCATCCGCAACCTCCAGGAGATCGCGACCGTCCTACGCCGGGAGCCGGAGCACCTCATCGGGTACCTCGCCCGCGAGCTCGGCTGCCCGGGCGTGCTTGACCTCCCGCGGGGGGTCCTCAAGTCGAAGCTCCCGAAGGACGCGATCGCCCAGCGCGTCCGGGAGTACACCGAGAAGTACGTGATCTGCTCCGAGTGCAAGCGACCGGATACGCACCTCGTGAAGGAGGGGCGGTTCACGCTCCTCGTGTGCGAGGCGTGCGGGGCCCAGCGGCCCGTGACGGTCCGCCGCGTCGTCACCTCCGAGAAGCCCCGCGCCATCGTCGTCGTGGGCGAGGTGTACCGGCTCACCATCGAGGATGTCGGCCGCAAGGGGGACGGCGTCGCGAAGAAGGAGGGTTTCGTCATCTTCGTCACCGGCGCGACCCAGCGGGGCAGCACGGTGAACGCGAAGATCACCAAGGTGCTCGGGACGAACGCCTACGCGGTGATCCAGCCGTAGGCCGCGATGCGCGGCGTCCGCTCCCTGGGTCTCGTCGGCCTGTACGTGGCGAGCCAGGTCGCGGCGCTCCTCCTCGCGCTCCCCTTCCGGTCGGAGGGGCTCGCCACCACCTCGAACCCGAACTCCCCGACGGCGCCGCTCTACCTGATCGCCGTCATCGTCATCGCCCCACTGTTCATCCTCTTCTTCGCCAAGCTGAACGGCGGGCTCGCGGCGATCCGCTGGGTGATCCTCCTCGGGATCAGCTTCTCGCTCCTGTTCACCCTCACCGCCGCCTTCTCCCTGCTCCTGCCCCAGGTCTACCTCCTCCCGCCGCAGGAGGTGGGCACCTTCGTCTCCCCCGCAACGGTGCTCGCGACCGCGAGCGCCGTGCTGCTCCTCGCGGCGCTGCTCCTCGAGCCGCAGTGGTGGGTCGTCGACTTCGTGGGGTTCGTGGCCGCCGGCTCGCTCATCGCGCTGTTCGGGATCTCCTTCTCGATCCTCCCCGCGGTCATTCTCCTCGTCGCCCTCGCCGTCTACGACGCGGTCGCCGTCTACGGCACGAAGCACATGATCTCCCTCGCCGACGCCGTGACCGAGATGAAGCTCCCCATCCTGCTCGTGATGCCGGCGGGCCCGGGGTTCGACTACACCCAACCGGGCGGGCTCAAGAAGCAGCGCGCGCGACCGGTCGAGGAGCGGGAGGCGCTCTTCATGGGCCTCGGGGATGTCGTCTTCCCGGGCATCCTCGTCGTGGCGGCGTACGTTTGGCTGCCCTCCAAGGCCGTGCTGGGCGCGGTGGGCGGCAATCTCGTCGTGGCGATCGGGGCGCTCCTCGGCTCGCTCGTGGGGTACGCGTTCCTGATGCACCTCGTGGGTGGCGGCAACCCCCAGGCGGGCCTGCCGCTCCTCAACGGGGGGGCGCTCGCCGGCTATTTCCTCACCTTCCTCCTCGTGTTCCACACCTTCGGCTTCGGCCTCAACCTGGCGCTCTAGAGGACCCGTGCCGCGGAAGGTCGAGGATTTCCGAGTCGGGGACGCCCCGAGCCTCGACACGCTCGTGCGACGCATGGAGGCCGCGGGCGGGTTCAGCTCGCAGCAGCTCGTCCGGGGCGTCGACCTGCTCGCCACGATGTTCGCCGACGAGGAGCTCACCCTCTTCCTCTCCTTCCCCGCGGACATCGTCGCCACCGGAACCCGTGGCCTCCTACGGGAGCTCATCGCGGACGGCTACGTCGATGGAGTGATCACCACCTGCGGAACGCTCGACCATGACCTCGCCCGCGCGGAGCGCCCGTACCTGCACGGGGAGTGGGACCTCGACGACGCGAAACTCCGGAGGCAGGGGAGCTACCGACTCGGGAACCTCGTGATCCCCGAGTCGAGCTACGGCCCGGTCGTCGAGCGGAGACTCTCGCGGCTGCTCCGACGACGATGGAAGGCGGGGCAACGTTCGGTCTCCGCGCGCGAACTCGTCTGGGAGCTCGGTGCGGAGATGGAGGGGGCGCGGGGCAAGGGCAGCCTCTGCCGCGCGGCGTTCGAGCGGAAGGTGCCGTTCATCGTTCCGGGCCTCCTCGACGGCGCGGTCGGCTCGCAGCTCTGGATGTTCTGGCAGCAGGAGAAGGGATTCCAGCTCGATCTCTTCTCGGACGAGCAGGCGCTCTCCGACCTCGTCTTCGGGGCCACGCGCGCGGGGGCCCTCATGCTCGGGGGGGGCATCTCGAAACACCACACGATCTGGTGGAACCAGTTCCGAGGGGGGCTCGACGCGGCCGTCTACGTGACGACGGCGGTGGAGTGGGACGGCAGCCTCTCGGGGGCCCGGACACGGGAAGCGATCAGCTGGGGGAAACTCAAACCGGGAGCCCGCCACGTGACCGTCGAGGGAGATGTGACCGTCGTCCTCCCGCTCCTTGTGGGGGCCGCCCTCGAGCGAATCCGCTGAGGAGGAGGCGGACTCGGGCACCCCGGTACGGGTTCCCGTTGGCCGAGCCAAGGCCGTCCGAGGAGAGGTTATGAACCGTCACCGGCGTCGCCGCGCGGTCGCGCCGTGGGCCCGTAGCTCAGCCCGGTAGAGCAGGCGGCTCTTAACCGCAAGATCGGGGGTTCGAATCCCCTCGGGCCCGTACCACGTTCGCTCCGGTAGCCGCTCCGGAGCCTTCCCCCGGCGCGAGGGAGGGACCTTGCCGGGGCGCGGGAGGGTCGACCCAGTCTCCTTCGTGGAAGTAGGAGGGTGGGGGGTACCGACCGCAGCCGCGCTTCACTCGGGGCCGCTTCGACCAGCGTCGCCGCCACCGCCCGGTACAGGGTGGGTCGACCCGCGCGGACCCGCCCCCCTCCCCGGAGGAGCCCCGTCGGATCGTCGCGGCGGCCTCGAAGCTCCCGGCGGCGCGCGCCCCACGGATCGCTCCCGGGCCGGGACTCGGTTTCCCGGCCCCTTCCGCGTGGCCCACCGCCTCCAGCCCAGGTACGTCGCGGCCCCCAGGATCGCGACCCCGGCGAGAAGCACCCACGCCGGCACCGGTCCGATCGGACGTTCCAGCAGCGGGGCCGAGGAGCCCTGCCCGGGGAGACGAACGACCCACCTCGCGGCCGCGCTTGCGGTATCCCCGATCGAATCGGTCACGACGACGGCCACGACATGCGGTCCGGTGCTCGCGGGGCGGAGGACGTACTCGGAGCCGGTCCAGTTGCTCACCACCCCATCCACCGCCCAGCGATACGAGACTCCCGGCGCCCCGCCCGCGACCGTGGTCAGCGCCTCTACCGGTTGACCCACCAAAGGCTGCGTGGCGTTGAGCCCGAGGCTCACGGAAAGCGGGGCGTAGGCCTCGACCGCGATCGTCGATGTCGCCGTGATCCCTCTCGAATCGACGACCGCGAGGCGCACGGTGTAGTTCCCGGCTACGTCGTACGGATGGGAAACGCTCACCCCCGGCTCCGTCGAGCTCGCGTCGCCGTAGCTCCAAAGGTAGGAGTACGGCGGTAGCCCGCCCGAGGCCACCGCGGTGAAGCTGGGGGAGAAAGGTATGGTCCCGGAGGTCCGATTCGACAGGATCCCCGAGCTCAATGGCCCGAAGTCCGCGGTTACCTCGAGCGACGCGGTCGTCCGGTTTCCTACCCGGTCCGTCACCGTCAGATTGACCTCGTACCGTCCCGGGCTCAGGAACTCGTGCGTCGGGCTGGAGCTCGTCGACGTGCTCCCGTCCCCGAACGACCAAGCGAACCCGTACGGCGGCGCGCCCCCGTGTCCGTGGCCGGTGAATCGGGTGGTCAACGGCGCCGTGCCGTTCGGCGGGTCGACGCTCGCACTCCCGCTGAGGGGTCCCGGCGGAGAGAAGTCGAACATCTCGCGCATCGCCCCGTGGGTGGGGAAGGAGTCGTTCTGGCCGGCCGCGCCCACCGGGAGCCCGAGCAGCCATTCGACGGTGGCGAGCAGGTCGTAGGGCGAGGTCGGAGGCGGGTAGTCGCCCCGACCGTACGAGTAGGGGGAGACGGTCGCGAGCAGGACCCCGCCGCCCAGCGACCCCCCGGCGCCGGCGTCCGTCGCCCCCTCGTCGTACGTGATGAACCAGACCGACTGCCCGAACCAGCTCGCGTTGAGGTACGGGGAGAGCCAGCTCTCGAGCCAGCCGTCCGAGGCGGCCACGCCCGTGTCGTGGCCGCCGTCCCGCAGGTCGGGGACGAACAGCCCGAAGTTCGGGATGCTCCCGGAGGCGACGTCCTGATCCCACGCGGCGAAGGAGCGGTCGTGCGCAGCGCAGAGGGAGGCGTTCGAGGTGATGCTCGGGAAGTAGAGGAACGCGTTGTGAGCTGCCGTGTAGGGGTACGAGTCGGACGCGTCGCAGGCGGACGGCATCGACTCGAAGTACCCCTGCCAGTCCAGGCCGGCCGTATCGAGGAGCCCCCCGATACCTTGGACCGGGACGGGATTCACCGCGGAGCTGCCGCATTGCTGCCAGATCCCGCCGGAGGTGAGGGCGACGTATCCGGCCTCCGAGGGGTGGCACGGCGCGGAATAGTTCGAAGCCTCGGCGTACGTCGAGGCGAGCTCGCGTTGGAACGGTCCGCTCGAGAGCACCTGGGATCGCTCGGCGGATTGCATCATGACGACGAACACATGCTGGATCGGCGTCGGGAAGCCGTAGCCGGGCGTCGGTCGGCTCGGGGCGGTCCAATAGGCGGCGAGGCTCCCCCCCGAGCTCACGAACACGGGGGTCGTGGGCGAGCGGGGTTGGGCGGCGGAAACGCCGCCGCCGGTGACCCAGCCCCCAAAGATCAACCCCGGGCACGATCCGGCCGTGACGTTGAACGATTGGAGGGAGGGAGTGACGGTCAGGTTCTGGCCGGACTGGACCTGAGTGCCGTTGAAGAGGACGGGAGCGCAGGTCCCGGGCTCCTGCAGGACCTGGACCTGTACGCTCGACGCATACGTCGCGTGGAAGAGGAGGAGCTTCACGAGCGCGTTGCAGCGGTCGTGGACGTGGAAGATGTAGCCGCCGGGCCCGAGCCGGTGCTGGCGGTTCCAGATCGGGACGGAGGCGGGGAACGGGGTGCCGTTGCCGGGCGGCGTCGGTTCGCGGGTCGACTGGAACTCCGAGCCGTTCGGGAACTCCGCCACGACGCGGAAGGAGGTGTTGGAGATCGCGCCGGTGAGGTAGTCGGTCAGCATCGCACCGATGGGCACCACGAGGCCCGAATCGCCGGCCGTCCCGACGTAGGGCGCGGGATAGAAGATGCTCGGGAGGAGCGGGGATGTCGCGCTCGCGCTCGGGACGCTCCAGCCGGAGCGGATCGCGGTCCCGTTCGGGAGAAGGGTCGTCCAGTTCCAACGGAACTGGAGCGTCAGGTTCCCATACTCCGCCGTCGCCATGATCGCCACGAGCCCGGAGTTCAGTACCGCGTTCGCGATCGTGTTGAACGTGAGGTTCTGGCTGGCGACCGTCGATTGGCTCGCCCACGCCGGGTCCGACCAGCCGGTCGTGGGGATCGTCGTGCTGCGTGCGGTCATCACGAGCTGAAGATGGCTCCCCGTCGACAGCGGGAACGACGCCGTCACCTGCGGGAAGTAGACCACGCTCGCGGACGCCGGTGTCGCGGGGCTCACGACTGCGAACTCGTAGACCACACCGATCGTCGTCCCCTGCGGAAGCACCTCGCTGGGAGGCGGGAGCCCGATCTCGAGGGCGGAGGGAAACTGGCTGCCGACGGAGTTGCAGACCGGCGCCGTGGCAGGGTTAGCGACGGCGTGAAGGTCTCCGTCGGGTCCGGGGCTCGAGCCGGTGGAACGCGATATCGAGGGAGCGCCGGGGAGGAGGAGGATCGCGAGCGACACGGCGATCATGGCGACCCGGGGCGGCCGCCGGCCGGCTTCGCGGCGCCTTCGCGACTCCCGGGTGCTAAGGGCCCGCCACGGCTCGTCCGCGAGGCGGTAGCAACAGCGGCCAAGCCGACCGTCGACCGGGATGGGCGATGCCCCGTCGGGGTCCGACAGTGCATGGGAGGTGACCATCAGGGTCTCCAAAGGTTCCAGCAGGACGGCGTTCTTGGTCGTCCGGTTTACGAGGTAAGCGGATGGGTATCCACCCGACCCGCCGTTGCCCCGCTGGCTCGGCCGGCCGGGGCACGCAGGCCCGAACTCAGGAGGCGTGCTCCTCCGACGGTGGAGGAGTGCGAGGCGTGCCCCCGGACCGATATCCGACTGGTAAGGGCCTCGTCGGCCCTCTTTTCCGCTCGCCCGGCCACACCTTCCGAGTCCACGATATGAGCCAGTCGGTCGTCGCCGCCCTCCGCATTCGCCCGACCCACGTGCTCCTGAAGAGCCGCGACCCGGAGCTCGCGAATCGGCTCGGCCTGGCGCTGATCCGGGCCTCGAGCCCCGCCGCGGTCGTGCTCGATATACGTCCCGCCGGGACCGTGACGCCGCCGGACGCCCTCTCGTGGAGATCGCTGATCCCGCGGGAGCGTCACTTCCTCTGCACCGCACCCTCCCACCAGGAGGTGGCGACCGGAGGAGCGGCTTCCGCCTCGTGGCCGATCGCGCGGATCGATGCCCCGGATCGAGCCATCTCAGACCTGGTGAGCTTCCTGATCACCCCCGAGGCCGCGGTCCACGCGATCCGGGGCCACCTTCCGCCGGACCGACCGCTCCCCATCCTGATCGCGGACGGGTGGAGGGCCGAGAAGTTGTTCCCGGACGACCCGACGACCACCGGCCACGTGCTCCGGGTGCAGAAGGAGATGCGGCTATCGATCGTGATGGCCAGCGACGCGACCAACCGGGACGATTCGAGCGTCTTCGACTTCGTCTTCGATGTGCTCCCGATGAGCGCCGAGGGGCCCGGCGTCCGACTCCGATGTCGGCGCTCCGCGCCCGGGGAGTCGATCCGGCCGGGGGACGAGCTCAGTGTCCGGGAGTTCGTCGACGCCGCCCCAGCGTCCGCCGAATCCGAACCGGCCCTCGCCACCCTGTTGGCCCCGCTGGGAGTCTAGTCCCCGGCGCGCTACGAGCGTCCGCTCAGCGGTGCCAGGCCACTGGGGCGAGGCGCGCCGGCGACGAGTTGGATCGCCTCCGTCAGCACCGGACCGGGAGGAACATCGTTGAAGAGCCTGGCCGTGCCCCGCAGCATCGACAACACCTCCGGTCGGAGGAGGTTGGGTGGTAGGGGCTCGTGGTCCCGGAGGGCCGACCGTATCCGGCGCTGGGAGATCGGTTCCCGGAAGCTGTCGGGGTGGGGACAACTTCTCGGGGAACCGGTACCCTCGCACTTCCGGCAGTACCACGACTCGGCGTACCGGAGGGGGATCACCCCGACCGGCAGCTCGTCGAAGATCCTCTGGCTCGCGTACGGGTCGTAGAACCCACCCGCGCCGGCCTGATCGCGACCGAGGACGTAGTGGCTGCACCCGAAGTTCTTGCGAACGATGGCGAGGAACAGCGCGGCCCTCGGGCCGGCGTACCGCATCCCGATGGAGAGGGTGGCGAGGAGAACGCGTTCCGGAGGAAGGTAGTGCTGGATGAGGAGGTCGTGGGCGCGCACGACGACCTCGGGGAGGTAGTCGCCGGGCTTCAGGCGACCGATGACGGGATGGATCAGGAGTCCGTCGATCTCCTCCCGCTCCAGGGTAAGCCGCTCGAGGTGCTCGTGGGCGCGGTGGGGAACGTTCCGGGTCTGGTAGGCAGCGACGTTCGACCATTGGCGCTGGGCGAACGCCCGCCGCATCTCGAGGGGCGTGAGCTCCCGGTCGGGAGCGATCGACTCCGCGCGAGCGACAAGATCGATCGGGCCGGAAAGGGCGATCTCGCCGGTCGCGAGGAGATCCGCGACGTTCGGGTGGGCGGTGCTCGTGGTCCCGTACACCCGCTGCGCGACGAACGGTTTGTCGAAGGCGAACCGCTCCTCAAGATGGAGGACCGCGATGAGACGGCCGCGCGAGTCGAGGAGCGCGATCTCATCCCCCGGGCGGACTCCGTCGATCACGCTCCGGTTCCTGCGCCCCGGGGGGGTCAACACGACCGGGACCGTCCAGGGGACGGAGTTCGGTAGGCGCGAATCCCGGCACACGGATTCGAGGCTGGCCCGGCTCATGAACCCCTCGAGAGGGCTGTACGCTCCGACGCCGATCTTGTCGGCGTCCAGGATCTGCTCGAGCTCGACGTGGAGTCGGGGGAGCAGCTCCGCCTCCTCGATGCGACGCTCGGCAACTCTGTACCCGACGCGGCGGTCGATGAGGCGACCTCCGTGGGGAGGCGGGATCATGGGGTCCCTCGGGGCTGGGGGTGGCCTCTCGCTGTCGGACGGGCGGACCTACGGGGCGGGCCGGGCCCAGAGCATGCCCGCGGACCTTCGCGGCGGATTCGGAAGCAGACCAGTGGAGGAGACCGGCCCCTGGGTCGGTTCGCGCGGGCCAGTACGGCCGAGCAATCGGCTACGGGACGGAGCGGAGCCGTCTTCGGGTGCGCCGGTTCCCGGCTCGTCCGTGACACAATCGTTCGCAGGTGGACGGGGGATAAGCCCGCTTCGTGTTCAGGGGCATAGCTCCTGCGGCGGCGGGAAGGAAGGGGTATCGGTCGAGGGCAATGCGGAGCTTCAGACGGCGTTCGGGGGGGCTGCGGGGCCGTCCCCGAGGCGACGGCCGTCGGCCGTCATGCGCAGGTAGAGCAGGATCGGCTGCGCCAGCCAAGCCACCGTCCAGCCGCGCTCGGTCAGCGAGTATCGGACCCGCGGAGGGCGCGTATCGAGAATCTGTCGGCGCACCATCGAGTTCTGCTCGAGCTCCTTCAGTTTGAGGGAGAGCACCCGCGGGCTGATGTTCGGGAGGCCCCGCCGGAGCTCCTCGAACCCGATCGAGGGCACCGCATGGAGCGCGAGCAAGACATCCGCCGACCACTTTCCGAAGATCGACCGGATGATCTTGAGGTCGCCCTGAGCGGTCGTCAGCGGGTCGGAGGGAGGCCCGCGCAGGTCGGTGACCCGCTCGGCCAGACGCACCGCGGACTCGCGGAAGTCGGAGAACCAGTGTTCGATGTCCGCCTCCGGCGTTGGGAGTTCGGCGGACAAAGTCTTCGTTGGCCGACTCGCGACCGTCGCCGTGCTCGGCATGATCTTCGACCGGTCATCCGAGATGCGCAATATAAATCGGTAGTAATGAAACGGATACCACGAGAGCGACTGCTAGGCGAGCCCCCCGGCCATCGCGGGGGGACCGGCGCCCTCACCGGTCCCCTCGGGTGTAACCGATTCGTGAGCGGAGCCAGAAATACCCAGTTACGGTTCAATCATCATGGGCGACGAACGGAACGGGCTTCCCCGGCGAAGGCTGTTGGTCCTCGGCCTCGACGGAGTTCCGCCGGAGTTCCTGTTCGAACGGTACCGGGACGTCACCCCCAATCTCACGAAGCTCCTCGACCACGCGCTTCGGGCCCCGCTTCGAACGACCGACCCGCCGATCTCGGTTCCCGCGTGGCCCGTCATGTTCACGGGGGTCGACCCCGGAACGCTCGGGGTCTACGGCTTCCGCCATCGGAAGGGCGGGTCGTACACCGAGATGTACCTCCCGACCTCGCGGGGACTCCCCGTCCCCACCATCTGGGAGACGCTCTCGGTGCGAGGCTACCGGGTCGCCGTGGTCGGGATGCCGCTCGGGTACCCTCCCCCCCCGGTGAACGGGGCGTACATCTCCGACTTCCTCACCCCCAGCGACAGCCCGACGTTCACTCACCCCGCCGAGCTGCGTGCCGAGATCGAGGACCGATTCGGCCCGTACCCGTTCGATGTCGTGTTCCGGTCGCAGGGCCGTGACCAGCTGTTTCCGCAGCTTCTTGCCATGACGCGCAAGCGGTTCGAGATCGCCCGCTGGCTCTACGAGCGGGAGCCCTGGGACGTCTTCGCGGTCCACGAGATCGGCACCGACCGGCTCAACCACGCGTACTGGAAGTACTTCAACCGCGACCATCCGAGACACGAGCCCGGCAACCGGTTCGAGCATGTGGACCTCGAGTACTACGCCGCGCTGGACCAGTGCATCGGCAGCCTCCTCGAGCTCACCGACGAGCGAACGATCGTCGTCATCGCTTCCGACCACGGGTCGATGTCGATGAACGGCTGTTTCTGCATCAACCAGTGGCTCGAGGCGAAGGGCTACCTTGTCCTGAAGCGGCCTCCGCCCGCGCCGGGAACCCCGCTCGAGAAGGCCGAGGTGGACTGGAAGGCGACGACGGCCTGGGGCGAGGGTGGCTACTACGCCCGGATCTTCTTCAACGTCCGCGGCCGCGAGCCCTCGGGTGCCGTTCCGGCCGGGCAGGTGGTCGCGCTGCGGCGCCAGATCGCCCGGGACCTGGCGACGATCACCGATCCCGAGGGCCGTCCGATCGGGGTCCGGATCCTCGACCCCAGAGAGATCTACGCCACGGTGCGCGGGGACGCCCCGGACCTCATCGTCTACCTGGGCGAGTTGCGGTGGCGCTCGGGGGGAACGATCGGCCATCCGGGCCTCTTCCTCCAGGAGAACGACATCGGGCCCGACGACGCGGTGCACGGGGTCGATGGGGTCTTCCTCCTCTACGACCCGAAGGACCCCGTCGCGCGGACCCACGCGACGATCCAGATCCGCGACGTCACACCGACCCTGCTGAGCCTCCTCGGGGAGCCGATCCCGAGGCACGTCCAGGGCTCCCCCGTGCTCGACGTGGTCGAGCACGTACCGGGGGCACGTCCGCCGACCTCGGAGCAGCTCGCGGCGGCGCCGCTCCCCGCTCAGCCGTAGCCCCACGAGCGGAGCCGCACGTCAAGGCCGGTCATCGGCTTCTCGCCCTGCGACAGCTCGGAGCGCTGTCGGTCCGCTTCCTCCGCGAGGTACCCTCCGAAGATCGGGGTGGCGCGGTCGGTCGCCTCCGCTCGCTCGAACACCTCGGGCGGGCGGTGGTCGGGGTCGGCCTCGGCGTCCCACTCGTAGAGCGTGCGCGTGGCGAGGTCCAGCACCCACTTCGACCGCTCGCGGTAGGCCGCGAGCAGCCGGTGGTTCCACAGTTGGTCCATCCGGATCCCCTGCAGCGACCGATTCGGGTCGGAGGCGGGGGCGCCCTCGCAGAAGACCGCACCGTCCTCGGGCGCGGCCGCCCGGTGGGGGAAGGGGGCGTGCCCTTCCTCGTCGAACGGCGCGAGCCCCATCGCGGTGCTCCGCAGCCACGATACGACCTCGGCGAGGCTCGTCCAGCGTTCGACGCGCCGCGGAACCGAGTGCTCCTCGGGAGGCACCACGAGGAGAGGCACCCGGGCGATCGAATCGGTCGCCCCGCAGCCGTGGTAGACGTTCCCCCCCTCCCCGAACGACTGGCCGTGGTCCGCGGTGACGACGAACAGCGTGCGGGACCATCGCCCGTGGCGGCGCAGGCTCCCGACGAGCTCACCGATCTTCAGGTCCGCGAGCTCGAGGGTGCGGAAGTAGCCGGCGAGCAGCGAGTCCCACGGAACGAACCGCTGGAGCCCGTCGACCGCGAGCAGGTAGTACCTCGGCGTGCGCGCGTACCAGCGGGCGAGGGGACCGACCGGGTGCCCGTTCGGCACCTCGGGGTACGGTTCGTGGGCGTCGACGAGGTTCACGAAGGCGAAGAACGGGCGGTCCGCCGGTTGCTGGCCGACCCACCGGTCGAACTCGCCGACCACCTCGGGTCCGCACACCTCGCGCTTGAACGCGACCTCCTGGGGGTGGTTGAACGCGTTCATCGGCACGATGCACGGCGGAAGCCGCTCGATGAGCCGGCGGATCTCCGAGGAGTAGAGGAAATCCGCGTGGCCGGCCCACCGGTTGGCCGCCGTCCGATCCTCGTCGGAGATCCCGATGTGGCGGGCGTACCGGTGGTCGAACCCGTCCTCGAGGCCGTACCCGCCGACCAGATGGACCATCTCGGTGAACATCGCGGTCGAGTAGCCGCGGCGGCGCAGCCAGGCGGCGACGGTCTCCCGGGGCGCGGCCCCCCGCTCGAAGGTCCGAACGCCGTGGACGTTCGGATAGACCCCGCTGAAGAGCGAGGCATGGGAGGGGATCGTCCAGTTCGCCGTGGCGACCGCCCTCGGGAAGACGGTCCCCCGGCGCGCCAGCTCCGCGAGCACCGGCGTGACCGGCCCCTCGGTGCCGCCGAGGGCGGGCAGGCTCTTCGCCCGGGCGCAGTCGAGCACGACGACGACGATGTTGGTCCCGCTCGGCGGTGGCAGGCCGCCGGCAGCTCCGGGGGGGCTCTCGCTCATCCTTCGAGGATCACCCACTCGGCGTTCGAGTAGACGGGGTGGAAGCCGAACGCCGCCTCGTAGTACCCGACCTGGGCGGCGTCGTACGAGTCGGCGGGCCAGAGCAGGAAGTGGATGCTGTGCTCGGCGAGGAACTGCTGGGTCTGGAAGACGGGGCGCACCTGATCGGTCGGGAGCTGGGTCCCCGTCGGGAGGACGGAGAGGTTGAGGGTGAACGATCGCCCCGTGACGGGGAAGACGGCCTTCCACTCCGACCCGCCGTCGAACCGGGCGCTCGAGGTGTTGGACGGGAGAGGGTTGAGGCCGACGGTCGCACCGACCTGGGCCGGGTTGGGATTTTGGCCGACCGTCCCCTGGACCTCCCAGGTGAGCACCCCGGCGGCGTAGGCCTGTTCGGTGATACGGTCCCGGGCGAGCTGGGGAGACCCACCGGGGGGCGACGCGAGCCCGAGACCGAAGGAACGGACGGTCTGGCCCGCGGCGGCGACGACCTGGAACTCGATGATCGCGCTCCCGTTGCCGGTCGGCTGGGCGACCTCGGTGACGGTGGCGGCGGGGGTGACGTACACGATCGTCGCGGCCCCGCCGGCCGCCTGGGGGCTCGTGAAGGTCGGAGCCGCTCTCCCGGTGAGCAGCGGGTAGGTCGTGAGCGTGGTCCCGGACCCGGCGGTGACGTACAACGCGCCGGGGAGCACACGAAAGATCGGGAACGGCACCCCGAGGTCGTAGACCGTGTACAGGGGAGCCTGGCTCAGCAGGGAGGTCTGGAAGCCCGAGAAGGAGAGCACCCCCGGCCCGTCCGCGAGGACGGTCTGCGCGTTCAGGGCCCAGTACGATTCCTGGGCCACGCCGATCTGGAACGGGTCGAAGAGGAGCCAGACGGGTCCGGCAGTGTACGAGGCCCGATTGGTGAGCGCTTCGCACCACCGGGCCGCGGTCGTCACCGTCAGCACGTTGCCACCGGCAGGCTGCGTCCGCAGCCAGGAGGTCGCGGCGACGAAGGCGGCGTCGTGCGCCGAGTGGGAGCCCGACGACTCCCCGAGCTGGACCGCGGGGATCGTCACGGTCGAGAACAGCAGGAACAGGAGAGCACCGACCATCGCCGGCGCGACCCAGCCGGCCGACCGTCCGGAGGTCGTCCACCGCGGAGATCGCGTTCGGTAGGGTCCATCGGGCGCGGCCGGGAGGTCGGGAGCAGCGGCCCGCTCACGCGCGGCCCAGCGCGTGAGCCGGTCGGCGGCCACCACCGCGAGCAGGAGCGACGGCAACGGGAGGAAGTAGAGGAACCGTTCGTAATCGGTGGCCACATGCGCAAGCCAGCCCAGGGCCGGGACGCTCGCGACCGAGGCGAGCCAGCCCGCGGCGACGGTGAGGGGGAGCGACAGCGCGTGGGGCCGGAGCGCGCGGACCACGAGCAACCCGACGAGCAGGAGCACGGGGATCGCGAGGAGGATCGCGGTGGCGATATTCGGGTCGAGGACCAGCGTGCTCCCGGCCGGGGAGAACGCCGGGTAGTGGCCCAACGGGACGAAGATCTCCCCGATCTCGTCGACGGCATACGCCGACGGATTCGAGTAGAAGTAGCTCGGATGCGAGATCCCGAGCCGGGCCGTCACCGCGCCGTAGATCCCGACGAGGGCGGCGACGCCGAAGCCCCCCAGCAGGTTGCGACGGTCCAGGAAGAAACGGAAGGAGACCCCGCGTGTCAGCGCCAGGAACAGGCTCGAGCCGGCAAGGCTCGCGATGAGGAGGAAGAACGTCAGGTCGTGGGCGAGGTAGGTCAGCCCGACCAGCGAGTAGAACCCGACGGCGTCCCTCGTCCGTCCCTCTCGAACGAAGAGGAGGAAGAAGACCATCGCCTCGTTGAAGAGGACGAGCGCGAAGAGGTTCGGGTACGCCCCCCAGAAGAGCATCTGCAAGGTGGTACCGCAGCCGAGACCTGCCCCCACGAGCGCGACCTGCAGGAACCCCGTGTGGAGGTAGCGCCGGGCGAGATGGATGAGCGAAAGCCCGTAGGCGGCGATGAGACCGACGGCGAGGATCGATGCGGCGAGGGGAGGGCTCGAGGTCACGAGAACGAGAAAGCCCAGCACCGGGAAGAGGAGAGGAGAGTACACGCCCGGCTGGTTCGCTGGGTCCGGGGCGGTCGGCAGCCCTCCGTACGGGTAGGAGACGGAGAGCCAATGGCCCGGGTCGACCCCCGGCGGCAACGGCGCTTGGGAGAACTCGACGGCGACCGCGATGGAGACCCCGAGCGTGAGGAGGAGCATCGGAAGGAGGTACCATCGATTCACCGTCGATCGCGATCGCCAATGGGCGGCGAGCTCCCGTGTCACGTGGCCGGCCTGCGTACGGAGCGACCGGGCGCGCGGCGCGTCGAACGGCGTCCCGTGCCGGGTCGGGAACCCGAGCGCGTCGCTCGCCGGTGCTGACGCTCCCGCTCCGCCCGGCTCCCCGTACGATTGCCACGTCTCGTTCGTCGCCGTCCCCCCTACTCCGCTGGTCCTTCCCACCCGAGGATCGAGGTGGACCACGGGGTGAGCGGTCCAAAAGGCGCATCGTAGGGGCTCGGTTAGGGGCTATGCTCACGGAGAGCCGTCAACGATCACACGGAGGGGGAGGGGACGAGGAGGACGGTCCACTCCGGGTTCTGATAGAGGATGGGAAGCCCGTACTCTCGGACGAGGTACGCCGACTCCCCCGGCAGCGCGACGATCGGGTTGGGCGCGAACGACGCGTTGCGCATCAGGACGAACCGGACCCCGAGCTGACTCCAGATCCCGGGGGCGCTCAGTACGGGAGGAACCGTCACGACGTAGCTCGCGGCCTGGGGTGTCGTGAGGGTGAGGCTTCCGTCGAGGGAAGTGCTCACCGAGGGGTCGGCGGGGCGGTAGACGAGTTGGACGGCCGGCCCGCCGGCGCTCGGGTCGTACTCCGTCGCGCTGACGAGCGCATCCGCCGGAGCGACCGTCCCGGAGGTCACGGGGCGGACCGACCCCCCGATGAGCTGCCAGCTGAACTCGCCCGGTGTTCCGGTTCCCGTCACGGTCGCCCGAGTCGCGGTCTCGGGAACGATCGTCAGGGCGAGCGACCGGAGGGTGTGCGGGCCCGTCGTCGTGACCGTGAACGCTACGCGGTCGGAGCGACCGGGTCGACCGAGATCGATACCACGAGCGTGAACCCCGTCTCGGTGTACACGACCGTCATCGGTTGGCCGGCGCTCGCTGGGAGGGAGACGACGGGGGTCCCGTTCAACCGTCCGTCGGTGAGGCGGCCGGTCCCGGGGTCGGAGAGCTGCACGACGACGCTCTGGGGGACGACACGCAGGACCGGGTGGACCGGACCCGAGAGCGACACCGAGTAGTCCGGCAAGCCGTCGGCGTCGGTCGGGTTCACCGCGTGCACCGCGGCCGTGACCTTCCCGTTCGTCAGCGCGTAATGGCTAACGAGGGCGTAGTACGCGAGCTGCGCGTCGGTCGCCTGCGACGGATAGAACAGGTAGAGCGGCGAGCTCGGGGCGTAAGCGTTCTGGGCGGTGAGCGCGCGGGTCCACTTCTCCGCTCCGGCGACGGTGAGCGTCGCTCCCCGGACCCCGCTGTGACGGATCGCGTTGACCGCGTCGAGAAACGCGGCGTCGTGCCCCACCTTCGTGAACGCCGCGTCGGACCGGGACATCGCGGGAGCGGTCGCCGAGAGCGTGAGCAGCAGGACGACGGCCACCCCGACGATCGCCATCGCTCCGGTGCGCGGAATCGACCTGGCGGCCTTCCACCCCCGCGCGGCTCGGTTCGGGGCGGGCTGGGAAGGGGTCGTGGGCGGCTCCGACGTGGTGGCCGTCAGCGTGGGGCCCTTACGGAGCACCCAGGCGGTCTCCCAGAAGTACGCGGCCGTCAGGACGACGGGGGTCAGCAGGAGGAACCCGAACCGATGGTAATCCGTGACGATCTGCAGGAAGATCCCGACGATCGCAAGCACCATCGGCGCGAGCAGCCAGGCCAGCAGCAGCAGGGCGCTCGGCGTCAGCCAGCGGGGCCGCCGATCCCGTAGGAGGGCGAAGACGGTGAGCCCGGTCCCCACCCCCACCGCAAGGAGGTCGAGGGCGAGCGCCCGTCCGATGTAGACGTGCGGCACGAGCGCCTGGAAGATCGTGCCGAACGGGAGGAGGGTGAACTCGCCCGAGCTCGACTGAAAGTAGTCCGGATGAGTGATCCCGAGGGCGAAGGTCCCCCCGTAGTAGCCGCCGACGGTGACGAGGACGAGCAGGAGGCCGACGAGCCCCCCGTGCGACTGGACAAGGGCCCGGGCCGCGATGGACGGGGACTCGAGCTCCCCGCGCTCGGCCTCACGGACCGCCTGCGCACGCGGCGGGGTCGGGATGAGACCTCCGAGCCCGAGGAACAGGACCGTCCCAGTGGAGAGGGCGATCCCCACGAGCGAGTGGGTCAGGACCGTCGCCGCGAAGCAGGCCCAGAATTGGAAGGCGCCGGAGGAGGGGTGCCCACGACCCGCCCGTAGGAGGCCGATCCAAGCGAGGTTCATGAAGACGTACGCGAGGAGGTTCGGGTACGCTCCCCAGTAGAACATGTCCAACAGCGACGGATCGATGAGCAGGACGCTCACGGCGAGCAGGGCCATGGTGTCCGTTCGCAGCAAGTACCGAGCTAGCGCGTAGGTCGAAATCCCCAACATGAACAGGAGGACGGGGGCGAAGAGCTGGGCCCCCTCGACCGGACCGAGCGCTCCGACGAACAGCCCGAGGATCGGGAACAGAAGGGGGGGATAGCCGAAGGGGGTGAGCTGGGAGGGATACGGCTGGCCAAGGTAGATGTAACCGGTGGCGACCCAGTTGCCTGGGTCCCCGCCCGGCACCACCGGGGTGTTGTGGAACACCAGTCCCAGCCAGGCGGCCATCCCCCCCGAGAACCCGAGCGCGACGATCCAGTAGGTCCAGGCCGCCCCACCGGTCTTGCCCAGCCGTGCGTGGACGTTCTGGGCCCCGTGCTCCATCGGCCGAATTGCCCGGCCCAACGAATCGGACGACTGGTATGCCATCGGCCCGACTCCGTGCCCGGACGAATTCGACGAGGCAAGGCGTTGAATACCATCGCTAAAGGTTAGGATAGGTCGTCACTTACCGGACACGCTTCGGGGGACGGCGCAGGGCCGGGGGCGACCCCTAACCCAGATGTTCTGTCCGAACCCGCGGGCTCATAGCAGTCCGACCCCCGTCGGGTGGACCAAGAGATGGCGCGAAGGCTTGGTCGGGGATGGAGTGACGGCGCTGGAAGAACATCGATCGTCCTGAGCTTCACGCTCGTAGCGCTCTTGGCCCTCTTCGTGCCGGTACTCCATCCGGCTCCCGCGTCCCGGCCCTCGGGCATCGAAGCCCTCCGGGAGCTACCGCACGGTTCGGGTGGAGCGCCCCCCCTCGTCAACAACGGGGACTTCTACGTGAACGACTCGACTCCGCCGGGGTCGTTCCCGGTCGGGAGCCGTTTGACCGCGAGCTACCAGCTCGTGGTGCCTGGATTCCCGAACGGCCCCGCCGGGCAGATTCACGTGCCGAGCGCCGTCGCAGTCTTCCCGGGCGCGTCGGGTCCGATCCACGTCTACATCCCGTCGGCTAACCTCACCGTCTCCCCGGGCGGGCAGGTCACTCCGTCCGAGAACAGCTCGACTCGACTCACGTCGACCACCCAGTTCAGCCCGACCACCCCGGCCTCCCTCGCGTCGCAAGGCTTCGCCGTGCAGGCGTCGTGGCCTGTGGGGACGCACTCGGTCGGGATCCAATGGAGCTGGTCGATCGCGACGCCGGACGGCGTCGTGACGAACGGGCCCGCCTCGAACCGAGTGTCGATCGCTCCGGCAGAGACAGCGACGGTGGCGAACAACCCCCCGGCCTCCGTTCCGCTCGGGGGGAGCTACCCGATCTGCCTCAGCGGCCCGGTCACCGGCCGTACCTTCTCCGCCCACTTTTCGACGGACTCCCCGTTCACCACGTACTCGGCTCCACCCGTGACCGTAACGAACCTGTCGGGGGGTGAGTTCTGCTGGAGCACGACGGTTCCAGCCTCCCTCCCCTCGGGTGCAGCGAACGTTCATCTGTGGGAGTATGCCGCGGGGACCTACCTACTCTACGAGTTCCCCGTCCAACTCGACGGGTCGTCGACCTCCTCGACCGCCGGCGGGGGGGGCCTCCGACTGTCGTCGGTCGGAGTAGCGGCCGTGGGAGCGGTGGCGGTCGCATCGGCCGTGGCGGGGGTTGGCGTCCTCTCCCGGCGCCACGCTCGGGTGTCCAATGTCCCGTCAGCCGTACCGCCGTCCGTAGCGGCAACACCGCGAAACTCCAGTCCCCCGTCTCCTCCCGAGAGCCGCTGGACCTGGCGACCCTAGGGGGAACTACGCCATCGGGATCGCATTCGGAGTCGGGTCTGGTCGCTCAGGAAGCCCGGAGGGGTCATCGATTCGCATGGGGCCGCGCAACCCACCTCGCCTCGCCGTAAGCTAGGGTCGCGTGACGGTTCGGGCCCGGCAAACGTCGCGGGTTGGGACGGAGACGTCGTGGAATCCTGCGATCCGGCCCCGAGCGCCCGCCCGGAGCTCGCGGTAGGGAGCGATGGGGTCACGATGGCGACGGAACCGTTGCGAACGAATCGCCGCGCGGGCTCCGCCGCACGGTCTGTGTTGAGCTCCTGCGACGATCGGTCGAACTCGAGGTGGGCGTGGGTCCGGGCCTCAACTCGTCGCCCTCGAGGAGCCTTGCCACGCAGCCCGAGGCCGGTCGCGCCCGAGCCGGGAAGCCGGTTGGACCCTCCTCACGGCGTGGAAGCAAGTGCCCCCCGGAGGGAGGCTCGGCGGGCGTCGAGGGGTACGGTCGCGAGCGATACCTCCCGCGACACTTTGCAGACCGCTCGATGCTCGACCCAGGGTGCAACGGTCGGTGGCCGAGGTCGGTACGATCTAAGTGTGCCGGGTCGGTGCCCCGGGATCGATAGGGGCTCGGAGCGGAACGTCGATGGGACTCTTGCGATAGATGGCGGAGTACTGGGTCTGCTACGGCCAGTAACTGAGTTGTTACTTACACCAATTCATGTAATGGCTATCATCAAGGTCGCAATCGATATCGGAATCGAAGGGAATTATCCGAGTAATACGGTTCATATTTAGCCACGGGACCAGATTCCTCTCTCGATGCGCTGGACGGAGACAGGTTCGCGAGCCGACCTGGAACATGCCGAGCTTCCCCTCGCGCGGGCTGAATGGCCGAAGGCGACGCGGGCAGGCATCGGATCGGAGGTCGACCTCGAGGAACCCACCCCCCTGCACCGCCCGGCGCATCTTCCCAACGCGGCAGCTTCCGGTTCGAGGCTGCTGATCCTCCCGACGCTGAACGAGGAGGAGGGTCTCGGGCTCACCCTCGCGGAGTTTGCCTCGACCCGGTTCGTACCCGAGGCATCGCGACCGGTGATCCTCGTCGTCGACGGACACTCGACCGACGGCACCGGGGAGGTGGCGCGGAGCCACGGCGTGCGCCTCCTGCTCCAGGATGGTCGGGGCAAGGGCTCGGCGGTCCGGGAAGGCCTTTCGTGGGCGCTCCGGAACGGCTTCCAGACGGTGGCCGTCATGGATGCCGACGCCACGTATCCGGCCGGGGCGCTCCCCGCGCTCTTTGACCTGTTGGAGGCGCACCAGGACGTCGTTATCGGGGTCCGAAAGGCCCCCCCGCTCGAGCGAGCGAGCCTCCGGGACCTTGTCCACCGTGTGGGCAACGGGCTCCTGAACTACGCCGCCGCGCAGCTGAGCGGCAAGTCCCTGCTCGATGTGTGCAGCGGGTTCTGGGGGGTTCGGGTCTCGACCCTCGACCGACTTGCGCTGTGCTCGGACGGATTCGAGATCGAGTCGGAGCTCTTCATCAAGTCGTTTCGGCGGGGACTCAGGGTCGCTCAGATACCGGTTCAGTACGGTTCCCGCGCTGGGACCGCCAAGCTGCGCGCGTTCCGGGACGGCTCCCGGATCCTGCTCTCGATCTTCCGGCAGTCGGTGCGCCAACCCCGTCGACCGACGCCGCAGTCCGCCCGGGATTTCACGGCCGACCCGCTCGCCCTCGTCCTCGGTCTCGGTCCGGAACGCGTGCTGCTGTTGAGCGCGCCGGAGCGGGTCTCGGACGCCGACCGCATCGCCGACAGGATCGCGACCGCCTCCCCTTCGGCCGAGGTGACCACGGCGCTCCTGCCGGAGGGGGCCCGCGACTCGTTCGACGGACACCTCCTCTCGGCGCTGGTCGCCCCGTCGGTAGGGGAGGCGGCGCCCACGGTCGTGACGTTCCTGCCGTCCTCCGGTAACGGCTACGACCTTCCGGTCTTCGTCGGGATCCCCCGCACGCAGCGGCTGCTCTGCCTCGCCCCGAGGTCGGATCGACGCGTGCACGGCGAGCCGGCCGAACTCGCCGCGCGCATGGGGTTCCGCAACGAGCGGACCCCCTCGGGGCGGCTCGGCGCGTGGTTCGTCCTCGCAGCGATTCTCGAGCGGTCGGGGACCCATCGGGAGCTCGCGCTCCTGAAGGCGAACGCCGGCGACGCCCCTATGCAGAGCTTCCGCAAGCCGTCCCCGCTGACGCTCCCCGGCGCGGGACGTTGGTCCCGCGTGACCGTCCCGTACACGTGGCTCACCGAGGCCGCCCACCGCCTGAGGTGAGCGTCGTTGGGTCCACCGATCTCCCGAACCCCGTCGTGGGTCCGCCGCCCGACGTAGGGGGGCGTCCGTGACACCGGGAGGGGGAGCCGATCTTGGCCCGGGAGGAGGGGGCCGAGACACCCCGGGCCTCGGGGCCGAGGGAGCCCGTCGGGTCGGAGTCCGGAGGGAGCGACCTGAGCTCCTTCGAGTCGCTCGGCCGGGGGACGGGGGTGCTCCTCCTCGGCACGACCTTGCTGTTCGTCTTTGGCTTCCTCTCCCGGGTCCTCATCGCACGAGAGTTCCCCGTCGCCGATTGGGGCGTCTTCTCGCTCGCGCTGGCGTTGAGCGGGCTCCTCTCGGTCGTTGGGTTGCTCGGTCTCGACCAGGCCCTCGCCCGCGCCCTTGCCTTCGAGGTGCGACCCGAGGTGCGCTGGGCGATCGTCCGGTATGCGGTCTCGGTCTCGACGGGGGTCGCGGTCGCGATCTCCGCGACGCTCCTCCTCCTGAGCGGACCGACCGCCGGGCTCTTCCACCTACGGGCGGAGACCTGGGTCTTTCAGCTGTTCGCGATCGCGACCGGGTTCAATCTCCTCAGCCTGGTCCTCGCCGCCATCTTCCAGGGATTCGAGGACGCGCGACCGAACGCGATCTACAACCAGATCGTGAACCCGGCGCTCTTCGTGGTGTTTGTGGCCATCGCGGCGGGGCTGCGTCTCGGCTTCGTCGCCGTGGTGGCGGGTTATCTCGCCGCGTCGGCGCTGAGCTTCCTTCTCCTCGCGGCCCACTCGGTGCGCCGTCGACAGACCCACCGGCCCGCGGGACCGGTGCCGCCGGCGCCCCGCGGCGAGCTCTGGCGTCTCTCGGCCTCCCTCTGGGGCGTCGGGACCCTTGCCTACGCGACCGCGTTCGCCGATACGGTGATCCTGGGGGTGTTCCGCCCGGCGGCCGACGTGGGCGCCTACGCGGCGCTGATGGTCCTCGGTCGCGTGCTCCTGGTCGCGAACGGTACGCTGACGTACATCTACCTCCCGATCGCCTCGCGGCTCACCCGACAGCGCGCGTTCTCTACGATCCGCTCCACCTACCTCGTCGGGACCCGGTGGGTGCTCCTCGTCGTGACCCCCGGCTTCCTGCTGTTGCTGCTGCTGCCGCGGCTCTCGTTGACCGCCGTCTTCGGCGCGAACTACGCCGCCGGTGCCGTGCCGCTGCAGATCC